>JBHHZI010000123.1:0-9678 GCA_046757965.1 Acidobacteriota bacterium | reverse complement strand
GGTGGATCAGAGCCGCGTCGAAGCCGTTGGCGACGAGGCCCACCCAGGCGAATGATGCGGGATGAACCGGTCCACGGAGGATGAGCCGGGCCCCGGGGTCGATGTCGCGCGAGGAGAGGAGTTTCTCGATGGGAAGCGGAAAGAGGAAGAATCCCTTGTCGTCGAGCAACTCGTCGACCCGGATGGTGCCGGCTGCCGGGCTGGCGCTCCCGGCGGGGAGGATCTCGACCACGGCGGCGCCGGCCGCCAGCTCCGCGTCCACGGCGGACGGGTCGACCCGGATCCCCGGGCGGGGATGCAGATCCGCCGGGCGGAGCATGCTGGAGCCGGCGGGGACGGGGTAGCCCTGGAACACACCCAGATTGCGCCGGCGGTACCAGGCGCCGAAGCCCCCGTCGATGACCTCGACGCGGGGAAAGCCCGCATACGACAGGAGCCAGGCCGCGTAGCCGTCGCGGCGCTCGGCTGTGGCGGCCGCGTAGACCAGGACGGGACGGCTGGCTCGCAACGGGATCCGTTCCATCAGGCGCAGGATGCCGGCGGTGTCCGGTCCGGACGGCACGAGCACCAGGTCCGCCAGTCGGTCAACGTCCAGTGGCCGCGCCGGCGGCAGGTGTCCTTCGAGATAGACATCCATCGCGCGGACATCGAGCATGGCGGTCTCGACTCCGGCGAGCCTGAGATGATCGATGTCCGCCAGCTGGACCGCGCGCTTCTCGGCCGGAATCGAGGCGGTGCCACCGGCCGCCAACAGGACCGGGCCGGCCAGGCAGAGCACCAGGACCGGGCAGGCCGTTCTCACGAAGGCGTCTCGCCGGTGTGGGAGTGGGTGAGGGCCTCGCGCAGTTCGATGCCGAGGGGATGAGACGGATCGGCCAGGAGGCCGGCCTCCACCTGCTGCCGTGCATCCAGCAGCTTGCCCTGCTGCGCGAGCACCGCCGCCATGTGGAAGTGTGCCAGCGGCCAGTCGCGGAGCGCAAGCGCCTTGCCGTAGAGGTCGAACGCGCTGCCCCGATCCCCGCGAGCTGCCGCGGTGTCGCCCCGGGCGAGCCAGTAGCGCTCGGGAAAGGCCATGCGTTCCACGGCGATCCGATCGAGCCACAACCTGGCCTCCCGGGCCTTGCCATCGTCGAGATCAAGCCGGGCGCGGGCGATCAACGCCGGCGCGAACGACGGGTCTGCGGCCAGAGAGCGGTCGAGGAAGGCTTCCCGGGCGGGCCGGTCGGAAGCGGTGACGGCCTTGATGTAGGCCTCGAAGCTGGACAGCGGCACATCCGTGAGCGCGGCCAGCGGAGCGATCTGGGCCTGGGCGTTGCGCCCCCTGGCCGTTGGCAGCAGCAGGTGGGCGAGCTGCTTCTGCATCTTGTAGAGGTCGTTCAGCTCGCCACGCAGGACGATCGGCTCGTCGATGGAGGGAGCGTCGGCACGCAGGATGCGCCCCTCGATCCGGAGGTGACGGGACTCCTCCCAGCGGACCTCGCCGACGACGAGGAGGGACGCGTTCAGGCGCCGGGCGAGGAGGATATCCGACGCCAGGGTCGACGCACGGTCCGGTGCGAGGCCGAGTTCCCGGGCCGCCCCGCGACGCCGCGCCGGCGGGACCACCGCCATGCCGGCGGCGAGAAGCTGGTCGGAGACTCCTTCCGCGAACGCCTCTCCCAGCCAGTAGAAGCTCTTCTCGCCGGTCAGGTTGGCAAGAGGCAGGACCGCGATGCGGTCATCGGGGCCGGCGCCCCGGGCCGGAATGCCGAGGGCGACGAGCAGGAGTGCCGCGACGAGACCGGCACGAGATCGCCTCATGTCGCGGCCCGACGGCGCTCCATCGCGCCTGACGGGGCGGACAGATCGCAGCGACCGAAGAACATCTTTCCGGCTGTTGTCTGCAGGACGGAAGTGATCACGATGTTCACCTTCTGACCGACCAGTGGTTTGCCGTCGTCGACCACGACCATGGTCCCGTCGTCGAGATAGGCGACGCCCTGGTTGGGCTCCTTTCCTTCCTTGATGATGAACACGCGCATGGGCTCGCCCGGCAGAACGACCGGCTTGAGAGCATTCGCCAGATCATTGATATTGAGGACCGGGACGTCGCGCACGCGGGCGACCTTGTTCAGGTTGAAATCGTTGGTGATGATCTTGCCGCCGGTCCGTTGCGCGAGTTCGATGAGTTTCATGTCGACGTCTGGAATCGCGGGAAAATCCATCTGGGTGACCTCGATCCGGATCTGCGGCAGTTTCTTCATGCTGTTGAGCGATTCCAGACCCTTTCGACCCCTGGCCCGCTTGAGGGGGTCGGACGAGTCGGCGACCTGCTGGAGTTCCCTGAGGACAAACTGGGGGACGAGAAGCTGGCCGTCAAGGAAACCGGTCTCGGCCACGTCATTGAGGCGCCCGTCAATGATGACGCTGGTGTCGACGATCTTCGAGGCGACGCGGGGTGCCTCCCCGCACCAGGCGTTCTTGACGCCGTCGAGACGGAAGGTGGCCCCCTTCGTTCCCCCGACGGCCGTGGTGGCGTAGAGCAGCGCCAGCGCCACGAGCCAGCGGCCTTGGCCTCCGGGGCCGGCCTCAGGCCAGAACGGCCACAGCAGGCGAACGACGAGACCTCCCGCCAGGAAACCGGCCGTGCCGCCGAGCACCGTCCGCAGGGGGAGTCGCGAGACCGATCGATGCAGACCGACGACGACGGCCGCCATCAGGAGGCCGAGCGCGGCATCGAGCACCGGACCGTGCACGGGCCATCCGGCAGGCAAGCCGGCTGACGGCGCGAGGCCGATGGCGGCCAGCGCGAAGACGACCGCGGCGAGCGAAGGGGAGAAGATCCGGCTGGCGATGATCAGGCCTCCATCGACGGTCGTCCGTGCTCCATTCTCACCGGGGAACCATCACCTTTTCATCATGTTAACACACGGTTCCGGGTCAGGACGGTGCCGAGACGTCGTTCGCCGACGGTTGCTGGTATGTCGCGGGCGTGTAGCTGCCGGTGATCTCGTGATGCTCGATGTAGATCCGGGGAACGCGGGCTCCCACTCCGGTCAGCCATTCGTACGGCGTGCGTTCCGTGCGGTCGGCGAGTTCCTCGATGGTGATCCGATCCTCCCCGTCGGTGCCGATCAGCGTCGCGATGCTGCCGTCCTCGACGGCGGTCCGCGGACCGACGTCCACCTGGGCCAGGTCCATGTTGACGGCGCCGCGATACGGACAGCGGTTGCCGCCGAGCAACGCCTCCGCACGGCCGGCCGCGGCGCGGTTCAGGCCATCGGCGTAGCCGGCTGACAGCACCGCGATGCGCGTGGCCGACGGGGTCACGAAGGTGCCGTCATACCCCACTGCACGGCCCGCCGGAACCTGCCGCACCAGCGCCACGGCCGTCCGCAACGAGAGCACTTGCCGCAGGCCTGCCGGCGGCGTGAGCGCCTCGTCCGGCCGGACGCCATAGAGCAGCAGGCCGGGCCGGATGCCGTCTAACCAGGCCTCGTCAAAGGCACAGACGGCCGGAGAGGCGGCCAGATGGCACGGCACCGCGTGTCCCAGCCTGTGCACCACCTGCCCGGCCAGTTCCTGCAGGCGGGCGAGCTGTGACCGGGCGCCTGCTCCCGCCGGGTCGTGTACGCCGGCCAGATGCGAGAAGACGGCGCCCATCTCGCAGCGCCCGGTGCGGCCAGCGGCATCCAGAAAGGCCGGGAGATCCGCCGGGGAAAGTCCCATCCGCGTCATCCCGGTGTCCAGCTCCAGATGGTAGGTGGGCCGGCACTCGCGCCGAGATGCTGCCGCCGCGAACCGGTCCAGATCTCGAACCGACGACAACGCCGGCATGAGATCGTGATCGATCAGGATATCCACTGCCCCGGTCGGGAGCGCCCCGGCGATCAGGATGGGCGCCTCGATGCCGGCTGCCCGCAACGCCACGCCTTCATCGGGCAGGGCCACCACCAGTCCGGAGGCACCCGCGGAGACCAGCGTCCGGGCGCAGGCCGAGGCGCCGTGCCCGTAAGCATCGGCCTTGACGACCGCCCAGATCGGGCGGTCACCGCAGTGGGCCCGGACGGCGGTCAGATTGTCGCGCAGGGCGTCGAGGTCGATCTCGGCCCAGGTGGCGCGCCGGCCGGCGAGAAGACCCAGGATGTTCCGGAGGTCAGGCCGGCCGGAAGTCACGGCAACTCGTCGTGATAGTCCGGGTCATGAAATGTCGCATACTGCTTGACGAAGACCAGATCGACCTTGCCCACCGGCCCGTTGCGCTGCTTGCCGATGATCACCTCGGCGACGTTCTGAACCTCCAGATCGTCCGGGTTGTACAGCTCGGGTCGGTAGAGGAACATGACCACGTCGGCATCCTGCTCGAGGGCGCCGGATTCACGAAGATCGGAGAGCTGGGGGCGCCGGTCCTTGCCGCGCTGCTCCGGGGCGCGGGAGAGTTGTGAGAGGGCCACGACGGGAATGCGCAGCTCCTTGGCCAGCTCCTTCAGGGAACGGGAGATGTCGGCGATCTCCAGGTTCCGGTTCTCGTAGCGCGATCGACCGCGCATGAGCTGGAGGTAATCGATGATCACCATGTCCAGAGATTTCTCGGCCGCGAGGCGGCGCGCCTTGGCGCGCATCTCCAGCGCGGTGATGCCGGGCGTGTCGTCGATGTAGATGCTGCACTGGTTGAGCACGTCCACCGCCTGGAGCAGGTCCGTCCACTCGCGACGGTCGAGTCGCCCGGTCCGGAGCTTGTGGTTGTCGACCCGGGACTGGCTGCAGAGCAGGCGGAGATAGAGCTGTTCCTTGCTCATCTCGAGGCTGAACACCCCGACCGACTTCCCGTGGCGCAAGGCGGCATGGAGTGCCACGTTGAGGCAGAAGGCTGTCTTTCCCATGGACGGCCGGGCGGCGACGAGGATCAGGTCCGAGCGCTGCAGCCCCGAGGTCATGTCGTCGATCCTGGCGAATCCCGTGGACAGGCCGGTGACCCCGTGCTCGCCGGTCAGGCTCTGGAGCTGCGTGACGGTGTCATCGGCGATCTCGCTCATGGTGGCGAAGCCGCCGCGGTACTGATCCTCGGCGATGGCGAAGATCGATTTCTCGGCGGCATCGAGCACCTCGCTCGCCTCGTGCCGATCGGCGAAGCAGGAGTCCAGCATCTTGCTCGCAGCGGTGATGATGTCGCGGAGGACCGCCTTGTCCTTCACGATGCCGGCATAGTGATCGATGTTTGCTGACCGGGGAACACCGTCGGTGAGAGCCGCGAGAGCGGCCGGGCCGCCAGCGCTGTCCAGATCGCCGGCGCGGTGCAGCTCTTCCTTGATGGTGATCAGGTCGATGGCCTTGGAACGCTCCGACAGCGCGGCCATGGCCCGGAAGATGCGTCGATGGGCATCGCGAAAGAAGTCGGTCGGCTTGAGGCGTTGCAGCGCCACGTTGATGGCGGAATTGTCGACCAGCACGGCACCGAGAACCGATCGCTCGGCCTCGATGTTGTGGGGAAGCGCTGGTGCCGAGGTGGCGGGTGAAGCCATCAAAAACCCACTGGCGGCCGCACCGGATGCCACCGGACCGGGGGCGGGAAGGACCGCGAAGGCCGCCATGCTACCACAGGGGAGAGGAGGCGCCGGCTGAGATAGAATAACGCCGCCCGCGGTATCGGGCCCAGGACCTCGCGTTGCGGATTCTTCTCATCGATACGGCCTTTCTCGGCGATCTCTTTCTCGCCACTCCGCTGATCCGGGGGGCCGCCGAGATCGCCGCCGGCGGATGCATCGACCTCTTGACCTCCCCGGCAGGCCAGTCAGCCGTGGCGCACCATCCGCTCATCGGCGAGACCTTCGTGCTGGACAAGAGAGCGGTCGATGGCGGGACGCGTGGATTCACCCGCGCCTGGAGGTGGATCCGGACGCGACAGCCGGACGTTGCCTTGCTACCGCGTCGTTCGCTGCGCAGCGCGCTGCTGGCCCGGATGGGGCGGGTCCCCCGGCGCATCGGCTTCGGCGACCGGGCGGTGCGCTTGCTGATGACCGACACGGTGCCGTTCGATCCCTCGCTTCACCAGGTGGAGCGCAACCTCGAACTGCTCCGTCCGCTGGGTGTGGACCCGGCGCGCTCGGGCCGGGCCGGACATCCCCTGGAGGCGTTTGCCGCGGACGAAGAGAAGCACCGCGTGAAAGACTGGCTCGCCGGGCGGAGAATCGACGATGGGTTCGTGGCTGTCGCGCCGGGGTCGGTGTGGGAGACGAAACGGTGGCCGGTGGAGAGATACGCCGAGCTATCCGAACGACTGGCCGGCGAGTACTCCATCGTGATCGTCGGCGGACGGAGAGAGCAGGAACTCGCGGCGGCCCTGAGAGAAGGAGTCGATGCCGGCCGGAGGGAGCGTGTACACGATGCGTGCGGGCTGTGGAGTCCCGAGGGCACCGTCGCACTGCTTCGTCACGCGGCCGTCCTCGTCAGCAACGACTCGGGGGCTCTGCATCTGGGGCAGGCTGCCGCCCTGCCGGTGGTGGCGCTGTACGGGCCGACCGGTCCGGTGCTCGGCTACGCCCCGCGAGGCGCGGCGCACCGGATCGTCGGGGTGGAGGGCCTGCCGTGCCGGCCCTGTGGCCGGCACGGTGGGCGTCGCTGCCCCCGGGGACACTGGCGTTGCATGCTCGACCTCTCCGTCGGCAGTGTCATGGAGAGAGTGCGTGACGCCACGGAGCGGGCCGCATGATCCGCCCGGCCGACTTCCCGTGGGATCGCCTCCGGTCGGCGCATCCGCGCCTTCTCGTGCTCGGTGACCTGATGCTGGACCGGACCGTGCAGGGCGATGCCCATCGACTGTCTCCCGAGGCGCCGGTGCCGGTGATCCGGCAGCGGGAGTGCCGCCAGAGCCCCGGCGGGGCCGCGAACGTTGCCGCCAATCTCGCCGGGCTGGGGGCCCGGGTGACCCTGTTCGGTGTGGTCGGCGCCGATGCGGAGGGTGAGGATCTGCGCGCTGCTCTCGACGCCGGCGGTGTGTCGTGCGATGGCGTCATCGTTCTCCCGGGCCGGCACACGACCCTGAAGACGCGGGTCGTCACGCGGCGCCAGCAGGTGGTGAGGTTTGACCGCGAGGTGCGGACGCCACTTACGGCGGCCGGGGCTCGAGCGCTGCTGTCGCGCCTGGGGACGGCGATGTCCGGCTGCGACGGTGTTCTCGTGCCGGACTACGGCAAGGGGGTGGTGTCGCGCGCGGTCTGGGACGAGATCGTGGCCCGCGCGGCGAGGGCGAGTATCCCGATCGTGGTCGACCCCGATCCCCAGGCGTCGCTCGACCGCTACCGCGGCGTACGCGGCATCAAGCTGAACTGGCCGGAGGCGCGGCACGCGGCGCGCGTGGATGGTCCCGCCGCGACCGATATCGACGTGGCCGGGCAACACGTGCTGCACGCCACCGGCGCACACTGGGCCGTGATCACCCGCGGTGATGAGGGCCTGTCGGTGTTCCGCCCGGCCGAACCGCGCGCCGATGTCCCGGCGCGGCGCCGCGAGGTCTTCGACGTCACCGGTGCCGGAGACACGGTCCTGGCGATGCTCGGCTTCTCCCGTGCCGCGGGACTCGAACTGCTCCCCGCGGCCCAGATCGCCAACCTGGCCGGCGGCCTGGCGGTCGAGCGGCTCGGAACCTCCCGTGTGTCGCTGGAGGAGATCGAGCACGACGCCCGTCCGGAGACCGTTCTCACGCGCAAGATCGTCGAGCGCGATGAGATGGCGCGTCGCATCGCGCGACGCCGGAAGTCCGGTGAACGCGTCGTGTTCACCAACGGCTGTTTCGACCTTCTTCACGCCGGGCACATTCACCTGCTGAAGTACTGCGCGTCCTACGGCAGCGTCGTGGTGGTCGGACTGAACAGCGACCGCTCGGTCCGTGAACTGAAGGGCGATGGCCGGCCGTTCCTGCCGCTGGAGGAGCGAGCGATGATCCTGGGCGCCTTGCCCGAGGTGACCCTGGTGGTGCCCTTCGACGAGCCGACTCCGGAACGTCTGGTGGCGGCGTTGCGCCCCGACATCCTGGTCAAGGGGGCCGATTACCGGGTGGAGGACGTCGTGGGCCGTCAGCTCGTCGAGGCCGCGGGCGGCCGCGTCGTGCTGGCGCCCTTGCTCCCGAACATTTCCAGTTCAGAGATTGCGCGGCGCATCCGCGCCTCCGGCGAACGTGACGATGCCGCCGATGCCTCGTCAAGATCGCAATGAGACGGAGACCATGAAGACCGACACAGGACCGACCCGGGTGTCACAGGCGCTGGCCGCGCGCCGGTCGGCGTGGGAAGAGGCGGGACGGGAACTCGCTCGCGTCGAGGCCCTCGGGGCCGATTGTATCGGTTGCCTGCAGGCCGGCGGACAGGTGGTGTTCTGTGGCAACGGGGGCTCCGCCGCCATGTCGGAGCACCTGGCGGCCGAGCTGGTCGGGCGCTACGAGGTGAGTGACCGGCCGCCGCTGGCGGCGCGTGCGCTGTCGGCCAACAGCGCCACGGTGACGGCCCTGGGCAACGACCTGGGTCAGGCCACGGTGTTCGCGCGCCAGATCGAGGCGGTCTGTCGCACCGGGGACATCGTCGTGGCGCTCTCCACCTCCGGGACGTCCGAGAACATCGTGGCGGCCCTGGCCATGGCGCGGCAGCGGGGCTGTATCGCCGGGCTCTTCACCGGGGACGCGGCGCCACCGGGTCTGTCCTCGGCCGTGACCCATCTCGTCAGGGCGCCGGCCCGGCGCACGTCGGTGATCCAGGAACTGCACCTCTTCTACGGTCATCTCCTGTGTGAACTGATCGAGGCGGCGTTCACCTCCCGCTGACGGGACGCACCTGGAGACACCATCCGGACCGGTGGTACCATCAGAGCGGTCGGAGCCGGCAGGATGGCCGCTGCGGTCTCGTACCGTGGAGGAAAGTCCGAGCTCCACAGGGCAGCGTGCCGGGTAATTCCCGGCGGGGGCGACCCCAGGGAAAGTGCCACAGAAAACAAACCGCCAACCCCCGGGCTTGCCCGGGGCGGTAAGGGTGAAAAGGTGCGGCAAGAGCGCACCGCGCCGGGAGGTAACTCCCGGTGGCAGGGTAAACCCCACGCGGAGCAAGACCGAATAGGGGAGCGTCACGAGGGCGGCCCGCTCCAGCTCCCGGGTAGGTCGCTTGAGGGAAGGGGAGACCTTTCTCCCAGATGAATGGCCATCGCCGGACGGCGACGTCCGGTACAGAACTCGGCTTACGGTCGGCTCCGACCGTTTCACGCCTGCTGGCGCCAGGACGACACTGATGATGGCAAAGGATCAGGACCGGAAGGAACGGGCGATCCGGATCGCCACGGCGCTCCAGCCCGAGCTGCTTGCTCTCGCCCGCCGGCTTCATGACGCGCCGGAGCTGTCCGGCGAGGAGGAGGAGAGCGCGCGGCAGGTGAGCGCGCTGCTGGCGAGCCACGGGTTCGCGGTGGAGTTCGAGACGGGCGGGCTGCCGACCGCGTTCGTGGCGCGCCGGCATCTTGGCTCGGCCGGGCCGGTGGTGGCATATCTGGCCGAGTATGACGCGCTGCCGGATATCGGCCACGGCTGCGGCCATAATCTGATCGCCGCCGCTGCGGTGGGAGCTGGCGTCAGTGTGGCGGAGACCATGGCCGACCGGCCGGGAGAGGTGCGGGTCATCGGGACACCCGCCGAGGAGACCCTGGGGGGCAAGGTGATCCTGGTGG
>JBHHZI010000122.1:0-9862 GCA_046757965.1 Acidobacteriota bacterium | reverse complement strand
GGGATCACCGGGAGTGGCGTCAGAGCTTCAGCTCGAGGAACTGCTTCATCTGCTCGGTGAGTGTCGCCCGATGTTCGGGGTCGACCATGGTCAGGCGGTACTCGTTGATCATGTTGACCTGAGCGCCCAGCCACTCCTTCCAGCAGACGTCACAGATCTGCTGGTGAACGGTCTCACCGAGTTCCCCGGGAAACGGCACGCGGGGCATCGGGGCGGTGGTGCGGTTGCAGCGGGAGCAGGTGATCTCGTTCATTGGGTTCACGCCTCCGGTGGGGACTCATCATAGCCTGCCGATACGGTCGTCACCAGCGTCTCGCGCGTTGCCCGCGCTCCCGGCCGGGAAGACGTGGTTCCCGCTGCTCGCCGCCCGGGACCCCGCCGGGCAGGCGCCCCGTGCCTTTCGCCGGTTCGGGCCGTGTGCTACCGTTTGCGCCTTTTCCAGGCTCACGACGCCAGCGTAGCTCAGTGGTAGAGCAGCTGATTCGTAATCAGCAGGTCCTCGGTTCGACCCCGAGCGCTGGCTCCAGGGGTTGCAATGACGTGCGGCCGTGCGCCTGCGTGGCTCTCTGATTTTGCTACCACTTTTTTCGCGGTGCGCTCTCAGTTGCGCGTCGAACTTGTCCATACGCCTTGTTACCTACCGGTAACCAGCGACCGTAGGTGTCCACGGTGAGCTGGATGGATGCGTGACGAGCCGTCGCTGGCTCCATCACCCTGAGAGACCAGGCGCCTGAATCGGGTCATGTTCCTGGGAAATCACAGAGCAGGGCCAGAGCGATCAGTATACCTAGAGACGTATAGTTCCCATTTTGGGGGAACTATGATACTTTTGACGTACTATGACGCTATTTCGCAGTTCCCAATCTCGTGAGGAGATCGCCAAGGTCCTGCAACAGACCGACGGATGGATCACGGTGGCTGACGCCGCGTCGGCTCTGGGGATCGATCGCCGAACTGCCGCGAAACGGTTGGCACGCTGGACGACGCAGGGATGGCTCAAGCGAATCCAGCGGGGCCACTACGTGCCGATTCCGCTCGAACGCTCGAGTGCGGAGGCGCCACTCGAAGACCCGTGGCTTGTCGTACCACACCTCATTCCGAGAGGTTACGTTGGCGGGTGGACAGCGGCACATCATTGGGACCTCACCGAGCAACTCTTCCGCGACGTGTGTGTGCTCGGGACTCGCCGGCACCGACGGATTCTACGGGCCGGCATTACCTACGTCATCTTCTCAGCCACAGGACCCGTATTCGGGGTGCGAACGCATTGGGTTGGCGCGACACGCATCCCCATATCGGATCCGACACGTACCCTCGTCGACATGCTCTCGCGACCGGAGGCGGGACCCGGCATCCAGCATCTCGCTGATTGCCTGACCAACTTCGTCGGCGCCCGAGATTCGCGAATTGAGGATCTCCTTCGCTATGCGGAACGACTCGGAAACGGTGCGGTGTTCAAGCGCTTGGGATATTTGTTAGAGCGTCGGGGAATAACGGAGGGGGAAACGCTTGAGCGTTGCAGGCGAAATCTAACTCGCGGTCTCACACATCTGGATCCAGCGATGCCTTGTCCACGGGTGGTGTCGCGCTGGCGGCTCCGCGTGCCAGATGACTGGGCGCGTCCCATCCATGATTAGCAAAGATGAGATCCTCGAACGTGCCCGTGTTCTGTCGCTTCAACCGAGCGTCGTAGAAAAAGACTACGTTCTCGGTTGGCTGCTACAAGAGATTGGCAGGCACCCCGAAATCTCGGAGGACTGGGTGTTCAAGGGGGGAACCTGTCTGAAGAAGATCCACGTTGAAACCTACAGATTCTCCGAAGATCTCGACTTTACTCTCCTCGACCCAACTCATCTCGATCCGACCTTCTTGGAACACGTCTTTCGAGAAATCGCCGAAACGCTGTACGAACACGTTGGCATCGACATTCCGGTAGATCGGCTTCGATTCGACCTCTACGAGAACCTGCGCGGCGGGAAGCCAGCGGTACAAGGGCGTGTGTACTATCGAGGTCCTCTCGGCATTCCGGTGATGCCCCGTATCAAGCTCGATCTTACGGCCGACGAGATCGTAGTCGAAACTCCGACGCGACTGGTTGTGGCACACGACTACAGCGATCAACTCCCGGACGGAATGACCGTACTCTGCTACGACTACGTCGAGGTGTTCGCGGAAAAGGTCCGCGCGTTGGGTGAGCGGGGACGTGCCCGCGACCTCTATGACGTAGTCCACCTTTTCCGGCGACCCGAAGCCGATGACCATGTGGCTCGAGTCCGGAGCGTCTTGCGCCAAAAATGTACCTTCAAGGCGTTGACAGAGCCTACCTTGGACGCCGTCACCCCACGTCGCGAGGAAATTCGCGCCCAGTGGGTGCACATGCTCGGCAGCCAGCTTCCCGAACTACCTCCATTCGAGATGTTTTGGGACGCTCTCGCCACCTTCTTCGGCTGGCTCGACACCCCGGAGATCACTCCACCGTCCGTTGCGTACGAACTCGGAGCGGGGAGAAGGTTCTTCATCCTCCCGTCGGGACTGCGGTGCGCGGGCTTGGCGCGCGAGTTCTCCATGCGATCCGCTTCGCGGCCGCTAACCATCTTTGCGTAGACCTCCAGTACCAAGGGAGTGTGCGACGCATCGAGCCATACAGCCTGCGTGAAACACGCACGGGCAACATCGTCCTGCACGCCTACCGTTCGGACACAGGCGAACACCGCAGCTACCGCGTCGATCGAATCGAGGGCACAACAACAACGTCGCAACCATTCGTCCCCAGGTGGGCGATCGAACTGTCACCTCCTGGGAGCTACCAGCCAGTGACTCGGACCGCGAAACGAGCCAGTTCTGGGCGACTCGCGGGCGCTTCCATCGTCTCACGCGGTCCGGAGTATGTCTACGAGTGCAGCTATTGCATGAGGCAGTTTCGACGGAAGCGGAAGACAAACAAGCTCAGGCCACACAAGGATCCCCTGGGCTATCCGTGCGCCAGCCGGTCAGTCCACTTCGTCGAGACGCTCTACTGATCCTTCACGCACAACGATGGGGGACAGTACGATGGTAGCGCGATCTACTCAACACGCGATCCGTCCTCGTAGGTTCGATAACCGAAGCGATCCCGGGCGGCGTGCAGGGTCAGCCGATCTGCGGCATGGGTCGGTGCGAGTCGGTCGTCATTCCGATGCCGGAGATGTGGAAGTGCTCGGCGACGAGGGCTCCTCGGCGGCCACCGGCGACGAGGCATCGACCCGGATTCGCCGGTCGGCCCGCTCCCATCCGTCGACCAGGAATGTGTCGCGCCGCGGCGATCGTTGAGTTCGATGGTCTCCTTGATCCGGCCTGGCGGCGGGGACCACTCGCGCCGGCGTCGGCCGGACCGACGCGTCGGACAAGGTGGCCGGACCCTCTCGGCCGGGGGGTGTCCCTGGCTGATGACATCTTGACGTCCGATGGCACAGATGTCGCCACACCGACGATCTTCATCGACGCCGACGGCTGTCCGGTCAAGGAGGAGGTCTACCGGGTGGCAAGGCGTCACGACCTTCGGGTGAAGGTGGTGGCCAACAGGTGGATGCGACGTCCCGACCGGGACGAGATCGAGATGGTCGTGGTCGGGGACCGGTTCGACGCGGCCGATGACTGGATCGTGGAGCGGGTCGCGAAGAACGACATCGTGGTCTCGGCCGATATCCCGCTGGCCTCCCGGTGTCTGGCCAGGGGAGCTCACGTCCTCGGCCATGCCGGCCGGGCCTTCGACGAGGACAACATCGGTGAGGCGCTGGCGAGCCGGGAGCTGATGTCGCAGCTTCGCGATCTCGGGACGGTGACCGGCGGACCCGCGCCCTTCAGCAGGAAGGATCGCTCACGCTTCCTCGAGCGTCTCGACGAGACCATCCGGACGATTCGCAGGAACGGTTAGGCCTCCATCGACGCCGTGACGCGGACGAACGGCCTGCGATCAGTCGGTCGAGCCGGTGCTCTCGCAGAACATGGGGGGCTCGTAGGTCCACCCCCGCTGCAGGCGGCGGGCCTCGCGCGCCAGTGTGTGGCGCAGGACCCGCCCCACGGTCATGGCGGCGAGGCGTGACCGGAGGCCGAACTCGCGGTGTATCTCGTCAAGGAGCGCCCGGATCCGGGTCGCCATTCCCGGGTCGGAACGGAACCAGCGGGCCGACGCCCAGAGAGCGCCGGCGTATGAACTCGGCAGTTCTCGCGCCTCGCGCAGGAACCGGGCCCGGATGCGTGCGTCAGGGTGATTCTTGTAGCGCCGGTAGCCGCGCAGAAGCGTGCGGGCGACGCGCAGGATGCTCGGCCCGTTGACCACGAAGTCCCGCTCGAAGGCTCTGAGAAGGAACTCCTCCTCCTGCCCGCCGGTGATATGGGGATGCCGGAAATTGAAGCGGTGCTGCCCGTGGTAGTCCGCCTCGGGGAACTCCCTGGTGTCGAGCATGGTGCCGTTGGCCACGTGTTCCCGATGCAGCGGCGTCCCCGGGATCGGCATGTAGAGCATGAACTGGTGGAACTCGGTGTCGTGACTGACGGCGTGGTCGATGACCGCGTCGATGTTCTCCGGTGTGTGGTGCTCGAGGCCGATGATGCTGGAACCCAGGACGCGAATACCGTGTGACTGGAGCGTGCGCACGAGATCCCGCGTGTCGATGCCCGCCAGCTTCGCGTAACGGGTCTCCTCGCCCTCGAGTCCCAGCCAGACCCACGACACACCCAGCTCGACGAGCTGCTCGATGTCGTACTTGCGCAGGACGTTGGCCGACGTGAACAGGTACAGCGACCAGGACTTGCCGTGCTCGACCATGAGCTCCAGCAGACGCAGCGCCCGGGCCCGGTGGAGCAGGAAATTCTCGTCCATCACGAAGAAC
Source organism: Acidobacteriota bacterium (assembly GCA_046757965.1). GTDB lineage: Bacteria > Acidobacteriota > Polarisedimenticolia > SMYD01 > SMYD01 > JBHHZI01. The sequence continues at coordinate 4,991 of JBHHZI010000122.1, read as the reverse complement.
GACTGCACCTTCATGCTCTCTTCGAGGTCACACATCACCTTGAAGAGCTCGTCGCCGGTCTCGAAGAAATGGATGAACTTGCCCTTGCCGCCGAACATGGCCGAGGTCGAGCAGAAGTTGCACCCCATGGGGCATCCCACCGAGGGGATCAGCGTGGCGGCCGTGTCTCCAGGCCGGCTGCGCAGGGGCATCCCCATGCTGCGGGCGCCGAGACCCGAGAGGATGGCCGGGTGGCGGATGGGACGTGTCGGATCCTCGTCGAGAAACCGCTGCATCCACCGCACGCCCTCGCCGCGCACGACATGGTCGACGTCGGCGCGGTCGGCCAGGCCCGGCACGTTGGCCACGTGTCCACCCACGAGGATCGTCGCGTCCGGCAGGTGCTTGCGGATCAGCGCGCACATCGTCTCGACCTTCGCCACGTTCTGCATGATCGATGTGATGCCGACGATGTCATACGGCCGGCGCGTGATCTCCTCGATGAAGCGGTCCAGCGTCGGAAAGTCGAGCAGTGTGCACGGGGCGGAGATGTTGGCCTGGATCAGCATGATGCCCCACGAGCGATGAAACATCCGCAACGAGAAGGCGTGCTGCACCCGCGTCACCTGGTTGTGGTACAGCTCCATCGGGTTGAGCAACCGGCTGCCGTAATCGTCGTCCTGGGCAAACGGACCGAACACGCTGGTCAGCAGGACACGGGCACGGCTTCCGAGTGGATGGACGGGATGTACATCCCGCCCGGTGTGAGAAACGGCTGGACTCTGTGGCATGGCGCTCCCGGTTCGCCGGTGTCGGCGAGACAGCGGGACTGTAGCCCACTTGCTCCTGGGAGTCGTCGTCAAGCGGCGCAGTTTCCGTGACAGAACCGGACCGATCGCCGGCAGCGCGTCGTATGACCCACCGCAACGCACGCGGCAGGGTCATGTCACCCAGGCGCGTGTCGTTTTCGGCTAGCGGCCCCGGGCGATGCGGAGGAGATGCTCGCGCCGCTTGCCCAGAAAGCCCGCCGCCACCTGGGTGAGCAGGATGGACAGCAGCGCGGCGGCGCCGGCCCAGGCGGCGGTCAACACGACGCCGCCGAGCAGGGAGCCGAACAGCGCCCTCCCGGCCAGGGCGAGGATCACGGTGGGAGACAGCAGGCTCGAGACGAGCACCATGCCGGCCATGTTGGCCAGGAAGCTGGGGTTCCCCTGGCGGCCGAAGGCGCTGAGGTCGGCGGTGCGCGGCAGCAGGGTCGACAGGATGGCAAACAGCGGCCCGAGGAGCAGATGCGCGGCGATGCCGCCGAGGGCGACGACGAGCCAGAGGCTCGACGGCCCGGTCCGCGTCATCGCGGCCGCCACCAGCAGGCAGATGAGAGACGAGCCGCCGGCGAGAAGAGATCCCCCGGCCATCTTGCCGCGGATGAGGTCGAGATCGGACAGCGGCGCCAGGAACTCCAGGCTCAGCCCGGCGCGGTCCACCGCGAAGCAGTTGAGCGTCACCCGTCCCACCGCCAGCAACGGCAGCACCACGGCCAGCATCACGGCGGCCTCCGCCGGCCCGAGGGAGAGTCCGGCCAGATCGACCCCCTCCCAGCGACGCGACAGCATGAGATAGAGGAGGGCGAGGGCCGCGGGGTTGGTCACCAGGTCCATCTTGACCCGCGCGGTGCGCAGGGCGGTGCAGACCGTGGACCAGGCCACCGCCGACACCGGCGCCGACAGACCGGGCAGGCGGTCCGCCCGCACGCGCAGGCGGCGACTGTCATGCCGCCGGGATGACGAGGTGTGGGGCACGGCGAGGACGCGGCCGAAGATCCGCGACGAGGTGAGAAAGAGGACGAAGCCCACGCCGGCCCCGGCGGCCACGCCGCCCAGGCTCGACGCGAGGCGGCCCCTCGCCGTCTGCCTCAGGACCCGGCCGTAAAGCTCCGAGGGGATCACCCAGGTCAGCCCGCGTGCCACGGTCTCCAGGGTGTGGGGCACGGCGACCGTCGGCGCCGGACGGTCCCGCGCGGCGGCCGCGTCGTCGTCGAGGAGTGCCGGCAGCAGGCTGATCCCCATGACGAGGACCACGAGGATGGCGGAGACCACCTCGGCCCGCCGGCGATTGCGAAACAGCAGATGGGTGCAGAACGCGGCCAGCGCACTGAGGGTCGCCAGGATCGCCACCACGCCGCAGCCGGCGACGCCCACCACGACGGCGCCGAGCAGCGCGCCTCCCACCGCCATGCCCAGTGGCAGCAGGATCACGGCGGGCACGATCACCAGAAGCCACGGGTCGCCCAGGCTGGCCGCCACCTCGCAGGCATGCAGGGTCCGCCGGGCGATCGGCAGGAGGAGGAAGCGTGCCCGGCCGGTGGTCGCCCCGTGCAGGGAGCGGAGCAATGGCGCCAGCACCACCACCGCGGTCAGGATCGCCAGGCTCAGTCGCACGCTGGTCAGGATGACGTCGGGCGGAGCGTCCCCGGCGGCCAGCGAACGGCCGCCGACGAAGGCGAGGGCGCCCACGCCGAGGGCGATGGGAAGGAACACCACCGCCAGCACGAGGGTGACGCCGATCTCGCCGAGACGGATCATCCGGGAGGCGGTGTCCTCGCTGCGGCGCAAGCTGTTGACCAGCAGCCGCCAGCGCAGCCACACGAATGCGGCCATGAAGCGGATCATCCGGCCAGCCAGCCGAGAGTCGGCGAGTCGGCGTCGCCGGCGCCGACCAGCCCCATGAACACCTCCTCGAGCGTCTTCGACTCGCCCGAGCTGGAACGCAGGTGCTCGACGGTGCCCTGGGCCACCAGCTTGCCCTGGTAGATGACGCCGATGTGGCGCGACAGCCGCTCGACGATCTCCAGGATGTGCGAGGTGAGAAAGACCGTGCCGCCCTGGGTCACGTAGGAGGTCAGCAGATCCTTGATCTGTCGCCCGGCGACGGCGTCGATGCCCTCGAACGGCTCGTCGAGAAAGAGCAACCGGGGGGCGGGCAGGAGGGCCGATGCCAGCGCCAGCTTCTTGCGCATGCCGTGGGAGTAATCGATCACCAGGGAACGCGCTGCATCCCGCAGGTCCATGAGATCCAGCAGCTCCTCCGCGCGAGCGGTCACGGTCCGGCGGTCCAGGCCGTGCACCTGACCGACGAACGAGAGGGTCTCGAGCCCGGAGAGACGGTCGAAGAGCGCCAGGTCCTCGGGCATGACACCGACCACGCGCTTGACGGCGACGGGCTCGCGCCCCGGGTCCATGCCGAGCAGGGACATGGTCCCGGAAGACGGCGGCAGCAACCCGGTCAGGCACTTGATGGTGGTGGACTTGCCGGCGCCGTTGGGTCCGAGAAAACCGTAGAACGTGCCGCGGGGAACGGCGAGGTCGATGCCGTCAACCGCGACGAGATCGCCGAAGCGGCGCCTCAGACCGCGGGTCTTCACGGCGAGTTCCATGGCGGCAGTCTAACACCGGGTCAGGGCCGTGACGGTGAGGCCAGCGGGGCCCGGGTCACGACGCTGAACCCGACCGCGGCGCCGGCGCCGATCACCGCACCCGGTGAGAGGCTCCCCGGTTGATTGACTGCCGGGGAGTCCGTATCCTCCCCGGAGCAGCAACCGGGCGAGGGAGTGTCGGCGCACCGGCCCGTGGCGATTCCCGGCGCCGGCGAGGATCGGACCGGCTCTGTCGACATCGGGAACACGAAGCGCGTGGCCCGGGCCGTGGCCCGGCGTCGGAGCGCGAGCGGCATCGAGGAGACACGCATGGCACTGTCCCGAGACGAGGCCTGGAAGCATCTCTGCGAGTGGACGCTCACCGAGGCGCTGCGCAAGCATGCCCGGGCGGTGGAGCTGGTGATGCGCGCGGCGGCGCACCGCTATGGCGACGGAGAGCAAGACGTCGAGCGCTGGGGCCTCGCCGGCATGCTGCATGACGCCGACTACGAGCAATGGCCCGAGGAGCATCCGCGCCGCATCGTCGCCTGGTTGACCGAGAGAGGCGAGGAGGAGATCGCCCATGCCGTCTCGGCTCACCACACCGGCTGGAACGTGCCGTACGAGACGGTCCTGGACCGGGCGCTGCTGGCCTGCGACGAGCTGACCGGGTTCATCGTGGCGTGCTGCCTCGTGCGGCCGGCGGGTGTGGCGACGCTGACACCGAAGAGTGTGAAGAAGAAGCTCAAGACCCGCTCGTTTGCCGCCAAGGTGGAGCGCAGCGAGGTCACGGCAGGGGCGGAGCTGCTGGGCGTCGATCTGACCGAACACATCCGCTTCATCATCGAGACCTTGCAACCGCGTGCCGCCGAGTTCGGGATCGAGGGCACCGCATGAGTCAGACACGTCTTCTCGACCGCGACCGCAGCATCGTGGTGGTCATCGATCTGCAGGGCAAGCTCCTGACCATGGCCCACCGATGGGAGAGAGTGGTCGCCGCCACCGTCCGTCTGCTGAAGCTGGCGGACCTGTTCGCGGTGCCCGTGCTGCTCACCGAGCAGTACCCGGAAGGGCTGGGGACCACCCACCCGGAGGTTCGCGCGGTGTTCGACGCACACACCGGTGCGACCGATCTCCTGACCAAGGTGAGCTTCGGCTGCTGCGGCGATGAGCGGTTCGAGGCCCGGCTGGCCGCGTTGCGTCCCGGCCTCCCCGCGCCCGATCGCCAGGTGGTCATCGCGGGGATCGAGGCGCATGTCTGCGTGGCCCAGACCGCTCTCGAACTGCTCACCGCCGGTTGCCAGGTTCACCTGTGCTGGGAATGTGTCAGCGGCCGCGGCGAGGAGTATCGGCACTGGGCGTTGCAGCGCCTGCAGCAGGCCGGTGCGCAGATCACCAATCATGAATCGGTGGCCTTCGAATGGGCACGCACCAAGGACGATGACCGGTTCCGGGCCATGAACCGCCTGCTGCGCGAGGGACAGATCGTCTGAGACGGTGCCTCGAAGACGCGGTGTCGGGAAGTCGCCGGCGCCCGGCGCGGCCCCGGGCTTGCCGGCGCGGGCCGGGAGCCCGCTCAGTCGCGGGAAGCGCGGATGGC
>JBHHZI010000121.1:0-9865 GCA_046757965.1 Acidobacteriota bacterium | reverse complement strand
CCGTCGCCGGTGCCGGTCACCACATCCGGCCGGCCGTCGCCGTTGAAGTCATCGACCGCCAGGGTCAGGGAGTGGTCTCCTCCCTTGAAGAAGGCCGGTGGGGCCAGTGTGCCATCGCCGTTGCCGAGCTGGATGAACACGCTGGCGACTCCCTTGAACGAGGACGGGTCCACGAAGACCACGTCCGGCTTGCCGTCCTGGTTGAAGTCGGCGATCGCGACGTCGAAGGCCTGGTCTTCTCCAGCAAACCGGGGAGGCGACCGGAAGGTGCCATCGCCGTTGCCCAGACGCACCAGGATGGCCGCGTCGCGCTCGTCCCGCGCGACGACCAGATCCTGATGGCCGTCGCCGTCGAGATCGCCGTGCAGGGTGACGTTGTGGCCAACGGTCACCTCGTCGCCCACCTCCCCCACGGCGATGGCCTGCGCCTGCCCGCCCGTGGCAACCCGGATCTCGTTCTTGAAACCGCCGTCCCCCTGACCCAGCAGGATCGACACGTCACCCTCGGAGCCGAGAACCGGCCAGCCCCGGTTGGCCACCGCCAGATCGGTGATGCCGTCATCATCGAAGTCGCCGGTGGCGAGATCGTTCGGATCCACACCAACTGCGTGGGTCCCCAGCAGCGTGAAGTCTCCCGTGGGCTCGCCGCGCAGGATCGCCACGTCGTCAACTCCCCCCTTGATGGAACTCACTTCCGGCCGGGCCACGACCAGCTCAGCCAGCCCATCGCCGTCCAGATCCGCGGCGAGAACGTCGCCCGGTTGGTTCCCCACCGAGACCTGGCGATGAAAGGCGAACGTTCCATCTCCGTTGCCCGGCAGGATGGCCACCTGATCGAAATGGTGCCGTGAGCCCACCAGGTCGAGGATCCCGTCGCCGTCGAGGTCAGCCGCCGCGGTGAAGAAGAACCTATTTCCGGGCGTCTTCATCGGGGGCGCGAACAGCCGGCCGGCCAGGGCCGGCTGCCAGGCTCCCGGAACCAGCAGCAGCACGGCCGAGACGACAACAATCCCGGCGGTGCTGCCCCGGACCCGTGAGCCGTACAGGGCTCGTTTTTTCCGCATGGGCCATCCTTCCGGCCAGGATCAAGGTGCTGTGGACTCCTTCTACAACGTGCCCCGGAGGCCGTCAACTGTTTTGTACAAGAAACTGCCGCGCCGTGTTGTCGCCGGCCATGAGTGTCCATTTTGTCAACGTGAGCGAGATCTCGGACCGATTCCCGCGCGCCCACGCGCATCATTCAGGACCGGCGCCAGGCGACGGAATCATGCGTCGACCGACTCATCCTGTTCCCTGGGCATCCACGATTCCCGGTGCACTGGTGTCGAAGCGCAGGATGGCCGCGCCCGCTCCGATCACCGTCCGGTGGGCGGGGCGGCCAGCGCGCGCACGGCGTCCTCCAGACGGCGAGTGAAGGTAGCGATGTCGCCGTCGCGCTCTGCCCGCGTGAGGTGCAGGGGGGCTCCGAAGCGGACGCGGATGGTGCCGGATCTCGGCCGGCGGGCCCCCGGCGGCAGGCAGGCGCCGGATCCCTGGATTCCAGCGGGTAGAACCGGCAGGCGCAGGTCGCGCGCCAGCACCGAGGGACCGTGACGAAACGGCGGTAACGGCTCGCCAGGGTGACGCATCCGGCCCTCGGGGAAGATCAGCGGGCACTGGCCGCGATCGGCCAGCTCGCCGGTATACGCCAGGGTCACGGAGAAGCCGCCACCGCGCGGCAGCGGGTAGGCCTGAAACAGGAGCACTGCCAGCCAGTAGCCGAACCTCTGCGCCCAGGCTTGGCCGGCCCCGCCCTGGAACAGCGCCGGGAAGTGCTCCGTCGACATGGCCACGGCCATCCGCCGCCGCAAGCCGGCCGGCATTCCAAGAAGGACCGCCGGAGTGTCGAGATGGCTCTCGTGGTTGGCCACGATCAGGAATGGCGGCTCGAGATCATCCAGGTGGCGGCGTCCTTCCACGCGCAGGCGGACCAGGACGCGGAAGAGGGGCCGGACGAGGAGGCCGCGCCCCAGCGCGCGCAGCGCGCCGGCGGCGGCGCCGGCCGCCCAGCGTGGCATGGCCAGCGGTGGCGACGGGGACTGCCGCACCGCGTTCTGCAGTGCGGCGAGGGTTGTCGCCTCCGCCACCGACTCCTCGTCCAGTGTGCGACCTGTGAGCTCCTCGAGCCGCACCAGAAGATCGAGGCGATCGAGGGAGGACAGACCCAGGTCCCGTTCCAGGTCGGTCTCCTGGCCGAGTGAGCCGGGCACCCGTCCGCTGAGCTCCGACAGGGCAGCCCGCACCGGATCGGATCTGTTGCCGGCCGGCGGCGCGGCCGCGCCGTCTTTCTCGTGCCGCCCGTCCCGCCGGAGATGACCCGCCACCTCCCGCACCGCGGCCCGCCGCAGTTTTCCCGTCGTGGTGCGCGGCAGTGCGGGCTCGTGCCAGACGGCAAAGCTCTGCACCCGCTCTCCGGGCTGCAGCTTCCGGTTGGCCGCCGCCACGACGGCGGCGGGGTCGGTATCCTCCTCCAGGATCAGGACGGCATGAACCTCCTCGCCTCGCGCTCCCTCGGTGCCGACACAGGCCGCCTCGCGCACCCCGGAAAGCGATTCGAGTGCCTCCTCCACATGGCCTGGATCGATGTTGGTGCCATCCGCGGCGACGATCACATCCTTGATCCGGCCGCGCAGGTACAGCCGTCCGGCCGCGTCACGCTCCACCCGATCCCCGGTGCGCAGCCAGCCGTCCTGGAAGATCCGCGACGTGGCTTGCGGGTCGTCGAGATAGCCCGACGCCACGTTTTCGCCACGCACCCACAGCTCGCCGTCCGGCCCGATCCGGATCTCCTGCCCGGCGACCGGCCGTCCCACGTTGCCGCGCCGGCGGGCAAACGGATTGCTCACACTGATGATCGGCGCGGTCTCGGTCATCCCGTAGCCCTGCACGACGAAATAGCCGAGTCTGTCCCAGAACTGCTCGACCTCCTCGTCCAGGCGCGCGCCGCCGGAGATCCAGGCGGCAAAGCGCAGGCCGAGCTGGCGGCGCAGCCGCCGGGCGATCCATGCCCGCCGCCACCACGGGGCCAGCGACGGGGCAATGGGCGCGGGGACCATCCCGTCCCGGATCAGGTCGTCGCGCAGAAGCTGCAGCGCCCGCGGCACCGCGATGGCCACCGTGATCTTCTCCCGACGGATGGCCGCCCGCACGGCTCGCGGCCGGAGATCGTCGAGGAAGATGACGGGCAGTCCCATGAGCACCGGCAGCAGCATGCCCACGACCTGGCCGAAGAGGTGCGACCCGGGAACCAGACAGAGCAGGCGCGGCCGTACGGCGGCGACGATCCACTCCCGCCGGCGAAAGCCTCTCTCGATGGGGTGGATGCTGGCCAGCAGATTGCGGTGCGTGATCGGAACCCCCTGCGGTCGTCCCGTGGTGCCGGAGGTGAAGACGATCTCGACGTGCTCGTCCGGAGAGGGACGGGCCAGTTCGCGCGCTGGCGACGGGCCGGCTGCTGTTGTCGAGGTGCCCGGCTCGAGGGTGTCCAGACACAGCCGCGGGCAGCCGGCGCGCGCCGGCTGCAGGTCATCCCCGATCTCAGCCACGCATCCGGCGCGAGCCGCCATCTCTCCCACCGCACCGCGCCCCAGCCGCACGTCGACGGGGACCAGCACCGCGCCGCGCAGGATGCCACCGAAGAACGACGCCACCCAGGCGGGGCCGCTCGCCCCGTGGAGCAGGACACGGTCGCCGGCCGCCACTCCGGCGGCGGCCAGCCAGTCATGAACGGCGAGCGCCACGTCCAGCACCTGTCCACGGCTCCAGCGCTGGCGGCGATAGGAACCCAGGCGGGCGCAGGCGGCACGGTGCGGCCGGTGGCGCAGTTCCAGGATGTACGGGACCAGCGTGTCACCGACCGGCACGGCGCCAATCCCGGTCAGTCTCTGACCTGGCGTGGCACGACCACGAAGAGCCGCACGAAGGTGGCCAGGCCAACCGCCACGCCGCCCAGCCAGACCGGCCACGGGAACCAGCGTGGCACCTCCCCGCGGGAGACGGGCGAGTCGTTCCAGAGAAAGGCGGCAAGCAGCAGAAGGAGAGAAATCACGGCGCCGATCCAGTCGATGGGGCGAGGCACTGGTCGATGTCCCTGCTCATCGGCACGCACGATCCAGGCGCCGAAGAGGGTCAGGAAGACCGCCACGACCGCGGCCGACCAGACAGGGCCTGTCCAGACTCCCGAGATCAGGAAGAGAACGTCCCAGGTGGACAGCGACGGGGGCCAGTCGATGGCAATCTTGAGGGTGACATAGAAGACCAGGTCCCAGACGCCGAAGAGGTAGGCGAAGGCGCCGAATCGGCCCCATGCGGTCCGCGCGGCAAGCCCGGCGACGGAAAGGATCATGAGGAGCGTGGTCAGCTCCCGCACGACCTCGATGACGCCAAGCTGCACCTCGGGGATCGCCAGAGGAAACTGAAATCCGTCCGGGTAGTACAGACGGCGCAGGTAGATCACGACGGCCGCCTCCAGATAGCCGAAGGAGATGCCGAAGAGCGCCATCCAGGCGAGACGCCGGCTCGCCGGCGGGGCTTGCTGGAATGTGGCCGAGACAGACACGGAGCCTCGCGCCGCGGCTAGTCGGCTCTCTCGAATTCTTCTTCGCTCCGTCGCGCTTTCAGGACTGCGGGAGAGTCACGGTCGGCGGCGCGGGCGATGTATCGGGCGCGCTTCAACTCGACGCAGTGCAGCGATCCTGGGATCCGGCGCACGGTCTGCGTCTCCTCCCGGGTGGGCATCGCGGCGCCCCCGGACCGACCCGCTTTCGCAAGGCAGAAACACCGGCTGGGAAACCGCACAGGACCCTCCGGCGCAAGACCATAGCATCTGCACGGCGGCACCAACGGACCGTCTGCGAGTCGGCCACGGGCCGAGACGGCTCGAGTTGATGCCGGCTCCATGGTCGGCCCGAGGCCCTGGCGGTCGAGGCTCGCGAGATCGTCGACGCACCGGTTACGTCGACCCGCCGGTGGACAAGGTCCACGGATTCGAGATCGATACGGTTTACTTCGATCATGTCGAGCGGGAAGACAGGTCGCCGGACCGCTGGTCGAACCTCGACAGCGTGCAACCCTCACCGTCGTTTTCTGATATCGCCAGAGCCCGCGCCATCACGCCGGTATACCGTTCCGATTTCACAGCGTCAGGGGTATTCCCCGTCCACGGGACCCGTGCGGCATCGGCGCCAAGAGTGGACAAGAGGGCGCAACCTTTCCAGGCGTTTCCTGCTGATGCGATTGACGGCCCAGTCATCGCGAACGCCGACCCGGCGCCACTGGACGCACCAGTGGCTCGACCGCACCGGCGCTGGGCCGGGGAGGTCCCGAAATGAAGAGATCACTGATGATGGTCTTGCTGCTGGCTGCTGGACTCACAGGTGCTTCGCCGGCGCAGGCTCAAATGCGCCCAGACTGTCTCGACCCCGATGTCACCCCCGGCGCCTGCTTCGTGGCGGACCTCAATTTCGGAGCAGGCTTCGCAGACCCCGAAGGGGACGCATTGAGCCTCAAGATTCTCGATGGGGACAGTAATGATTTCTTCCGGGTCAAGCCCGATGGATCGTTCTTTCTTCACGGCCAGAGCAATCAGGTCGCCATGGTCGCCTGCCGCGCCGCCAACTTTCCCGCCTGCCTGTTCGATCCCAGCCTGCTCCTGTTCGGTCAAGGCACGTGGGTTTTTGCCGGCAGCGCGAGCGCCAACCTCTTCCCCCAGTGCCCCTTCGCGATGCATGTCGATGGTCTCGTGAGCGACCAGGCAACCGGCGAGCAGTTCCGCGTCCAGGCGACGCTCGTGGCCTCGGCGGCCCCGAACGATCCCACGTGCAGCGCCTTCGGAGGAGATACCCGGGTGTTCGACATCAAGATCGTTCCGAGCAACTGAAGGGGCGAATTGTTCCGAGCATGGTCCTGCCCGGCCCTGCGCCGGGCAGGACCATTTCCCCGCCGGGTGTCGCCGGACGGTGGTCCTGGTTTCAGGGACAGGGCTGGCCGTTGACACGGTTGGCGCTGCCGGAGGCGGTGGCACTTTGCCAGTGCAGACTGCCGGTTCCGTCCAGGTTCAGGTCGATGAGGCAGTCGCCCGACTCGTTGATGCCCTGCAAGGACCGCCAGCCGGGATCGGCGCAGTCGTTGGCCAGTCCATCGCAGATCTGCGGGGCACCGGGGAAGACGTTCGCGAGCAGGTCATCGCAATCCCCGGCGCACTCGCTGAACCCGTCGACATCGTCATCGGTCTCGTTGCTGGCGGCAATGGAGGGCCAGGCTGGATCCGTGCAGTCATTGTTGAGGCCATCGCAGAGGGGCGGCGCGTGCGGGTATACCGAGGCGGCGAGATCATCGCAATCGCTCCAATCGCTGGCCGGATCGCCGTCGGCATTGACCGAGCAGCCGCACCGGACGGCGCCCGCCCCCAGATCGTGGAGGCTCAGCACCTGTTCCTCACGGAACTGCTTGAACGCAAGCTGATACCGGTCACCTGTCCACGCGATCGCGGCCCCAGAGAATGACGTCGGCGCCAGATTCACGGGGATATCGCCGCCGTTGACGCCGCCGGTGGTGCCCCGCCACACCAGACCTGCGGCGTCCAGCCGGGCGAAGCGGAGTTCGTTCGTGTCATGCCAGGCGATGGCATACTGGTGTCGGGAGCTGGGCCACGGCAATGAAGACGGCCGCGAGGGTCGGACGTTCGAGAGCCAGAGCATGGGACAGCCGGTGGCTCGTGGGGCGGTTTCGCATCATCCACCTCCGCCGGGCGGAGCCAGATTGCCGGGATGAGAAGACCTCGCCCTTTTCTGACTTTTGTACTCAGACGAGCAGGTGGTGTCAAGCAGACGCGCTCCCTGGTCCGGTGCCACGCGCCGGTGCCCTTCCCTGGCGCGGCCGGGCGAAACTCCGGGTGTGACGCCTCGAGGAGGTGACACAGGTCGACCCATGGCGCCCCGCAAGAAAGCCAGGAATCGGTCAGGCGCCGGGGATCGAGGATAAGGTCCTGGTAACACATTTCGAGGCGTTCTCGCGCGCGATCCGTCTCCCTTCGGACCGATGAGCCTCGCCGGATCAACATGCGGGAGGTACCTCCAGCGGATCGAGAAGCACCAGCAACATCGACCTGCCGTTGCTCGCCGACGCCACGAACCGCCGCAGGACACCCTGACGCCGGATGCTCCCTGCAGCGGGCGACCGGATATGGCAAACTGGTCTGCAGGGGCGCGGCGTGGTCGCCGCGCACGTCCCGTCCAGACGGTCGAGGCAAGGCATGCGTTCGGTGTCGTGCGGGGGCCTTGCCGCGCGGGAGGTCGAGAATGAAACGCACCCTGTCCCGTCGCGTGACGGCATCGATCACGCTGGCGATCTTTGCCGCATCGTGCGCCACGACGAAGCTGCCGCCCATCTCCGCCGGCTCCACCACGTTCACACCGGAGAAAGATGAGCAGAAGCTCTGGGTCCAGGCGCGCGAGGAAGAAGCCAAGCTGCGGGACCACATCACCATCTACGATGACCCGCTTCTCGAGGACTACCTGGACGATGTCGTCCGTCGTCTCGACATTCACCACGTGGAGGCCTCCTCGCCGATCTCCTACCGCGTCACCGTCGTCGAGGACCCGACCCTCAACGCCTTCGCCTATCCCCACGGCTCGCTCTACGTCCACACCGGCCTGCTCGCCAGGATGGAGAACGAGGACCAGCTCGCCACCGTCCTCGGTCACGAGATGACCCACGTGGAGAACCGCCACATGGTCAGGCACCAGCGCAGCATGCGTAACAAGCAGATCGGCTTCTCCATCGCCGCCGTGGCCGGTGCGGTGATCGCGGCGGGTGAGCAGGGCGACGCGGTTCGGGAGGGGCATTACGGCAAGGCGGCGCGCATCGGCGTTCTCTCGGACATCCTGCTCGGTCTGGGACTGACCCTGGCCTTCATGGCCGCGGTGAACGGGTACGGGAGAAACCTGGAACGGGAGGCGGACGAGGGCGGCTTCGAAAAGATGGAGACCGCCGGTTATGACATCCGCGAAGCGCCGAAGGTCTATGCGGCCCTCGAGGACGACCACGGCGATGCGGGCAAGTACGAGACCTTCTTCTTCGGCAATCATCCGCGACTCTCCGAGCGCATCGAATCGGCCCGCAGCTACGCCACCGAGCACCCCGAGGCCGTCCAGGCCAGCCACTTTGAAGACCAGCGCTACTTTCGCCGGCGGATGCGCCCCATCATCCGGACCGACGCGCGGCTCAACATCGAACTGGGCCGGTACAATCTGGCCGAGGATCAGCTCGAACGCGTCCTCGAAGAGGTACCGGCCGATGCGCAGGCTCTGGATCTGATGGGACTGGTGAAGATGAAGAAGGCGGACGAGGCCAAGGACGAGAGCAAGAAGCAAGCGCTGCGGGATGCGGCGCGTCACTTCTTCGAGACCGCCCTCCAGCAGGATCCGGACATCCCGGAGGCCCATCGTGAGCTGGGGCTGCTGAACTATCGCAGCAGCCGGTTCGCGTCGGCCTGCGATGAGTTCCGGGCGTATATCAAGCTGGCTGCCGACGACGAAGACGTCCAGACCTACCGCGACTATGTCCTGGAGCTGGACCAGGACGGGTACTGCCACTGAGTGTCCTCGGGGGCCCTGGTCTCCTGACTCACCGGCACGCGGCCGACCGCCCAGGCGAAGACCACCATGGCCAGCATGCCGACCAGACCGTCATGGAGGCGTGTGCCACCGAAGATCCACTCGCTGCCCACCGCCTGCGGGTAGATGAAGTCGCGGTACAGCTCGATGGCGAAGACGAAGCCGGCGTGGGCGCCGATGCCCGGATAGAGCGAGCCGGTGCGCTGCCGCAGGTGGCACAGCGCCAGGCCGAAGAGAAACAGCGTGGTCATGCCCAGGAGCACCGCATGTGGCTGCTCCCAGGATTGCAGCATCTCGGGAAAGCGGCGGATGGCCAGGAGAGGATCATAACTCCCGCCCACCGGTGCCGAGCCTTTCAGCGGTCGGAAGTAGTGCATGGCGGCATAGGCCAGGGAACTGCCGGTTGCCCCCATCCGGCCGCGGAGATAGCCGCGCCAGACCAGTTCCTCGACGACGCCCACGCCGCCACCGATGAGGATGGCCTTGAAGAACCGCGGCGGCCAGCCAAGGACCAGCCCGTCGATGATCCGCCTGCCGCCGGTCAGCCAGGAAAAACCCAGCACGGCGGCCAGGAGCAAGATCGATGCGGCGGCACCGAGCAGCATCCTTCTCACGGGACGGGGACCCCGCAGACCCAGCCGGCGCAGCCCGGCCGGCCACGTACGGATCCGGCCGCGACCGACCAGAAGGGCGACGATCACACAGACCCAGAAGGTCCGGGTCATCAGCCGGTGAAAGGCGGTCTCCGGCAGGAGATAGGCCACGGCCGGAACCAGGACCAGGGTCGCCAGGAACGCCGCAAGCACCCGGACCCATGGTCCGGACCGGCGTCGGCCGGCGGAAAGCCCTGACCCGGCCGGATCAGGGCGGTCGGCCCGCATCGGTCTTCCGGCCTCACCGACTTCGACCATCTCGAGTTCCTTCTCTGCCCGGACCCGCGCCCGGATGTGGAGTTCATCATAGTTGTCCGCATCTGTCGGCTGCGCTCAGGCAGCGGGCAGCGTTCTCCGGGGCGGGCAGAAGAACACCGGGCAAGGGGTCATCAGGCGGCAGATCCCCGCCCCTGGCAGAGCCGGATGCCCTGCCAGGTGCGGATCCTGCGTCCGCAGTCCCTTGACAGCGACGACCGCATCATCGTAAATAGGCTCGATGCTTGTGGGGGAATCGGGCGGAACCGCCAGCGGCGGTTCGTTGTTTTTCGAGAGGGGGAA
>JBHHZI010000120.1:0-10259 GCA_046757965.1 Acidobacteriota bacterium | reverse complement strand
TGCTTCTCGCGGCCTTGACACTGGTCCTGACGATGGCCGGCCTGGGCGGTCTCGAATTCTTCCGGCACACGGAGTCGGACCGCACGCTCATCGCCTGGGAGATGCTCCAGCGTCACGACTTCCTGGTCCCCCGTCTGCTCGGAGACGTGATCCTGACCAAGCCCCCCCTGTACTACTGGATCCTCGCCGCCACCATCGCCCTGCTGGGCAACACGGCGGAATGGGTCGTGCGGCTGCCGTCGGCGCTGGCGGCAACCCTCTTCATCGTCGCCCAGTACCTGTTCGTGCGCCGCGCCGGAGGCACGCCCCGCACGAGCCTGCTGTTCGCCGTCTGCCTGGCCACCGGCGCCGGATTCCTCCTGGATGCACAGCGCGCGGAGATCGAGATGGTCTTCGGCCTGTTCTGCGCGCTCGGCCTGTACAGTCTCTACATCGGCCTGACCGAGCGCTCGGCGGGCTTCACCATCGCCGCATACGTGTGGATCGCCCTGGCGTTCCTGACCAAGGGGCCGCCGGCGCTGCTGTTCTTCGGCGCGACCTTCGCCGTCTTCGCCCCGTGGCTGGCCCACACACGGCGGCGCCGGGCCCCGCCCGCTCCGTCCGGCGCCGCCCGGCGAGCTCCCGGGCAGGGCGACCGCCGTCTCGCGCGCTCCCATGCCATCGGCATCGCGCTGTTCTCGCTGCTCGTCGGCGGCTGGCTTCTCGCTCTGGCCTCGCGCGTCGGATGGCCACAGCTCGTGGAGCAGGTCCGCGTGGAGATCTTCCAGCGGGTCCTCGACGATCCCGGCAAGGCGCGCAACCTGTTCTTCTACCCCTGGCGCTTCTTCTGGACGCTGTTTCCCTGGGGACCGTTTCTGCTCGTGACCCTGGCGACCCCGCTCCTGACGCGAAGGCCCGCGAGCCGGACCGGTTCACCGGCCGGACACCGTCTTCTGGTCTTCAACGCTGTCGCCGTCGCCACCGCCTTCGTCCTGCTGTCGTTCTCCTCCGGGAAGTCCAGCCGCTATCTCTATCCCGTCTACGCGTGCGGCATCAACCTGGCCGTGTTCGGCGTTCTGACCGTGCGCGGCACGCGCCTGGAACGTTGGCTCCGCGGCGCCGGCACCGCCGTGGCCGGAACCGGTGCCGTCGCGCTGGCCCTGATCCCCCTCTTTCGATCGATTCCCGGCGTGCGCCCGATCGCCCTGGGAATGGCCTGCGGCCTGCTCGCCGCCGCCGCGGCATGGTTCGGCTGGTGCTGCCACACCGCCGGCCGGCGGCGGCTCCTGGTTGCCATCGTCCTGCTGGTCGCCGCGGTTCGCGCCGGCGAGATCCTCGTCTACATCCCTCGCGCCAACGCGCGGGCGTCGGTCCGGCCGGTGGCCGAGCAGATCGCCGCCCATCTGCCGCCCGGCGCGCCGTTGCTGGTGGAGGCCGATGTGGACCGCCGCCTGGCGTACTACGTCATGCGCTCGGGTCACCGGCCGATGGTCGGCTCGGCCGAGGCCTGGCAAATCGCCCGGGCGTCCGGTCCCGAGGTCCATCTTCTCCGGCGGGGCGGCCCGCCGTCACAGCCGGCTGTTCCGGAAACGCAGAGAGGCGCCGGCGAGCGCCTCATCGCGACCCTTGGCACCGGCCGGGAGACGCTCCGGCTGGTCGTCTCCCGGGGTCCGGACGACCCATCCGGAGAAGACCCGGGCCCCTGACCGGCGCGGCGGCCTGGGCGGGACCGTCGCACCCGGGTCCGGGTCAGGCTATACTGCCGGACGCGTGCGGCGAACCGGTGTCGCAAGACACCACCGGCATGGGGGCCAGGTCGTTGGTCGATAGCCCGCTCACCTGTCCGGACCCGAGAGGACCGGGGGGAGTCGTTCCCGGCACCGGGTCACACACGCCCCCGGAGGAGACTCAGCCATGACCGAGGAAGCACGCCTGCGCGAGCTGCGTGGCCGGATCGACGAGGTGGATGGCCGCATCCTGGCGCTGCTCCGCGACCGCGGCGCCATCGTCGAGGACATCATGACCCTGAAGCGGTCCCGGGGCCTCGACAGCTACGACGCGCCGCGCGAGGAGGAGATTCTCAAGCAACTCGTCTCCGCCGGGACAGCGCCGCTCGATCCGGTGGAGGTCAAGGAGATCTTCCGGTCGATCTTTCGCGCCTCGCTGGGCATCGACAACCGCGAACGCAGCCAGGAACTCCGCGTCCGGCAACCGGGCATCGTCCCGGCCGGTGGGATCGTGATCGGCGACGTCGCCGTCGGCACCGGTGCACCGGTCCTGTTCGCCGGCCCCTGTTCGGTCGAAACGCCGGACCAGATCGAGACCATCGCGTCGTTCATCTCCGACCTGCCCGGCAAGAAGATCCTCCGCGGCGGCGCCTTCAAGCCGCGTACCAACCCGTACTCGTTCCAGGGACTGCGTGAGGAGGGCCTGTCCCTCCTCCACGACGCGGCGGCCCGTCACGGTCTCGCCACGGTCACCGAGGTGCCGGACACGTCTGCGGTCGACGTGGTGGCGGCCAGCGCGGACATGCTCCAGGTCGGGGCGCGGAACATGTCCAACACGGAACTGCTCAAGGCACTCGGCCGGGTGGGCAAGCCGGTGCTGCTGAAGCGCGGTCTCATGTCAACCATCGAGGAACTGCTGATGTCGGCCGAGTACATCGTCAAGCACGGAAACAACGCGGTCGTGCTGTGCGAGCGTGGTATCCGCACGTTCGAGCGCTGGACGCGCAACACTCTCGACATCTCCGCCGTTCCCATTCTCAAGCAGGAGACCGACCTGCCGGTCATCGTCGACCTCAGCCATTCTCTCGGCCGGACCGACGTCATGATTCCCTGTGCCCGCGCGGCACTCGCCGCCGGCGCGGACGGTCTGATGATCGAGGCCCATCACATGCCCGAACAGGCCCTGTCCGACGGCTTCCAGCAGCTCGACCTGCCCGGCCTCCGGGCCCTCGTCGACGGCATCCAGCCCTACATGGAGATGAACGTCCCTGTGAATCAAACCACACCACCGCCCCGGCCGGGCGCCTCGTCCTGACCACCCGGTCGGTGTCCCACCTCGGAGTGAATGATGAATCCCACGCCACGCCGCAGTGAAGAAGAGATCGAAGCCGTTCCCGCGCCGGCCGACGAGGAGCCGCCGGTGGCCGCCGGCCCGGTCCCCGACCGGATCTTCGCGGAGCCCCGCTCCCGCATCGATGATTTCCATTTCGGTGCGGAGACGGCCGCCGTCTTCGACGACATGCTCGATCGGTCCGTGCCGTACTATGGGGAGATCCAGCGGATGATCGGCGAACTCGCCGCCGAGTTCGCTGCGGAAAACACCAACATCGTCGACCTGGGATGCTCCACCGGCACGACCATCCTGCAGATCGCACAGGCCCTGCCTCCCCGGCGAGCGGTCCGCTTCATCGGGCTGGACTCCTCCCCCGAGATGCTGGCCATCGCGAGGAAGAAGATCGACGCGGCACACATCGACCAGGAATTCGAACTGATCGAGACGGACATGAATCAGGGCGTTCGCGTCGAGAATGCCTCGGTCGTGGTGCTGGCCCTGACGCTGCAGTTCGTCCGCCCGCTGTACCGGCAGCGACTGATCCGCTCGATCCGGGAGGGACTGACGGATAACGGCTGCGTGATCCTGGTGGAGAAGGTGCTGGGCGAGAACTCGACGTTCAACCGGATGTTCATCAAGAACTACTACAAGATGAAGAAGGCTCACGGCTACAGCGAGAACGAGATCGCGCAGAAGCGCGAGGCCCTGGAAAACGTCCTGGTGCCGTACCGCCTCGAGGAGAACAAGGAACTGCTCACCTCGGAGGGGTTCAGCCACGTGGACGTGTTCTTCAAGTGGTACAACTTCTGCGCCCTGGTGGGAATGAAATGACGTCTTCAACCGACGCAACGACCGGCGCCGAGATCGAGCAGATGCCGGCGCGAGGACCGATGATTCGCCTGGGGCACTTCGCGTTCCGGCGGCGCAAGTACCTCTTCCCCCTCGTCTTTCTTCCCATCGTGGCCTTGACGACCCGCGGCCTGCTGCTCGGCAGCGACCGGTTCGACATGTGGCTCGACATCGCCGGCGTTGCCGTGGCGCTGTGCGGCCAGGCATTGAGGGGCGCAGTCATCGGCCTGGCCTACATCGTGCGGGGCGGGCGCAGCGGCAAGATCGCCGCGGACGGGCTGGTCACGACGGGCCTGTTCGCCCACGCGCGCCACCCTCTCTACGTCGGCAACATCCTGGTGGTGATCGGGCTGCTGCTCATCCTGAACTCGATCCCCGGCTACCTGGTCGTCCTGCCCTTCTTCCTCATCACCTATGCCTCGCTCGTCCTCGCCGAGGAGGATTTCCTGCGCGGGCGGTTCGGCGCCGAATACGACGACTACCACCGGCGTGTCAATCGCTTCGTCCCGTCTCTGTCGGGGATTGGGGCCACGCTGCGCAGCATGCGTTTCGACTGGTTACGACTGGTGCGCAAGGAATACGGCTCCACCTTCGCGTGGGTGTCGATGGCCATCTTCCTGCGCGTCTTCACGGACCACCTCCGACATCCCGGTCTCCCGACCCATCCCTCGGTGCCCGTGGCCCTGTTACTCTGGGGTTTCGTGCTGACCGCCTGGGTGATCGTCCGGCAACTGAAGAAGGCGAAGCGCCTCGGCTCGTCGTAGCCGACCCGACCACGTGCTACGCTCCGGTTGAACCGGAAGGGCCGTCCCATGCGCAAGATCGGCTGCGGCGCTGTCATCCTTCTCATTCTCGGGGCGGTGCTCGCCTATGCCTCGCCGTACCGGACCATCAAGGGCATCAAGGAAGCCGTCGATGCCGACGATCCGGATCGCCTGAGCGCCTACATCGACTACCCGGCGCTGCGCGCCAACCTCAAGGACCAGTTCCACACCGGCGTGACCCGCTATCTCGACAGGAAAGAGTCCAGCCCGTTCGCGGCCCTGGGGGCCGCCCTGGCCGGCGGCCTGGGGGATCGGCTGGTCGACACGTACGTGACGCCGGATGGCGTGGCCGCCCTGCTGAAGGGAGATTCTCCTGTCGATGACGGTCCGGGCAAGGAGAATGCAGGTCACCAGCCGGCAGCGGGCAGCGGCGGCGGCAAGATCCTGCGCGATCCGCGACTGCGCTTCCGCTCCTTGTCGCGTGTCGAGGTGGTGGCCACGGACCGTGACGATCAGGATGTCAGCTTCGTGCTGACGCGCACCGGCCTGACCTGGAAGCTGACCAACATCATCCTGCCGCTCGACCCCACTCCCTGATGGCCGGACCCGGCATACCGGACGAACCGGTCGACCGATCACTCCGGAGCGCAGGCGACCGGGCGCATCGGCTGACTCCATCGCTCCTGCTCGTCGTCGCGCTCCTGGCCACGGGCTGCGGCAACCGACCTCGCGACGACCGGGCCGGAGTGCGGAGTCCGGTGACACCGCCGAACGTCCTCCTCATCGTGGTCGACACGCTACGCCGGGATCACCTGGGGGCATACGGCTACGAGCGATCGATCTCTCCGAGCATCGATGCCCTGGCCGCATCCGCCGTGAGGTATGACCACGCGGTCAGCCAGGCCCCGTGGACGACGGCGTCGATGGGCTCGCTCATGACCTCCCGCTATCCGGGTCAGCTCGGCATCCGTGGCACCCGGTCGATCCTGGACGATGATCTCCTGGTCCTGGCCGAGGCCATGCAGGCAGGCGGCTACAGCACCCAGGCCGTCGTGAGCAACATCTTCTGTTCCTCCCGCTGGAACTTCGACCAGGGGTTCGATGCCTTCGACGAGAGCCAGATGGTCTTCTACCGCACGGCGACCTCGCCGGGTGTCACGGAGCGGGCGCTCGCGTTGCTCCCGTCCGGTGGCACGAAGCCGTTCTTCATGTGGGTGCACTACTTCGACCCGCACAACCATTACCTGCTTCACCCCGAGTTCGACCCCACGCCGGGAGTGCATTACGACGGTCTGTTCGATGAGCACATGGGCTTTCATCAGCTCCAGCGCCGCCTGGCCCGCTTCGGTCCCCGAGATATCGCCCAGATGGTCCGCAACTATGATTCGGAGATCGGCTTCACCGATCACAGCATCGGTGTGCTGCTCGATGAACTGCGCCATCGGGGTCTGTACGACAGCACCCTGATCATCTTCACGGCCGATCACGGGGAGGAGTTCATGGATCATGGCGGCCTGGGGCATGACCAGACCCTGTACGACGAACTCGTGGACGTGCCGCTGATCATCAAGTATCCGGGAGCCGGGGCCGGCGTCGTGAGACGGGTCGTCGCCCTGATCGACCTGTACCCGACCATCCTGGCCGAGGCGGGCATCGCGCCACCGGCGAGACTGGAGGGCTCGCCGCTGCCGCGCCCCGGTGCCCCACCCGGAACGGGCCGCTGGGTGTTCACCGAGACCTCGCGCCGGGCCGAGCTGCGCGGCGCGGTCTCGGACCGATACAAGGCCATCCTGCGCCTGCCGGGGTCGACGTTCGAGTTCTACGACCTCGATACCGACCCGGCGGAGACCACGAACCTGGCCGACACGGGCCTCGCCGCCTTCGCCGCACACCGCGACGCGTTGATGGCCTGGCAGCGGTCGCAGGTGAGGGAAGCCGGCGGGCCGGGGCCCCGTCTGACGCTGACCGGAGAGGAACGTCGCCGCCTGCGCTCGCTCGGCTACGTGGAAGACGACGAGCCTTGATTCAATCCTCGCCGGGGGAACCGGCCGGCGGCAACGGCCCGGTCCGGCCCGGCAGACCCGGTGCATCGAAGCGGCCGTTGGCGTCCACATCCACGAACACCGGATTGGTGAACCCGAGAGCCAGGCCGCGCGGCACCAGGCGACCGTAGATCCCCGGCAGCGGCGCGGTCTCGGGCAGGGCTTCCGGGTCCCCGACCTCCGCGATGATCCAGGCATCCTTCGCCAGCGCCACGTTCGCCGACAGGCTGACGGGACGCACCGCGTCAGGACCCGGCGGCGGGCCGGTGGCGGCGACGTGGCCGTTGATCCAGATGCGGATCGACCCGATGGGCACCCAGGTCGCCGCGTGCACCGTCACACTCACCTGAACCCGACCCTCCGGAGCCGGGACCAGGTCGCCGATGCGCCCCGTGCGCGACCCGGCCGTGACGGTGAGCAGCGGCACGGGACCATCGGTGCCGATGACCCGTCCGGCTCGCACCGCCGCCGCGATGGAACCGACGCTGGCCGACGGTCCCGCCGGCTCGCCGTCAGCGAGAAGAACGATGTTCTCGGGATAGCCGGCCAGCTCACCCAGCGTGTGCGTATCCGTGTTGGCCGTGGCGGTCCGGACATAGCCCTGGTCGAGGAGTGAGAACCAGTCGTTGCGCGTCTCGACGTAGAGTTGCCGCGAGTTACGGTTCCAGATCTCGAGGGCGTCGAAATCCAGGGCGGTCGTTCCCGCCGGCGTCGCATCGAGGAGCCCGGCGTTGGGACCGCCGTGTGTCCCGGCAGGCGGGATCGGCACCGTGGGCTGAAAGTCCACCTGGTTGAACCAGTCGTGCAGCCGCTTCGGGGCGCTGTCCCTGGGGAACAGGATGCCGCGCGGATGATTGAGCTGGATGACGACCGGGTCGACCAGCGGTTTTCCGGACAGCCTCCGCCGGGCCAGATCGCGAGCCCTGGCCCGGTAGGCGTCGAACAGACCGGCCACCTCCACCGGCAACTGGCCGTGCGCCGGGCCGCCCGCTGTCGTCCATCGCAACGCACCGTTGCCCGGGGTGCCGGGATCCGGCGTCAGGGGCCACACGTTCCAGTGCCCCCACAGCGGCGTCTGACGGGACGCGCGGCCCATCCCCGCCTCCACGCCACTGATGGCGCGCAGTCTCCCCGCAGCCCCCGGGAGGTGCGCGATCAGATCGCCGTAGTCGGTGATGGTGCCGTGGTCCGAGGCCACGATCCAGTCGACGCCAGCGGCCAGGAAGCTGCGCACCCGCCGCTCGAGGGGAATCCACGCGTCCCGGCTGGCCTCCCCGTGGACATGAAAGTCGACCGTCGCCGTGCCGGGAAGATCGATCTCCCGGTGCAGGTGAAAGGTGTGCAGCACCGGTCCGGCCGGTGGCGTCACCCAGGACGAGACGCTGTCCAGCGGCCCGCCGGTCACCGTGGCCCGGTAGCGCCCCTCGGGAAGCAGGCCCGAGGCAACCCCGTCGCGGGCCAGCAGCCAGCTGCGAGGCAGCAGGTTGCTCCCGTACGGCAGCCGGGGCGGGTCGAGGGTCGAGAGATGAACCTCCGGGGCCCCGTCGAGCGCTTCGATCACGATGCGCGCCCCGGCGTGGGTGTCCGGCCCGTGCGCCGTGTCACGGACGATACGCAGGTGCACCGGTCGTCCTGCCGGAGCGAACTCGAAGCGCCGGACGGCGCGCTGCTCCCGGCCCGCCGCACCGGTGAAGATCGCCTCGAGCCGGTTCTCCCCCTCCTGCAGCTCGGACGCCGTCAACACCGCCATCACCCGTTGCCCGGAGGCCGCATCCGCGCCGCGCCCCTCCTCCGTGAGTGCCGCGTCGACGGCGCGGGGAAACTGGAACCCGGGAAGGCACCGTGCGGTGATCGAGCGGCCGTTCAGCTCGATGTCGAGGCGGCGTTGCGTCCCGTCCGCTGTCCCGGCAACCGGCTCCGTCTCCGGTGCCAGGAGCACGAGCTGGAGTTCGGCCTGCCTCCAGACGAGATTCTCCGTCGGAAAGACCCAGGCGATCTCGGCCGGCGCCTCCACGGTTGGCGCGGCACACGCGGCGGCAGCGAAAGACAGAAAGATGGCGGCGCCGGTCCGTCGCCCCCGGCCCCGTTGCATCGTCTCATCGTCGCGCATCATCGGTCACCCTGAACATCGGGTCCACTCCGGCGGCTGCGAGTCGCGCGGACACGGCCGTGGCCCAGTTCTCGAAGGCCGAGAACGGTCGCGACGTGTCGGCGCGCACCGCCTCGTCCAGATCCCGGCAGAACTCCAGCAGCCCGGCCCGGGGAAAGCGCCGGGCAGACTCCAGCAGGTACACGCGGCCCGCGACGTCCCGCCTGACGTGCAACCTGGGGGCCATCAGCAGGCCGTCCTCCGCTCCCGGCGCCAGGCGCAGGGCCCAGCCGAAGAATCGCAACCAGCCGTCGGGTTGGTGCGCGGCGACAGGGCCGGGAATCAGTCCCGGCAGCGGAACGACCGCGCAACGGTCGGCCGCCAGGGGCGCCGGGGTCCCTTCCCGCCCGGTGACCAGCATGCGTCCGGCCAGATTGATGTTGTGGAGCCGCTCGCGGGGCACCTCAAAGTGATAACGGAGATTGTGCAGGACATCACGGCGGGTGACGATGCTGCAGCCGCGAGGCGCCACCTCGAAGAGTTCGGCGGCCTCGGCGTAGTCGTCTCCGGCGGTGGCGTGTCGTCCGGCAAGGGTGGCCGTCACGGTCCAGGGCAGCAGCCCCCCGAGTGCCAGCGCCGCCACCGTGGCCGGCAGGACACGATGCCGGGGCACGCGGCGCCGTTCTCCGCCCGGGTGCGGCAAGACGAGCGCCGCAAGCAGGAGCAGCGGCACCAGGGTGACGACGAAGAACTCCTCCTGCGAGGGTTGCCACCAGAGAAAGAACAGATAGTTGGCGGCCAGCCAGACGAGCATCATCGCGGCGGCCGCGGCGCCGGAGCGCTCCGCCCGCGTCAGCATCCACCCGGCCGCGGCGACCACCGCGAGAAAGATCACCCCACCGACAACGGTGAGGGGGCCCTCCCATCCCGGTGGGATCTCCACCAGCGCGCGGATCTGGCTGAGCACGGCGCGAACGATGCCACCGCCCGCGGCCGCGCCGCCATTGCCCCATCGCCCGGTCTGCGCGTAGCGCGTCATGTAGGTGATGAACCCTCCCCCGGCCGCCGGCGACAGGCGGGCGACATAAACAGCCACATACGCGCCGAGGACCAGCGCGCCGGCTCCACCGATGAGCCAGGCTGCCGCCCGGGCGCCGTCGCGCCCCCACTTCCAGATCAGGAAGGTGGCCAGCGGCAGGCAGAGCAGAACATTGCTCTGGTGGTAGAAGATGGTCAGCGCCAGCAACCCGATGCCCGTGGCCAGCGCACCGACGCCTGCCGGTGGCCGGTCTCGCCGGGCAAGAAAGAGGACCAGCAGCACCGCGGTCGCCGTCGCCGGCACGTAGACCTCGACCTGCGTGGCATACAGGAGGAGACCCCGGGACGACAGCAGCACGGCCGCCACCATCGTGCTCAGCCAGGTTGAACCGGTCCAGCGTAGCCCGACCCGGAAGGTGGCCACCACGGCGACCACCG
>JBHHZI010000119.1:0-10288 GCA_046757965.1 Acidobacteriota bacterium | reverse complement strand
CGCCCGATCGTCCCGAGGCCGTCGGTGCTGGTGGCCTTGACGTGCACGCGGGCGGCCTCGACGCCCAGACAGTCGGCCAGAGCAGCCGCCATGGCTCGCAGGTGGCCGGCCAGGCGGGGCTGCTCGGCCACCACGACGGCATCGATGTTGGTCACCTCCCAGCCGGCGGTGCGGACCATCTCGGCGACGCGGGAGAGCATCTGAAGGCTGGAGACGTCGCGCCAGCGCGCCTCGCTGGACGGAAAATGCCGGCCCAGGTCCCCTTCTCCGGCCGCGCCCAGCAGCGCGTCGCAGACGGCATGGGTGAGCACATCGGCGTCGGAGTGGCCTGCCAGGCCGCCGTCCGACGACAGGGTCACGCCACCGAGGACCAGCGGGCGGTCCGGCGCCATGGCGTGGACATCGAGACCGATCCCGACGCGGGTCATGACCCGGTCCCGGGGGGTCGCGCGGCACGCAGCAGGCCCTCCACCAGCAGCAGATCGCCAGGCGTCGTGACCTTGATGTTCGCCGGCTCACCGAGGACCACGGCCACCGGATGACGGAGCCGCTCGACCAGTGCGGCGTCATCGGTGCCGGCGAAGCGGTCCCGCACCGCCGCCCGATGGGCCTCGCGCAACCAGTCTGCCCGGAAGGCCTGGGGGGTCTGCGTGCGCACCAGCCGCTCGCGCTCGAGGGTGCGCACCACCTGGCCGTTGTCGACCTCCTTGATGGTGTCGGTGCAGATCGACGCGACGATGGCGGCGCCGGTGCTTGCCGCCCGGCGCATCACCTCCCGGATGGCCTCGACCGTCACCAGCGGTCGAGCCCCATCGTGGACGACCACCATGTCGGCCCCCACCGCGGCCTCCAGGGCGGCGCCCACGGACTTCTGGCGCGTATCGCCTCCCTGGACGGCACGCACCGGCACGGGCCACGGCCCGTGGGGCGTGATGTGAGTGTCGAGATCACGGGGCGAGGGCAAGGCGATCACGATCTCGTCGATGCCGCCGGCCGCCACGAACCGATCGAGACAGTGGGCCACCAGGGGACGGCCAGCGACGGCGAGAAACTGCTTCGGGTCGGCGGCGCCCATCCTCTCGCCACGCCCCGCGGCAACGATGAGTGCGACAGTGCGCATCGGCGCAGGCGGCGCGTGCCGTCAGACCTCCTTCAATTCCGCGTCCTTGTGGCGGATCAGGCCGTCGACATCACCACACCGCTCGTCAGTGAGCTTTTGGATCCGGTCGTAGGCGCGGTGCTCGTCGTCCTGGGAGATCTTGCCCTCCTTCTGCAGCTTCTTGACGGCGTCGTTGGCATCGCGGCGGATGTGGCGCACGGCCCCCTTGGTCTCCTCCCCAAGCGTGTGAACCCTCTTGATCAACATGGCACGCCGTTCG
Source organism: Acidobacteriota bacterium (assembly GCA_046757965.1). Classification (GTDB taxonomy): domain Bacteria; phylum Acidobacteriota; class Polarisedimenticolia; order SMYD01; family SMYD01; genus JBHHZI01. The sequence continues at coordinate 8,909 of JBHHZI010000119.1, read as the reverse complement.
GCGGTCAGGGGTGGAATCGGCAGCCGGATCAGCTTGCCATCGTTGGTGGGATTCAATCCCAGGTCCGAGGACCGGATCGCCTTCTCGATGTCGCCGATCAGCGCCGGATCCCACGGCTGGATCACGATCAGCGACGCCTCGGGGACGGACAGCTTGGCCACCTGATTGAGGGGGCCCGGGGTGCCGTAGTAGTCGACACGAATGGCGTCAAGAATGGCGAGAGAGGCTCGCCCGGTCCGGATGGTCGCCAGCTCGTGCTGGAGATTCTCCAGTGTCTTGCCCATCCGTGTGCTGGCGTCGTCATGAATCTGGTCGAGCATCACACCTCCGTCCCGACAATCGACCCGAGCGCCTCCCCGCGAACCGCCGCCAGAATGTTGCCCGCCTGGGTCATGTCGAACACGCGGATCGGCATGGCGTTGTCCATGCACAGGGAGATCGCGGTCGCATCCATGACAGCCAGGCCCTGCGCCAGAACCTGCTTGTAGCTGATCCGTGCCAGGTGCTTCGCCTCCGGGTCCTTGACCGGATCCGACGAGAAGACACCGTCGACCTTCGTGCCCTTGAGCAACACGTCGGCGGACACCTCCATGGCTCGCAGCGCCGCTGCCGAGTCCGTCGTGAAGTACGGGTTGCCGGTGCCGGCGGCAATCACGATGATGCGCCCCTTCTCCAGGTGCCGGATGGCCCGGCGGCGTATGTAGGGCTCGGCCACCGCGCGGATCTCCAGGGCCGAGAGAACCCGGGTATCGACTCCGTGGTGCTCCAGCGCGTTCTGGAGGGCCAGGGAATTGATGACGGTCGCCAGCATACCCATGTGGTCGCCGGTGACCCGGTCGACGCCCTGCCCCCTGCCGGCCAGGCCCCGGAAGATGTTGCCGCCCCCGAGAACCACCGCCACCTGCACGCCGGATCCGGTGGCAGCGCTCAGTTCACCCGCGATCCGCTCCAGGACCGCGTGCTCGATGCCAAACGACTGCTCGCCGAGAAGGGCCTCTCCCGAGAGCTTCAGGAGAACCCGCTTGTACGATGTCGATCCCGAGGAAGCCATCCGGTCCCTCCGAGGTGACCCGGCCCGCCCGCCGGTCAGTGGCTCGTGGCCTCCGCACCGGGCGGCAAGGACGAGACCTGGCCGCCCTCATCGAGTTCCTCGCCCAGCCCGAAACGGACGAATCGGCGCACCTGGATGTTCTCGCCGAGCTTCGCGACCGCGGCGTGCACGATGTCCTGCACGCTGTGGTCAGGGTCCTTGACGAACGCCTGATCCAGCAGGCAGACGTTCTGGAAGAACCGATCCATTTTCCCATCGACGATCTTGTCGATGACCTTCTCCGGCTTGCCGGTGGCCACGGCAGCCTCCCGGAAGATCGCCCGTTCCCGCTCCTGGATGTCGGCCGGCACGTCATCCCGGCGGACCCACTCCGGACGGCTTGCCGCCACATGCATGGCGATGTCCTTGACAAGACCGGTGAAATCGTCGGTCTTCGCCACGAAGTCCGTCTCGCAGTTCACCTCGACGAGCACCCCGATCTTGCCGCCGGCGTGGACATAGCTGAGTACAGCACCCTCGGCCGTGGTCCGGCCGGACTTCTTCGCCGCGGCCGCCAGCCCCTTCTTGCGGAGAACGATCACCGCCTGAGCGAGGTCGCCGGACGCCTCCTGCAGTGCCATCTTGCAGGCCATCATTCCGGCCCCGGTCTGTTCCCGGAGTTGCTTCACCATCGATGCGTTGATTTCCATCACGTGTCCTCTGATCCGGCCCGTCCGGGCCCTGGTCTCGATCGATCCCGGGACCCTTCGCTACCCGGCCCCATGCACCCTCGACGTCGCTCAGCTCGTCTTGGCCGCGCCGTCAACCTGGGCCGCAGCCGCTGCCGCGGTCTCCGAGCCACGCGCCGGCTTCGGCGCCTGGCCGCCCGGCGGCACGGTGAGGGTGATCCGCTTGCGCGGCGGCTCCTTGGCCGCCTCGGCGGCAGCCTCGGCATCCGCCTCGATCTCGGCCGCGACCTTGGCCGACACGGTGGACTCGGAGCGCTGCGCGCCATCCAGGAAGCTGTCGGCCACACAGCTGGCGAAGAGCCGGATGGAGCGAATCGCGTCGTCGTTCCCTGGAATGATGTAGTCGATGCCGTCGGGGTCGCAGTTCGTGTCGATCACCGCGATGACAGGGATCCGGCAACGCTGCGCCTCGGCGACCGCGATCTTCTCACGCTTCGGATCGATGACGAACAGAGCATCCGGACGCCGCTTCATGTCCCGGATACCGCTGAAAACCTTCTCCAGCTTGGTCCGGCGCTTCTCGATGCGGGAGATTTCCTTCTTCGGAAGCTGCTGAAACTCCTCCGTCTCGCGCAGCTCATCGAGTTCCTTCAGCGCCGCGACGCTGGTCTTGACGGTCTCCCAGTTGGTGAGCAGGCCGCCCAGCCAGCGCTGGTTCACGTAGAAGCTGCCGCAGCGCTCGGCCTCCTCGCGGATGGCGACCTGCGCCTGCCGCTTGGTGCCGAGAAACAGGAGCGTCTTGTCACTCTCACCGAGCGATGCCGCGAACTCACAGGCCTGCTTGAACAGACCCAGGGTCTGCTGCAGGTCGATGATGTAGATGCCATTTCGCTGGCCGAAGATGTACTTCTTGACCTTCGGATTCCACTTCTTGGTCTGGTGACCGAAGTGGACGCCCGCTTCAAGCAGATCCTTGATCGAGACCGACGGCAACGCTCCTCCCTTCCGTGCTCCGGCGTCGCGACCCCGTGTCGCACTCGCCGGCCGGCTCAGCGCTTCGAGAACTGGAACCGCTTGCGAGCTCCCGGCTGACCGTACTTCTTGCGCTCCTTGATCCGTGAATCCCGCGTCAGGAGCCCTTCCGATTTCAGCTGTTTTCTCAGGTCGGCGTTGAACCTCACCAGCGCCCGGGAGATGCCATGCCGGACGGCATCCGCCTGCCCGCTGTTGCCCCCGCCATGAACCGTGGCCAGAACGTCGAACTGCTCCGCCGTCTCGGTCAGGTTCAGCGGCACCTTGACCACCATTCTATGGAGAAGGTTGGGGAAGTACGATTCGATGGCGCGGCCGTTGACGGTGACGGCACCGCCACCAGGCCGGAGGAAGACCCGGGCGACCGCCGCCTTGCGTCGGCCGGTGCCGTAGTACTCGATCAACGGCGTCGGAGTGGTCACGAAGTCTCTCCTGTGGAGTCGGCGCGAGCCGGGGTCGCCGGGCCGCCTGTCACCGCCAGCGGACGCGGTTGCTGGGCGCCGTGCGGATGATCCGGACCGGCATAGATCTTCAACTTCCGGGCGAGCTGCCGGCCGAGTCGATTATGCGGGAGCATGCCGACGATGGCGTCGCGCACGAGCCCCGTCGGATCCTTCTCCATTCGCTCGGCCGCGGTGGCGCTCTTCATCCCTCCGGGATAGCCCGAGTACCGGTAGTAGATCTTTTTCTCCGTCTTTCGCCCGGTCAGGCGGATCTTGTCCGCGTTGACCACCACGACGAAGTCACCTGTGTCGAGGAACGGCGTGAACGTGGGCTTGTTCTTGCCTCTCAGGACCGCGGCGACCGCCGTGGCAAGACGGCCCAGCACCTGATCCTCGGCGTTGGCCACCCACCAGCCGCGCTCGATCGCTCCCGCGGAAGGAAAATACGTCCCGGTCTTCATCACTTCAGTGTTCCTCGCTCCTGCACCTTCACGCACCGACACACGCCCGGACCCGATCCCGGGCAGGAAAAGAGGATTCTCTCCCCCCGTTCGTGCTCTGTCAAGGCGCACTCCAAGAACCGGAGTAGCGCTCCGGAATGGATGGCAGAAAACCGCTATCACTCTACTGGCCCGGCAGGCGCCCGTCAACGCCCCGGGAGCCGATTTGACCCACTCAGCGGCCCGGCCGGCGCCGTCCCGGGCGAGCCGGCGGTCGGGTCCGCGCAAACAGCGCGACTGCCTCGAGTCCGGCCGTGTGCGGGAACAGGTCGAACGGAACGACCCGCCGCAGCTTCAAATCCACGCGAGCCAGCCGGGCCACATCGCGGGCCAGTGTGGCTCCGTCACATGAAATATAGGAGAGGCGCGTCACCCCCAGGCGGGCCAGTCCGGGTGCGATGGAGCGGTGCAATCCGGCTCGCGGAGGATTGGCCACGGCCAGGGGGAACGACCGCCGCTCGGCCGCCAGGCTCGCCAGCGCGCGGTGGGCGGTGGCGCAGACGAAACGCACCTCTCGTCGATTCCGTGCCGCGGCCCGGCGGCCTGCCTGCACCGCCGCTCGCGACGATTCCACCGCCACCACACGCCGCCGTTTCCCGGCCCCGGCCTGGGCCAGCAGCCCGAGACCGGCGTACAGATCCAGCAGCGAGCCCCCGGGAATGACCTCCAGCCATCCAAGAGCGGTCTGGTAGAGGGCCTCGGCGCCGGCCGCGTGGGTCTGGATGAACGTCTGCCCGGTGAGCGCCACCTCCAGGCCGAGAAGCGTCTCGCGGATCTCGGGCTCTCCCGCGACGACATGGCCGGACGAGACGTCCGGAGGGCTCGCCGGCGAGGCCATGCCCGGTCGGGGGCGCCCAGCCCCCGCCTCGCCCGGCCCTGGCGGGCGAACCCGTGCCCGACCCGGGGCCAGGACCACACCGCGGGCGGGGATCGACGCGGTGGTCAGAGCTGCGAGCGGAGCCACCTCGGCAGGCGAGATGTCACCCCGGGCGCGCAGGGTGATGAGAATGGCTCCACCTCCCGCCCGCCGGATATCGACCCGGGTCAGTCCCTCCACCTTCCCGGAAGGGTCGTGCACCGGGATGGAGTGCTCCCGGACGATGCGCCGGACCTCGTGGGCCAGATGCACGATGTCGGGATGAGGAAGATGACATTCCGTCAGATCGAAGACATCCCCGCCGGCCTCATGCAGACCCAGGATCGGGCCGTCCGGGCCGGGCGCCAGACAGAACTCCATCCGGTTGCGGAAGCCGGTGTCCGGCCCCACTGCCCGCGCATCTTCCACCAGGGCAGCCGGCACGCCGGCGAACTTGGCCAGCAGCCGGCGCAGGCGCTCGGTCTTTGCCCGCCGCTGCTCGGCTCCCGGGATCTGCTGGAGCGCACAGCCACCGCAAAGGCCGAAGTGCGTGCAGAACGGCTCGCACCGCCGAGGCGCCAACACGACCAGCGCGTCGATCTCCGCCTCGACGTGGCCGCGGTGAACCTCACGGATCCGCGCGTCGACCTCGTCGCCCGGCACCGCCCCGCGGACCATCACCACCAGCCCGTCGGCGGTCCGCCCCACGCCCCAGCCCCGGGACGTCAGGTCCCCGATCGGCACCCGGACCCGCTCGCCCGCCACCGGCATCTCGCGCACACTCTCGTTCATCAGGACCACAGTGTAGTGTGCCGGGTCCACCGGCGATTGCCGGCAGCGGCACACACCCCGTGTCCGACGGCATCGCCGCAGAGGCGCGACGGCGTACAATCCGGCCATGGATGGGCCGTCGGCCAGAAGATCTTCCGGGCCCGACCGGGATCCTCGCAGGGTGCGGCAGATGTTCGCCGGCATCGCGTCGCGCTACGACCTGGCGAACCGGGTGCTCTCGCTGGGATCGGACCGGTTCTGGCGGCGCGTCGTGGCCGGCCGGATGGCCCCCGAGCCCGGGCAGGTCGCTCTGGATCTCGCGTGTGGCACCGGCGACCTGGCCATCGCCCTGGCTCACCGGGGCGGAATGGTGATCGGGATGGACTTCACCCATGCCATGCTGGAGCAGGCCTGCCGGCGCGGGGCACATCCGGTCTCCTGGGCCGGTGGAGATGCCCTCCAGCTGCCGTTCGCGGATGGGACCTTCGATCGGGTCACCGTGGCCTTCGGCATCCGCAACTTCCTGGATCTTCGTCGTGGCCTGTCCGAGATGGCGCGGGTGCTGAAGTCCGGCGGCAGAGTCGGGGTTCTCGAATTCTCCCACCCTGCCGGACCGCTGGCGCCGGCGGCCCGTTTCTACATGCGGACCGTGGTGCCCGGCCTCGGGGGTCTCGTGGCGGGCGATCGTTCACCGTACTCCTATCTGGCCGAGACGATCCGCACCTGGCCGGACCAGGCCACCCTGGCGAGATGCATCGAGCAGGTCGGCTTTCGTGAGGTCAGCTGGCGCAACCTGACCGGCGGCGTGGCGGCGTTTCACACCGGTCGCCGGACCTGACTCACCGCCGAGCGGCGACGGCGGCGAGAGCCACGCCTACCGGCTGCTTGCAGCCGCCTGGTAGGCCGCGCGGGCCTCGTCGAGAGCACGGGTGGTGGCGTCGATCTGCTCCTGCACCCAGTCCAGATGGACGGTGTTCGACTGCCCACCGACAGCCTCGTCCTCGTCTTCCCCGGCGGGTGTCACACCCCGGTGCAACGGATTTTGCAGGGCAAGCTGGCGCTGTTGCAGGTAGGTGAGGCGATGCTGCAGGTCGGCGATCCGGCGGCGCAGGCGCGTCTGATTCTCGATGCGGGCCGCGGCCGCGGCATCGTCCGCCGCCGTCTTGCCTGCCGACTCGTCCGGCCTGGCGCTCGACTTCGGGCCGCGCTTCTTCGACTCCAGATCCTTGCTGCCGTCATCCTCCCTGCCACGACGGTACATGAGCGGCACGTCGGGCAGATCGTCGTTGGTGAAGCGAACCGGGGCGCTCTCACCGGGGCGCGACCCGGCCGAAGGGCGTGTCCGTTTCTCCGGGGACGGCCGATCTCCAGGCGGTCCGGTCCGTGGAGACGGCTTGCGCGGCACCGTGTGGCTGTCCGTGGCGCGCCCGTGCCTGGCCGGCCGGTCGGCTTCCGGGGCGGAACCCTCATCGACGGGTGGATCCGCCGCCTGACTGGGCGGAGCAGATTCGGAGGCCGGTCGGTCCCCGGACTCACCGGTGCCACCGCCCGCGGCCAACATCGCCCCTGGCCAGACCACGACCAGGGCACCGGCCAGGACGAGACGGCCCAGGACCTGCGTGGCCACACGGATGCCGGCTCGATTCCGCCTGTCGGCACGAGGCGTCATGGGCATTCCTCCCATCCCCACGAGGGGGTCTCCCTACAATATAGGGTCGCACGCCGCACCGGTTCAAATCGGCCCTGGACCGGACCTCGTGCCACCCCCGGGCAGGACCTCCCAGGGCGGATGAGACCCACCGGTCTCGCTCTGCCAGCCGCTCTGGAGGGCGCGGTCTCAGGCCGAGCCGAACCAGCGGCCGCGGAGCCAGCGGTCCCAGCCGCGGGCCTTGAGCCGGTAGGCCAGACGCGACGTGTCGGGGTAGACGCCGGAGCGCCAGACGATGGCCGGCAACCGGCCGGGCAAACGATGCCGGGGCGGCACCGACACGGCGGCGGTGGAGTAGCCACTCTGCAGCACCGTGTGCAGCACGGCGCGATTCATGTCGCCGTAGGGGGCGCAGAAGTGGGTGCAGTCTCTTCCGAGCCGTTCCTGAAGAATGGCGCGGCTCTCCTCCAGTTCCCGGCGCAACTCGGCCAGCGGCAGTTCGGTCAGCCGGGGGTGGGAGACAGTGTGGGAGCCAATGGTCCAGCCGGCCGCCGCCATCTCCGCCAGATCGGCCCAGGTGAGCGCTTCTCCCCCGGGTTCGAACCAGTCACGCGTGGAGACATACCCCGTGGTGACGTAGACCGTCGCCGTCAGGCCCCTGTCGGCCAGAAGCGGGAAGGCGGTCGTGTAAGTGTCGCGGTGCCCGTCGTCGAAGGTCAACGCCACGCCGTCGCCGGGTCGCCGGACCGCCTGTTCCAAGGCGATGACCGGACGGCCCATATGCTCGAGGGCGTCGAGCTGCGCGGCAAACTGCCGCGGCGGCACGGCGGTCGGCGACCGCCGGTCGGAGATCTCGTGCCAGGCGAGAACGCTCACGTCCGCCGCCCCCAGGCGAGGAGCGTCTCGGGCTCGCCGCGCCGCTCCCAGGTCGCCAGGCACCGGTGCCAGAACCAGTTGGCCAGCCGGTCCGTGCTGTAGCGCACGTCCTCTCCGTTCCTGCGCTCCGACTCGCCCGTCACCCCACAGTCCGACAGGCCGAGAAAGGCGAGGATGCGCGTGACCGCCTCCCGATCGATGTGGAGAACCTGGGCCGGCAGGTGCAACACGCCGGAGGCATCGCGCAGCCAGCCGATGCTGCGTGCGACGCGGAAGACCCCGGCGTGATGGTTCGGGGTGCGCACCACCAGATGGCCGCCGGCACGGAGCCGCGACACGGCGCCACGCAGCACGGCGCCGGCGGCGGCCAGATGACCGAGCACATCCCGGAGCACGACCAGGTCGAAGGGGCCGGCCAGGGCCGCCAGCCCGGCGTCGGGTTGCGGCTCGAGACAGCGGGCCGCATCTCCCTCGATGGTCTCTCCGCCGGCTGCCGCCCTCGCCTGGCGTGCGGCAACGCTCGCCGCCTCGATGCCGGTGACCTGCCAGCCACGACGGCGCGCAGCGGAGAGCAGATCACCGACGCCACAGCCAATATCCAGCAGACGCCCCGGCGAGGTGCCCGCCCGCTGTTCCACGGTGGCCAGCAGCCGGTCACAACGTCGCTGCGCCGTCTGCCTGTTGCCGCCGTAGTGCCTGGCGAAGTACTCATCCGAGTAGTGCGCCTGGAGGGTCCCCGCCGCCGGCATCGGGTCGGCGAATCCCGTGTGGCAGCGCCCGCAGCGTCGCACCCGGCGGATGCCGCCGCGTCCGCGCCCGCGCCACAGCACCCGGTCCGGCAGGCCTGAACAGACCGGGCAGACGGTCACGGCGCGCCACCGATTCCCAGGAGTCCCGCGTACCAGTCCACCGCCGCCCGGCCGATGAACAGGGCCAGCAGACCTGCCACCGCCAGGAACGTTCCGAATGGCAGCGCCGTCCGCCGGCTTCCCCGCCCGGCGATCATCAGCCCGCCGCCGACGAGGCTCCCCAGCATGGCGGCCAGAAAGGTGACGAAGAACACC
>JBHHZI010000118.1:0-10296 GCA_046757965.1 Acidobacteriota bacterium | reverse complement strand
CTCGCGCGATCAGAACGTCCAGCTCAGGCCGGCCGACACGAGACGCGACAGACCAGGCCTCCGCCGCAAACGGATTCCCGGCGACTCGCCGGTCGGGTTCAACACCGAGAAGCCTTCCACGCAGCAGACGTTGGTGGCGTCTAAGGCATTGAGAAGATCGACGTACACATGGATACGCGTTGCCCGGACGGAAAGCGTCCGGCTGATTCGAATGTCGAGACGTCGATAACCCGGCAAACGCACGCTGTTGCGCGGACCGAACGTTGGCTCGAGGCTCGACGCACCGTCGAGCCCTGAGACCTCCGTGAGCCCGATCGGCGTGGACGGGCGGCCCGTGTGATACCCCCCGGCAACGTCCACAGCCCACCCCGCCGGCATCCTGTACCGGAATCCCGCCTGGACGGTGTGCCGCTGATCCAGGGATCGCGGCACCCAGGCCGCGTCGATCCGATCCCGTGCGGACGCCAGTGTGTAATGGCCCCACCACGCCAGCGACTCGCCGACGGGACCCGACGCGGACAGCTCCAGACCACGAATACTGGACCGCGCCGGGGCGACACGAACGCGCGTCGGGTTGGTCTCCGGCAGGAAGCTGAACGGGTCCACGAGATTCTCGAAGCGTGGCAGGATGTCCGTGATGCGTTTCTCGTAGAGCGCCCCCTCGATCCGGAGGTCCCCCGCGAGCCGACGAGAGAGAGTGATCGAGCGCTGCTCGGCCCGCTGGGGGCGACCGAATGTCGACACACCATCCTCGACCTGGAGCTCGCTGATCCGCTGTGCCTGATGAAAGTAACCCCAGGCGACGCGCAGCTGACTTCCCGAGCCCAGTTCCCACAACAGGTTCGCGCGCGGGCTCACCGTCCGGTATCCTGCACCGGTGTACGTCTCGCCATCCCAGCGCAGCCCCAGCTCCGCCGTCACCGTCTTCCCGACAGGCAAGCGATCGTCGAGATAGACCGCCAGGGACGTTCCAGATGGTTCGAGGTTCAGCGCACGATTCACCGGTCCGGCCGGACTGACGCCCGAGAACACGACGGGCGCCAGCAGGTTCGAGGCGTAGTCATAGGTCGCGGATAGCTTCTCCAGCTCGAACCCCACCTTGAACAGATGTCCCGCGCGGTGCAGCATCCAGTCCTGCTTGAAACCGAATCGCTGCGTCGAGCGCACGTCATTCACATCGACCTGAGCGTCGCGAGTGCCTTCCCGCTCGTCATCAATGGCGCCGATCGACAGCACGCTCCTGCTCGAAGATCGCGTACCCCAGACCTTGTCCAGCGTCACCCAGCCGTATCGACTCGTGTGACGAGACCGGAAGTCACCGCGGTCGAAGGTTGTCGTCACCCGCGCATCCTCGGAACTCTGAAAATCATCAAACGTCGTGAGAAAGTGGGCACTCAACCGGCTGGTGTCATTCAGCGACACGCGCGCCTTGCTGAAGAAGTCGTAGAAGCGCGGATCGAAGGCCGGGTCGAGATTGAGCTGGTCCACGAGGGTCGTGGGGCGGCCGAGGCGTCCCGATGCCAGCCAGCTCCCCCGACCATCCAGGAACGTTCCCTGCGTGGCTCCTCGCTGGTCGGTGGTGCTCAGTCCCAGGCTGCCGAGCCCGTCCTCACCGGCCATCACCGACGTGATATCGATGACACCGCTCATGCGGCCGCCGTACTCGACCGGAAAATCACCGGCCCGGTAATCTTCCAGCCCCACGATCCGAGAATCGATGACGCTCAGGGAACCGCCGCCGTCCTTCAGGTGGAACGGGTCATAGAGCTCGAGGCCGTCCAGCAGGATCAAGACCTCGTCGTCGTTGCCGCCGCGCACACTCAGCCGGGCCGAACCGGTCGCGGATGTGACGCCGGCAGCTCGTCTGAAACCACCGAGCGCATCGTGCGCCAGGAGCGGTTCACCACCGATCTGTGCCCGTGTCAAGTAGTGGTGCGGTGCCGGCTCCCGACCGGGAGAGCGATGGCCATCGACGGTGATCTCCTCCGATGCCATCTCCGGGCGCGCCACGTCGAATCTCACGCGCGTCGATCGGGTCGCGGTCACCGCCACGTGTTCCAGACGCCCGACAACCGCGCCTCCTCGGCTGAACCGGATGGTATACGCACCCACCGGCAACGGCACAGTGTGAAAGCCGCCGTCCGGACCTGTCTGCACCACCACGCCCGTACCCTCGAGCGTCACCGTCACGCCGTCCAGCGGATGGGCGGTGGCGGCATCCCGCACCAGACCGACGACGCGCCCTCGCGGCGGCCCCTTGACGATGAGCAACCCGCCTCCCGGGGCGTGCCGGACCTGGAGCCCGAACGGGAACAGCAACTCGTCGAGGATCTCTCGCGGCCATGGGGAGAGCGGTCTCTCTCGCACCATCATGCCCGGATGAACCAGTTCGCTGCTGTAGAAGATCGTCAGTCCACGATCCTGCAACCGTCTCAGCGCCTCGGCGAGTGGGCGACCCTGGTATACCCCCGCCGGCCGGGCGGCGGCCACGGACACCGACGCCCAGATGACCAGTGACAGGGTCAGCAAGGCCATACCGGTGCCGCGCGCCGGCGCGAGCCACCCGGTCCTCCCCCGGCTCATGGCGCGATCGGTTGGGCCGGGACGGCGCGGCGAACGTGCAGCGTGGCATCCGCCGGGTCAAACTGGTGTGCCAGATCACAGGTGGGCAGGATCGCATCGAGGGACCCGACCAGAGTGGCGCCCTCCAGATCGCCGCTGAGACGGATCTCACTCGCCTGGTTTGCAAGACCGGGATCATCGAACACGAGACGCCAGCCGCGCTCGCGGACGAGCCAGTCCAGGTAGGAGCGAACGGTGCGGCCATCCAGGTTGATCATCGGCGTGACCTCGGCCACCCAGTCCCAGTCGGGTCCGGCGAGCGGAGCCGGCACGACGGACAGACCGGCGACCGATGCGTGCAGTTCCTGGCCACGCTTCACGCGGGTGGACCCCGTCTCGCCGTCGAACAGCACGGCCCCTTCTCGGACTCGCACGCGCACCTCGGCACCGTCCATCAGGCGGACCTCGAACTGGGTTCCGACGTCTCGGATCGTTCGTCCCGCCACCTCGATGACGAGGGTGCGCGTGGGGGATGACCCTGCCGGCGAGACCGAATCGACGTAGACGGCGCCACGCTCCAGAACGAATGCCGCCGGTGCCTGGATCCGGACCTGCGTGCCGCGGTCCAGCCGGAGCGAATGACCCGTCCGGAGGCTCAGCGCCAGTTGTCCCTCGGTGCGAACCGTGGCACCCGGCAGGAGCTGAGTTCCGGTCCTCAGCGGGGCCGCCGAAGAGACCGGAGCACGGGACGGATCGACGACCCAGGCCGGTCCCCCACTGAGAACGACACGCCCGAACACGGCCGGGTCCTGCGGGGAGATCTCCGGCACGCCCCATCCGGGCCAGGCGAACCAGCCGACCGCCATGAGGACTCCCGCGGCGAGGACAAGCAGCATGCCGGCGCGTTGCCGGCGGTGACGGCGCACGCCAGTCGACCACTGCTCATGAACGGCGGATCGGACGCGCCTCGTGACCTCAGGGTCGACCGCCGGCCGTGGCCCGGCCGACCGGATCAACGCTCCGAGCCGGTCATCTCGGTCGCCTGCGCCCTGCTGCCCGTCACGCATTCAGACCCCTCGCTCCACACGGGGCGCAGGCGGGCGGCCGGTGACCTCCCGAAAGACTTCTCGAAACGCCGCACGGGCCCTGGTCAGGACCGACTCCGCCGCTTTGAGCCCGACGCCCATCCGGGCGGCGATCTCCCGGACGGGCATTCCATCGATGTATTTCCACTCGAGAGCGTCCCCGTAACGTGGCGGGACGCGGTCGAGAACGAGCTGGACGAGACGCGACAGTTCCCGCGTCCGGGCGACCGTCTCCGGACCCGCCTCGGTGACGGCCGCGAGAGACTCCAGTGCCGCCCGGATCTCGGGAGAATCCTCCACCAGATCGACTCGTGTCAGACGCGCCTCGCGGTGCCGGTACTGCGCGCCGATCTCGCGCCGGCAGATCGTGCACAGCCAGGTGAAGAGGGCTGCCTCCCCCCGGTACGAACGCAGATGCGACAACGCCTTCACCAGTGTCGCCTGAACGACATCCTCGGCGTCCTCTGTGCGACCGGCAAGGCGCGGCATTGCGAAACGGAACAACCGGGGAAAGAAAGTCCGGAAGAACTCATCGAACGCCCGCTCGTCACCGACGAGAAGGCGACGGACGAGCCGGGAATCGCCTCCCGGCGAGAAGCCGCGCTTCTGTCTCCTCCACACTGCTCGCATCCCCCCAGCGGAGAGTGTAAGTCCAGCCGCCCGGACGAGATGTGGAAATGATACATCGGAAAGACCAGCGCGGTCGATGCGTCGATGGGTGTCCCCCCCCTTTCGACCGTAAGACGGCATGATTCGTGCGGATCCTTCGCAGCACCTCGTGGGAGCGGTCGCGGGACCCACGCCGAACGGAGCGGCGCAGCGAAGGATCCGGCGGCGGCGGCCCTTCTAATGGACGCGAGGGCGCCGGGCTCGCGCCCCTCGGGCTGCCGGAGGCCGGCAGGATCCCCGAGACACAGGAAGGGCCTTGACCGGAGGCTCGGCGCGAATGCCACCCGGAAAACGACGACCTCCTCCCACACTGGATGCCACCGCCAGAAGCCGGATCGTGATCGATGGCCTGGCGGTGGCCCTTTTTTCCATTCTCGTTCTCCACCGGGCGACGGACACAGGTTCCTCATCTGCCGGGACCGTTCTGGAGATCCAGTCGAGCCAGGCAGCGGCCACACTGATCCTTTGTTTGCGGCACACCTGGTCCACGTCGCGTCGTCGCTCCGGAGGACGCGCGGTGTTGAAACGCCCGTTCACACGGTCGGTCGAATTCCTGGCTCCGCCGCGAAGGATCCCGATGCCCGGCGCCGTCCAACGTGTTGTGGGGGGGGAACTGCGACACCTCTCATCCGGAGCGCCACGACGGTCGCGACGCCCTGGGATGGCATGCTCGGCGGTTCCATGTGGTTCTCAGTGCGGGAAACGAGCCGTTCGCCGGCATGAGCCCTTCTCATTCGCCACCTCGCAGCAAGGAGAAAAGAACGATGAACCATCATACCCGGCGCTCACCCGGATCCTTCTCACCGCGAGCCGGACGTCTCGCCCGCATCGGCACGGCCGCCGCAGCCGCAGCGCTGCTGCTGGCGCTGCCGGTATCGACACAGGCCGGCGGCAGGGACCTGCGAAACAGCGACAGGGAGATGCGGGCCAGTTCCCTGGACTCGCATGAAGACGATCAGAACGCCTGTTCCGCCACGACCCGGGCGGCCTTCATGGCGTGCAAGAACGAAGCGCGGGATGATTACTGGATCGCCGTGGGTAACTGCCGGAATGTGTCGGACAGCGTGGAGGGAGCCGTCTGCCTGCACGAGGCCAGGCAAGGTGTCCAGGAGGCGATGAGGGACTGTGCCGATCAGGAAGATGCCCGCGGTGACGTCTGCGATGCCCTTGGCGAGGCACCGTATGACCCACAGATCGATCCGGCGGATTTCGTCGACCCCACCGAGATCGGAGACACGGTCGACCCGAATCCGTTCTTTCCGCTGGTGGCAGGCGTCCGCACCGTTTTCCTCAGCGAGACCGAGGGAGAGCGAACAACGGTGAGCGTCACCCGCGACACCCGGGAGATTCTCGGCGTCACGTGCGTGGTGGTCAACGACGTGGTGTCCGATGCGGAGAGCGGCGAGGTTCTCGAGGACACGGATGATTACTACGCTCAGGCGCTGGACGGCACCGTCTGGTACTTCGGCGAGACGGCCATCGAATTCGAGCACGGTGATGCCCTGACTCTCGAGGGGTCCTGGAAGGCCGGTCGGGAGATGGGCAAGGCGGGCATCATCATGGAAGCCGCTCCGGCGGTGGGGGATGTCTATCGCCAGGAATTCTTCCTCGGAGACGCGGAAGACCTTGCCGAGGTCCTCGCCCTGGACGGCTCGGAGAGCGTTCCATTCACGTCGTGTAGCGGCGACTGCCTCGTCACCCGGGACTTCACGCCCCTGGAGCCCGATGTATCCGAGAACAAGTTCTACAAGGCGGGAATCGGTGTGATTCTCGAGTTCAATCCTGATACGGGCGGTCGGGTGGAACTCATCGAGATGTCCAGCTTCTGACACCCGGCATCGCCTTCGCCGGTGGACCGGGCGGCAGGACCATCGCACGCGCCTGCCGCCCGGTCTCCGGCCCTTCCAGAGCGTCTCGATCTCTGCCGTCTCGAGCTGGCGCCCACCGTCCCGGTCCACCTGATCCGGGTTCGACCGCCGTTGACATGATACGGTTCGTGCCCATGTGCGGGATTGCCGGAATTTATCGTGCCGGTGAGGGAGAGGACCTCTCGCCCACCGTTCGGGCCATGCTCTCGCGGCTGGCGCGCCGCGGGCCCGACAGCGAGGGAGTGATCGAGGCGGGTCCTGTCGTGCTCGGCCATCGTCGCCTGGCGATTCTCGACCTGTCGGATGCCGGAAGGCAACCCATGGCCAGCGTCGATGGCCGCTGGATCATCAGCTTCAACGGTGAGATCTACAACTACCGGGACCTGCAGCAGGAACTCGGCCTCGCCGACGGCGATCTGAGAACACGGACCGACACGGAGGTTCTCCTCGCGGCATGGGCGCGCTGGGGCACACAGACGCCGGAGCACCTCGTCGGCCAGTGGGCCTTCGCCGTCTATGACCGGCGGGATCGCCGCCTGTGGCTGTGCCGGGATCGCTTCGGCGAGAAACCGCTCTATTACCATCACGATCCTGCCACGCACCGTCTCACGTTCGCCTCGACCATTCCCGCGCTGCTGGCCGCCCGCTGGGTGCCCCGCACGATCGACCCGTCGGCTCTCGTGGAATACACGACGCTCCGGTACGTCATCGCCCCTCGAACGATCCTCAGGGATATCCGGAAGCTCCCGGGGGGACATCTGCTGGCAGCTAAACCCGACGGGGTGAGCATCACGACATGGTACCGGCCCAGGTTCCGGCCGGACATCGGAAACCGGAAGCGACGTCGCGACGACCTGTGCAATGAATTCACTTTTCTGCTCTCCCAGGCCGCGCGGAGATGCCTCGTCAGCGATGTCCCGGTGGCCCTGCTGCTCAGCGATGGACTGGACAGTCACAGCATTCTCGCCGCGGTCAAACGGCAGGGCGGAGATCTCTCCGCGTTTCACTACCGGACGGCGGGGATGTCCTCACCGCAGGACCATTCATCCGGGCGGCAGGACTCCTCAGGCGTCTCGGTCCGGGATCTCGTCGTCACACCCGGCGAGCGCCTGGAGCAGATGAGCGCCGCCTACGGATCCTTCACCGAGCCCGTCGGCGACGGTGCCTCTCTCGCCACCTGGTTCCTGATCCGCAACGCGCGCCAACACGCCACGGTCTTTCTCTGCGGCCACGGCGCCGACGAGGTCCTGGGAGGGTACCGGCTGAGCCAGGACCGGTTTCGCCTCGCGCTTCTGCGACGATTCGCCTGGCTGCCGCTGCGTGCCATGGACGACGCTATTCGAATCTACTGCCACGGCGGCGAGTCGATCGCCGAGCGCCGCCGCCGGATCGGCTCGGCCACGCCGGCCCAGACCCCGGAACGGGCGAGGTTCCTGATCCATCGCCCGTTGCCGTCCACCGAC
Organism: Acidobacteriota bacterium; assembly: GCA_046757965.1. Classification (GTDB taxonomy): domain Bacteria; phylum Acidobacteriota; class Polarisedimenticolia; order SMYD01; family SMYD01; genus JBHHZI01. The sequence continues at coordinate 2,649 of JBHHZI010000118.1, read as the reverse complement.
GTCGCCGCTCTCTTCGCGCCGCGTGCCGCCCAGGAACCGTATCTGCAGGGGATCGACCAGCTCTACGCCGGCTGCGATGCGGAAAGCACAGACCTCGACCGGATCCAGGAGGTTCTCGTGCAAACCTTTCTCGCCGCCAACATTCTCTCGTTCGCGGATTCGGTCGCCATGGATTCGTCCGCCGAGCTGCGCATGCCCTATCTCGACCGCGATCTGGTCGACTTCGTCTGCTCTTTGCTGCCCCGGTGGCGCGTCAGCCGCTGGCCTGGGGTCGCCAACACCAAGTGCATCCTGCGTGAGGCTGGGCGCAACATTCTTCCCGAGTCGATTCTTCGAGCCGGGAAGAGAACGTTCGCGTACGGCAGCGTGCGGACGCTGTTGCGGGACCACCGAGGCGCAATCGAGGACATGATCCTGGGATCGGAAGCGGTTCGGCGGGAACTCCCCGGGCTTGCGAAGTGGCTCTCGCACCCGCCCGAGTACTTTCACAGCACGTGGGAGGGCACGCTCTGGGCGCTTCTCACGCTGAGCATCTGGTGCGAGAGCGCCGGCATCCGCTGATCCCGACCAACTCGCGGGTCACAGCGGCCAGCCCGGTGCCTCGCATTCGGCCCATCCGGTCACGTCGGAGTACGCCACGCGCGGATCGGAAGTCGGTTCAGGCGCCTCCGCGTCGTGCGTGCGGGCGAGTTCGCTCTCCGGATAGAAGAGCTGGTGCGCCTCCGGTCGATGACCAATCATCAGAATGGCGCACGGGCCGTCACCGGCCCCGATGAACACGTGGGTGACACCCGCTGGGCAATGGACAAAGTCCCACTCCGTGAGGCGTCGCTCCACACCATTGACCAGCAGAAGGCATTCACCCGACAGGACGAGAAAGTCCTCCTGGGCGTTCTCACGGTGATAGCGGCCGTTGGGCTGGCCGGGTTCGAGGACCTGGAGATTGATGCCGGTCTGCGGGAAGCGATCGTGCTGCTCGAACACGCATCGCCTCCCGAACTTCTCCTTCGCCGCCCACCGGCTGTCCTTCACGTTGACCACCTGCCACCCGCCACATTCCTCGACCATCGACACCCTCCCCGTCACCGCATTCATGTTTCGCCCGTTCTCTCTTCCCGCGGTCCCGGCACAATGCGGATTGACCGCTCTTCCCCGAGACGAAGAGGACGGCCCGGCGCGTGAGCGCGCCGCCGGTTGACCCGCCACCCGTGCTCGCGTACGATTGCCGGCAGTTCACGCTCTTCGATTGTACGTTGGCGGCGGCGCAGGGTTGCCCGCCCGGCATTGTTGCCGGCAAATGCGCATCGTGGCGGGCCTCACGCTGCGGTGACTGGGTCTTCGGGCCGCAAGGCCCTTGCCAAGGAGGTCATCCGATGCCTGATGTGAAACCGATTCCCGGCGGTTTCCACACCGTCACACCGTCCATCGTCATCAAGGACGCCGCCGCGGCCATCGAGTTCTACCGGAAGGCGTTCGGTGCCGAGGTGGCCCTGAGACTCAGCGGCCCGGAGGAGTCCGTGGTGCACGCCGAGATCCAGATTGGCGACTCCATCATCATGCTCGGCGAGGAAGGGCCGGGACATCACGTCCAATCCCCGGCCGCCGTCAAGAGCACGACAGCCACGCTTCATATCTACGTCGAGGATGTGGATGCGGCCCACAGGCGGGCCGTTGCGGCCGGCGCGACTGAGATCATGCCCCCGGTGGACATGTTCTGGGGCGACCGCTTCAGCTCCCTGACGGACCCCTTCGGCCACTCCTGGTCGCTGGCGACCCACAAGAAGGACCTCTCGCCAGCCGAATGTCAGAAAGCGTGCGACGAGTGGATGGACTGGATGGCTTCGGGAGGCGACACGCCCTGCGCGTGACCAGACCGTCACGCTCCCCCTCCGGAGCCCCTCGATGCTGGATACGGACCAGGAGACGGGACCGGGCCGCGTCACGCCTCCTGTTGCAAATATCCGGTGGCCGGGTTAGACTCCGGCAGGCTGTCGGGGTTATCTCGTTGCTCCACTTCCTGTACTGGGAGACTCTCTCATGAAATGTGAATCGATGCGCCGGCTGTTCGCGTCATGTCATGCCGTCTTGCTGACTTTTGTCGCCAGTTTACTCGTCTCAGGCTTCCTCTTTCCATCACACGCGAGAGCAATGGATGACGATATCCCCTACGCGTTGAAGCAGGCCCTCGAGGTCCCTCTGAAGGCGCGTATCGACAACCTGCTGCGGGCGCGGGATGACGACAACAATCCGTACAAGCGGGGGACCTACTCGAAGCACTTCATGCGCATCGATGACGACACCTACCAGGTGGTGTTCCATCTGGACACCGCCATGCCGGACCACATGACCACCGAACGTCGAGTTGTCACGCTGAAGCGTGACCCGTCCACCGACACCTGGGCCATCGCCGATGAGAAGGTCGTGGACACCTACTCCGGTCTCGAGCGCCGTGTCCCCGGCGATGAGTCGTTTCAACATTTCGATAGGTTCAGCTTCGACCTGGGGGGCCTCACCATCGAGGCAACCGGCGGCACACTCGCCACGGATCCCTGCCGGGATGACGTTGAAGTCATCTGGCTGAGCGCCGAGAAGCTGAGGTATGACTATCAACCGCCGACGGATCAGATCGGGGTCCTGTACGACGTCATG
>JBHHZI010000117.1:0-10323 GCA_046757965.1 Acidobacteriota bacterium | reverse complement strand
TCGCCGTCGGCATCTGGATCCTGGTCAAGAGCACCCGCGGCCGCTGAGACACCGGCCGGCCGTTCCGTACCCCGCCACCGTGCGTGGTACGCTCACCAGGTCGGGGCCGGCGCCCCCGCCCTTCCCGCTCCACCGGGCCTGTAGCTCAGCGGTCAGAGCAGCTGACTCATAATCAGTTGGTCCCTGGTTCAAATCCAGGCGGGCCCACCAGCCAGAAGCAGGCTGCTGCCGGTCAGACCCCGATCTCGGGGCGATGGCGTGGCTCTCGGGAGCACGGCCGTCGCCTGCGTGAGACGGGCTCTCGGACCATTCCGGAAACCGCCGGGCGCCCGCTCAATGCCAGGCCCGCCAGCGCCGATAACGGAACCGAGCGTATCGGTGTCCACAGACATCGGGAGCGGTGATTGCCGGAACATATGCGGCAACGGTCCACTCGGCGCGCGACGGTCTCGACGGAGCGGTGGCGTCACTCATCGAGGATGGCAGTGTCGCCGTCCACCAGGGATGTGTTGTCCACTACCTCGGTTCACTGCTCACGGGGTTCGGCGTTCTGCTGCTGGTCCCGCTGACGCTGGCAACATCGGTCCGCGCGCCGGGCACCGGTGGACAGACCGAAGGCACGCGCAGGGAATCAATCCTCAGTCAAGCGCCGGGCTCGCAGTGTCTCGAGTTGACGCAGGTCCTCGGCATCCTTCGGGCGGCCGGCGGCCTTCTTCATGGCGATGATGTCATCCAGTGATGCGAACGGCGCGTCCATGCCACCTATCGGGGCCGTCACGCGCCGCTTCCAGACCTCGGCGAACGAGGTAACGCCCGTGACGAACGGATGGATATCGAGGGGGAGGTCGTACTGTCTCAGGAGGATCTTGTAACGCTGAAAATCCTCGACGCTGGCGTCAGAGATATCGTAGCCGAAATCGGTCAGCACCGCCCGGACACGCTTGATGTTTTCGAGATCCTTGTCAACGAAGAGATCAAGATCCGCCGTGGCGCGTACCCATCCGTGGGCCGCGAACGCGGTCGCTCCGATGATGACGTAGCGGACGTCAGCGTCGCTTAGAGAGCGGAGGAGGTTCTCGATCTGTTTCATTCGTCGCCGTCCGCAGCAAGAGGATCGACCTGTCGATGATCATGCGAAACCGATCGGCCGTGCTCAGAGAACGATAGTAGGCCAGATCGAACTCCTTCTCGTCGGCACCATCGGCCTCCGGATCAAGCTTGAGAACACCTCCACACATGATCCGATCCTACCACAGACCAGACCCAGACCATTCCCGAGACAGCGGCGGAGGTCATCGTCCTGTTCGTCAGCTCGAGATGTGGCGAAGAACCACCAGGCTCAACAGGCGGTCCAGGAGACCACAACGCGCGGGGGGGAATCCTTGCGGCGTCGATTCCGTGGCGTCCGGATCAGAGCAGGCGAGCGACGATGAAGGCCACCGCAGTGGCGGTCAGCAACAGAAGGCCGGCAATCGACAGGCCGACGAGGAAACGACCGGGCCGGTGTGGCTCGGGCACATGGGGCAGCCGGACGGCGCGCAGGTTGAGATAACCCAGCAGCGGGGCCGCCAGGAACGACACGGTGGTGGCGACATCGATCATGGTGGTGAAGCTGCCGATGAACAGGGCGATGCCGGTGACCGCTGCCGCGCCGATGCCGATCATGATCCACCAGTAGGCCTTCTCTCCACAGGATTCCGGCCCGGAGCCGGCGGGCCGCTCGTCACCGCGGGCCGGAACCCCGCCGGTCAGCACATGGAGCGAGCGCGCCAGGGCGCGCGGGAATCCATCGACGATGGTGAGTGCGGTGGACAGCATGGTGGTGACGATGGCCACCAGCACGACCGGGCGGGCCCAGCCGCCCAGCACACCCACGTACATCTGGACGAGCTGCACGGAGAACGCCGTTCCCTGGCTGCTCAGGCTCGCCCCTGAACCGTGCATGACACCCGCCCCGAGGATGACGAACGCGCCGGCCAGCAGTGCCGAGCCGACGTAACCCAGGCGAAAATCGAGCAGAGCGTCCCGCATGGTGGCGCGCCGGCCCGCTTGCCTGTCCTTGGCCAGTGTCCAGAGCGAGCTCCAGACCGAGAGGTTGAAGCCGGACGGCATCCACCCGACCAGGGCGAGAAGAAACGGAAAATTCACCGCGCCGGTCTCGCCGAGAGGCCACGGCGGGAGGGTGCTCAGATCCACCCGGCGCCACACCGCGGCCGCAGCCACCATGGTGGACAGCCCCAGCAGCGCGAGGATGATCTTGATGGAGAGATCGAGAAGACGGAACCGGCCGATGGCCAGCAGACCGATGCATGCGGCCAGCACGCCGGCGGCGACACCGGCGAGCGGCCAGGAGGTCCCCAGGATGAAATTGACCAGGAAGGCGGTGAACAGCAGAACCGCGATGTGGACCACCACCGCCACAGCAGCCGCCACGGCAACGAACACCCACACCGCCCACCGCCCGATACGCCGGTACCCCTCCACCAGGCTCTCGCCGGTGGCCACCGCGTAGCGCGGGCCGTACTCGAAGAACGGGTACTTCAGGCACAGGGCCAGAAGAATCACGCCCCAGAGCGACAGACCGGCCATCGCTCCGGCGCGGGTCGCCTGCACGAGGTGGGACACGCCGATGGCCGCCGCCGCCCACAGCAGGCCGGGCCCGAAGCTCTTCCAGAAGCTGCGTTCCACTCCGGGCGGCACGGTCGTGCCGGACCTCACGACGACGACGGGCCGTCGATCTCCTCGACCTTGATGAGGTTGGTGTGCCCCGGCGTGCCGGCCGGGACGCCTGCGGTGATCACGACGCGCTGCTGCGGCGCAACCAGCGACTCCTCGCCAGCCGCTCGCAGGGCCGCCTGGATCAGATCATCCGTCGAGGTGGTGGCCGGACCGAGACAGGGCACCACGCCCCAGGTGAGCGCCAGGCGCCGGTAGGTCGTCTCCCGCGGGGTCAGGGCCAGCACGGGCCGGCGGGGCCGGAAGCGGGCGACCGCCCGGGCGGTGCTGCCCGAGCTGGTGCAGGTGAGAATGGCCGCGGCGTCGACATCGTCCGCCATGCGGCAGACCGCGAAGGCGATGGCCTCGGCCACCGTGTCGTGATCTTTCTGGCGCAGGTCGAACGTCCAGCGATCATGCGGGAAGGCCGTCTCCGTCTCGACGGCCACATCCGCCATGGTCTGCGCCGCCTCGACGGGGTAGGCCCCCACCGCGGTCTCCTCGGAGAGCATGATGGCGTCGGTGCCGTCGAGGATGGAGTTGGCCACATCGGTGACCTCGGCCCGGGTGGGCCGTGGACTCTCCACCATCGAGCGCAGCATGTGCGTGGCGGTGATCACCGGCTTCGCCGCCCGGTTTGCCCGCGCGATCAGCAGCTTCTGCACGTTCGGGATGCGGGCGATGGGGATGCCGACACCCAGATCCCCCCGGGCAACCATGATCCCGTCGGCGACCGCAAGAATGGCGTCGATCTCGTCGAGGGCGTCCCGGTTCTCGATCTTGGCGATGACCGGCGTGTCGTGCCCGCGTTCGGCGATCAGATCCTTTGCCTCGCGGATATCGTCGGCGCGCCGCACGAACGACATGGCGACATGGTCGACACCCTGCTCCAGACCGAAGGCCAGGTCCTCCCGATCCTTCGCGGTCAGACCGGAGCCGCCGATGGAACGTCCCGGCACGTTGACCCCCTTGCGCGACCCGAGCCAGCCTCCCACCACCACGCGGCATGACAGGTCCCCGCCGGACACCTGGTCGACCTCCAGCTCGATGGCCCCGTCGCTGAGGAGCAACGTGTCGCCGGCGCGGACCTCACGAACGAGATCGGGATAGCTGACGGAGATCTCGCGGGCGTCACCCGGCACGTCCCGGGCGGTGAGAACGATCTTCTGCGCCGGATCGAGGGAGACGCCGCCGCCGGCGATCTCGCCGATGCGCACCTTGAAGCCGGCGAGATCCTGGAGAATCGCCACGCCGGCGCCGAGACGACGCGACGTGGCCCGTATCGACGCGATGGTTCGTGAGTGCTGCGCCTGCGACCCATGGGAGAAGTTGAGGCGCGCCACGCTCATGCCCGCCTGCATCAATCCCTGGAGAATCTCCGGCTCGCGGCTGGCCGGCCCGATGGTGCAGACGATCTTGGTGCGGGGCTTTGCGGCAACCATCGGCTCTCCTGCGTTCTTCGCGGACACGGCGCCTCAGTATGTCACAGCCGGTGACAGGATTGCCGCGCCATGGCACCAACGGCCGGCGGGTCGTCGTATCGGTCCGACGCGGTGCGCGCCGGGCCCGAGGCGACGCTGACGGCAAGTTCCCGTCCCGAGGAAAGAGCCCGGTGCGGCCCGGAAACACACTCCGGTCTCCGGGCCGCACCCGGCTCCTTCAGAAGTGGTAGAAGACCGACACGATGCCCCGGGTGTCGAACTCCTCGTCACTCGAAACCGGAACACTCAGGCCAACTCCCACCTGCAAGTCGTGGGACGCCCACGGCCGGACCTTGAGACCCGCCGTCAGGTTGAGGACGCTCTGACCGTCGTCCGGCCCACTGAGCACCGTCTCGCCGTCCAGCTCGAGAAGGCCTGAAAGACGCGGGGTGAAGTGGTAGAGCAGGGAGAGGTTTTCTCCCAGCTCGGTCTCCACCTCTTCCATGTCATCCTGATTGGTCGGGATGCCGAACGACACGAACGCCACCACCTCCAGACGCCCACGCACGTAGCCCACATCGAAGAACGGCTCGAACACCACCAGGTGGTCGCTGCCGATCTCCTTGCGATCGTTGCCGGTCGGCAGGCCGATCTCCAGGCCATAACCGAGCAGGACGCCCTGCCGCTGGAAGGTGAAACTGGCGAACTTGAGACTGATGTCCACGGTGTCGGTGCTGGAAACAGACGGCGCCGCGTCGAGATTGCGGGTTGTCACCGGCACGTCCAGCTCGATGCTGAACGAGGGATGAAAGGCGTACTCCGCCTCGAGTCGCAGCGTCCGCTCGCTGCCACTCTCGCCCCCATCATCGAGATCGAGAAAGAAACCGTCGAGCCGGATCTTGGTGTCCGGTGAAGGGGATTCGGCGATCAGGGGGTGAGAGAAGTGAACGGGCGATCCGTCATGGGACGGACGGCCGCCGGCCGGGTCCTCGTCGTGGGCCCGGACCACGCCGGCACAGAACAGCACCATCACAACGGCCACCACGGCCGCGTGCGGCCTGGAGCGGGATTGGCGATCCACCGGGGAATCATGCCGGTGAAGCATTGATCGAAGATCCATCGAAGAACTCCTGAGAGCAGTGAGACAGGTCGATCGGAGGATCGGGCCGGAGTCCGGGACCCGCGATGTCCGCCGGGTGGGCCCGGCGAACGGGCCGGCGCGATCTCCGTTGAACCCACCGGCGCGCTTCCGCGGCAGACGGCACGCGGCACCGGTCCAGGTCGAGACGGTCCGTCACCACGCCAGGCAGGCGCCGGGCCGCACCCCCCATCACTTGATGAGCGGTGCCGGTGCGGATCACCGGTGAGTGGAGTTCGATGGTCTAGATCGGGATCTTGTCGGGCGGCGCTCTCATCGCCGACGGCCGAGCCGCCCGGCGGACGGTTCGGGTCAGGCGTGCCGCCGAGGGGACCGCTGGACGAGCCGGCGGACGGAGCAGATGTGGGGCCGGAAGGGCGACCGAGAGCATACCGGTCGGGGAAGAACAGACGCTCAGCAGACAGCGGGATCCGGCGTCTCCGGCGTGGGCCGAACCTCCACGCGCGCCGGCAGACGGGGAGTGACGATGCGATACCGGTGCCGGAGGATGGCAACAGCCACCGGGACGGCAATGGCCGGCGGCGCAGCCGCAGCGCTGCATGCCGGCCTGGTCCGGTCCGGCGAGGGTCCAGGCCGCCGGAGTCAGGCCGGTGAGCGTGATCTGGACGGCCGCGGCCACGTAACACAGCAGCGCGCCGCTGCCCATCGCCCGGCCCGGTCGTCGCCACTGCGTCGCACCGCCACAGGCGGGCCGGGATTGCCGGGCACACCTGCCTGCTGCTGTCCTCGTGCTGCGCATCGGTTCTCCGGGGAGGCTCCGGCAATATACCCCAATCCTTCAGTCCGTGCACCGGTCGACTCGCCGAAACCCACACCACGGAGAGCCTGACGGCCATCGAGGGCGCCTTCGGATGTCGGATCACCCATGACGGTTTCAGGCTCGAGGGGCGTCTGCTGGACGCCATGCGAGTCCGCCTCACCCACTGATTCCGGCCTCGGAGTCCTGAACCATCGGGGGCACATCGGTCTGCTGATTCCCGGCACCGGCTTGACGATGAGCAAACCGACCGCATAGCCTGCGGCCATCCTGTGCCCGGCACCGACCACGGAGACAACGCCATGATGCCCTGTCCTGCGACAAGATCTGTTTCGAGATGGTTTGCCCGCGACACGCCCCACACCCTGCTGTCACGTTCCCTGCCGATCGCTCTCGCCATCCTCCCGGGCCTCATCGGCGGCGCCGCGCCCCGAGCGGGCGAGGAGGTGGACCTGTCCGTGGTGCATCGCATCAAGGAGGAAGCGTTCCGGCACTCGCAGGTCATGGAGCATCTGTACCATCTGGCCGACGTCAACGGGCCGCGCCTCACCGCCTCGCCCGGCTTCAACTCCGCGGCGCGCTGGGCCGCGGAAGCACTGAAGGACTGGGGCCTTGCCGGTGCGAAGCTGGAACCCTGGGGAACGTTCGGGCGGAGTTGGTCCCTGAACCGCTACGCCGGCCGGATGGTGCGCCCGGTGTACGCCCCACTCGGCGGCATTCCCCTGGCCTGGACCGGCGGCACCGATGGGCCGGTGCGCGCGGCCGTCATCGCGGCCCCGCTCTATCCGACGGAGAGCTCGGAGGACGTGCGCTTCGACCTCGAGCGCTTGCAGGCGTACTTCGAGAAGTACGCCGCCGAGCACCGCGGAGAGCTGCGCGGCAAGATCGTGCTGCTCCACCGGGCGCGGGAGATGGAGGAGCCGACCCGGGCAGCCAGCCGCCGTCACGACACGGAATCGCTGTCCGGTCTCTACGAGGCGCCCGAACCGCTCGCGGAGGTCGCCTACGATCTGCCGCTGACCCGCCTCCCCGAGGACCGCAAGGAACGCCGGCGCCTGATGGCCTCGCTCCCACTGGAGGTCATGGCCGATTTCTGGCAGCGGCGCAGCCGCGTGCGGGGCACGCTCAACGCCTTCCTGCGTGACGAGGGCGTGGTGGCGGTGCTGACCACCGACGAGCGGGGCGACGGCGCCATCGCCTTCGGCGAGTCGGCGGCTTCCTGGCAGAGCGGAGCGGTCACGCCCCCGCCGGTCATCGCCCTGCCGCCGGAACCGTACGATCGGATCCTGCGGCTGGTCGCACATCACGAGGCGGTCGAGGTCGAGCTGGACGTCGACGTCAGCCTTCCGGATGAGCCGGTGGACGGTGTCAACGTGGTGGCGGAACGTCCCGGCCACGGCAAGCATGCCGACGAGATCGTGATGGTGGGCGCCCATCTCGATTCCTGGCATGGCGGCACCGGCGCCACCGACAACGGCGCCGGGTCTGCCGTGGCCCTGGAGGCGATCCGAATTCTCTCCGCTCTCGATCTGGACATGGACCGGAGCATCCGGATCGCGCTGTGGAGCGGCGAGGAGCAGGGACTGTACGGCTCCCGGGGATATGTCCGGAAGCATTTTGCCGATCCCGTGACCATGAAGCTGCGGCCGGAACACGCGAAGCTGTCCGGCTACTTCAACCTGGACAACGGCACCGGCAAGATCCGCGGCGCATACCTGCAGGGCAACGACATGATGCGCCCGATCTTTGCGGCCTGGCTGCAGCCGTTCGCCGACATGGATGCCACCACCATCAGTATTCGCAACACCGGCGGCACGGATCACCTGTCGTTCGACGCGGTCGGTCTGCCGGGGTTCCAGTTCATCCAGGATCCGCTGGACTACGGCAGCCGCACCCACCACTCCGATCTCGATGTGGTGGACCACATCCAGGAGGCGGACCTGATGCAGGCGTCCGCCATCATGGCCACGGTCCTCTATCACGCCGCCACGCGGGAGGAGATGCTGCCCCGCAAGCCGCTGCCGGAACCGAGCGGAGCATCCGGCTCGCCGGCCGCCGGGTCGCGCTGACCGGCGCGCCGCAACCGGGCCAATCGCGGCAGCCAGGCCGTCAGGCCTCAGCCGCGCCGGGAAATGCCGGCGCGGCGATCCTCACGGTTCAGGGAGCCTCCGGCCGGCGCAGACCGTCGAGCAGGTCGAACAGTTTCACCGCGGTGATGCTCGCCGGCACGTGCCCCTCACCGGGATAGACGGTCACCGCGACCGGAATACCGAGGTCTTCGAGCATCTTGGCGGTCTTCCGCTCGGCGCTGGCCCACTTCACGTCGTCTCCGCCGGCGAACAGGTGCACCGGCATGCCGCGCAGGCGGGAGAGGCCCTCGATGTCCTCCCGGGTCATGGGAAAACCGGGCAGCACCGTCAGGCTCTGGAAGCGCTCCGGCCAGCTCACCGCCACCCGGAAGGCGCTGATGCCGCCGTTGCTGACGCCGGCGAGGTGAAAGCGATTTCCCTCGAGGATGAACTCGTCGGCAATGGCATCCATCAGGGCGGGCAGGACCTGCTCCGCTCCCTTGAAGAAGAGGACCCCATCCGGCGCCACCGGGCTCACCACGATCCACCCGCGCCGGGCGGCCTCGAGCCCCCAGTATCGCCCGACCCCGGCCTCGACCATCGCCCGGTCTTGACCTCCAGGCGGCAGCGCGAGCAGCACCGGGTAGGCGCGCTTCCTGTCGAACTCCCGGGGCAAGACCAGTGCGTAGTCGAGCTTCTTCCCGTGGCCGACAGCGAGTCGACGGTAGTGGTGAACACGAGCCTGCACGGGTGTCGCCAGAGCGACACCCAGCAGGACCATCGAAATATGTCGAACAAGCATTTTCACGCCGGTCTCCTTCCCTCAACCCGGTATAACACGAGAAACCGTCCTGTTGTTCAGGAACGCACAAGGCGCCCGACCGCGCGGCGCGGCGACAACTGGAACAACGGCGCCCGCCGGTGGTTTATCGCACCGCTCTCGCGCGGCCATGCCCGACGCAACGGTCGACCGGGGAATCGACACGCGACCACGCCCTGCTTGATCTTGGTGGCATGCTCCTCTATGATTTCAGCACTTCCACATTTCATGTCCGCGGTGATTGTTCGATCACTTTTGTGCAGATGTCGCGATGGGGAAGGGCTCTCATGTTCTTCGGGACGGAGAGCAGGGCAATTCCGCCCGCTGTGAGAGAGAGTAGGATCGTGACACAAGGTACAGTGAAGTGGTTCAACGATAGCAAGGGTTTCGGTTTCATCAGCCTCGATGATGGCTCGAAGGACGTGTTCGTCCACCACACCGCCATCGATGGAGAAGGCTTCAAGACGCTCAGCGAGGGCCAGCGCGTGGAGTTCGAGGTCGTCCAGGGCGCGAAAGGGCCCGCCGCGGAGAAAGTCCGCCCGATCTAACCTCGACGAATGAACGATCCTTGCGGCTCCAGTGGCCTGACGGCGGCTGGAGCCGTTTCTCGTCCGGTCAGTCTTCCTCGGGCGGGGCGGCCGCAGCCCGACGCCCCAGCTCACGCACGTAGACGATGATGTTGCCGATCTGGCGGCGGGTCAGCGTGCGTCCCCACGGGGGCATCCCGGTGGACAGACCCGACAGCGCCCCGCCGGCGGCGATCACCGCCGACAGGTCGTCATCGCTCGCCTGGCGAACCGTCTCCGAGGCGAGATCTCGCGGGCGCGGGTCGAGATTGTACGCATTGAATCCGTCCCCACGTCCCTCGACGCCATGGCACGGGACACAGTAGTGCGCAAACAGCGCCCGTCCCTCGCGGGCGTTGTAGTCGAGGTCGGGGACCGGCAGGCTCCAGCCCGCCCCGCCGGCGGCCGCCGACTCGCCGGACGACTCCGACACCGGCCCGGCCGCCAGGGTCAGCACGAGACACGCCGCTGCCACACCGACCACGATGGACCAGCGAAACACCGGTGCGTGCGCGGCACAGCGTCCTGCGCGGTGGGTTCGACGTCGACGGTTCAGGACGGTCATGACCCACCTGCCTGCGCGGCGGCGATCGAGGTGATGTAGGCCGAGAGGTCCTCTGCATCGGTGACGTCCATGCCGAAGTCCGGACAGCGCACATCAGCCCGCCAGCGCTGCGGGCCCTGCAGCCACCAGGCGACCCACCCGGACTTCAGGCGATCTCCCAGGCCATCCATGAGAGGACCGTTGTAGCCGCCTTGATTGTTCACCATGTGGCAGGACTGGCAGCCGTACTGCTCGTGGAACAGGCGGCGCCC
>JBHHZI010000116.1:0-10336 GCA_046757965.1 Acidobacteriota bacterium | reverse complement strand
CCGGCGGCGTGCAGAGGCACGGCCGGTCCGCGTCTCCCAGGTAGCCGCAAGGACAGGGGTTCATGGCCGCGACGAACAGGAAGCGGGCGGGCAGCTCGGCGGTGCGGCCGGCGCGGGACAGCAGCACCTGTCCCGACTCCAGTGGCTGGCGCAGCAGGTCGATGACCTCGCGACGGCACTCGGCGATCTCATCGAGGAACAGCACGCCGCCGTGCGCCAGGGTGACCTCGCCGGCCCGCGGCACCGCTCCGCCCCCCACCAGACCGGCCCGGGTGATGGTGTGGTGCGGGGCACGAAACGGGCGGCGCCGCACCAGACCGGCACTGCGCAGCAGACCGCTGCACGAGGCGATGAGGGTGATCTCGATGGCCTCGTCGGGCGCCGGCGGCGGCAGCAGGCCGGGCAGGCGGCGGGCGAGCATCGTCTTGCCGCTGCCGGGCGGGCCGAACAGGAGAAGGTTGTGGCCCCCGGCCGCCGCCACCTCCAGCGCCCGCCGGGCACGGAGCTGGCCGCGCACATCCGCCAGGTCCGCGACGACCCCGTCAGCGGCGGCCGGCTCGGGAACCGCCACCGGGCGCGTCAGCGGGAGGACGTTGTCGCGCACGACGCCGATGGCCGCGGCCAGGTTCTCCACGCCGATCACCGTCAGGCCGTCGACCAGCTTCGCCTCGGCCACCGCCTCCGGCGCCGTGAACAGCCGCCGGACGCCTCGCCGGGACAGCGCGCGCGCCGCCGCCAGGGTACCCGGCACCGGGCGCACCGCACCGGAGAGCGACAGCTCGGCGAAGAAGGCGGTGCGGTCCAGACGCGACGCGGGCCAGCCGGCCTCGGCCGCGATGACGCCCACCCCGATGGCCAGGTCGAGGCCGGTGCCGGACTTGCGCACATCCGCCGGGGCGAGATTGACGGTGATGCGGCCGGACGGCCAGTCGAAGTGCGAGCGCTTGATCGCGGCACGCACCCGGTCGGAGGCCTCCCGGATGGCGGTGGTGGCCAGCCCGACGATGGCGAACTGCGGCAGCCCTCCGGCGACGTCGACCTCGACGGTCACCGGGAAGGCCGTCACTCCATAGATCGATGCAGTGAGGGTCCGGGCAAGCACGGCGGCGACCACTCCTTTCCGCCGGCTCTCTCCGGAAGAGATTGAAGCAGATCACGGGCCGCTGCGACAGGCCCCCGGGCCCGGTTCACCTCAGAGAAGAGGTATGCACGCGGGTGGGCTGGGCTCCGCCGGGCAACAAGCGGGAACACAGCAGGGCAGTCTCCTATTCACTTTCATCGTTACCATCCTCCTCGTTGTCCAGCGACGCCGCCTGCGCATCCTCGAGGATCGGGAGCACCAGACGGTCCTTCTCACGGTTCGCTGCCTTCTTGCTGGCGATGATCCGCGCCAGTGGCAGAACCCGCACCTTGACCCGTTCCAGCTGCATCTCGAGGGCGTTCACGGCCTCTCGCTCGAAAGCCTCCAGCCCGTGCATGGTCAGGACGATGTCGAACAGAGCGACGGTCTTCCCAGCGAGCATCGGTGGTGTCGAGGAGGTCGCTGGCACATAGATCCCACCGACCTTGTCCAGCGCCTTCCTGAGGCCGGGGGCGGCGGGGTCACGGAACCACAGGTCGATATCCTGTGTTACTGCGGGCGCCCCTTGAAGCGCCGCGGCTGCGAGGCCAACGATCAGAAACTCGACCTCCTGCCGCGTCAGCTCGCGCAGGAAATCCTGCTCCTGTTCAGTGAAGATCGCCGGCGCGGCCACGCAGCAGGCTCCGTCGAAGGCGGTCGATCGGTGGCTCCTCCAGGAGCATTAGGGTATGCCAGATGTTCTCGACCGACGTGGAGGGATTTCGAGAACGGACTCGCTGTGCCCGCCTGAGCAGTGCCTGGGTCCGCAACTCAAGCGCCGGCGGCTCCTCCAAGATGGCGGACAGGGGCACGTTCAACTCGCCGGCGATGGCCCACACCGAACGTGGAATCACCGAGTCCTTGCGGGCCAGCGAGTAGTATGCGGTGCGGCTCACGCGAGCGTCCCTGAGCAGCCGCTGCAGCGTAGTCCTTCTCCTTCGGCAGAGCTTCTTGAGCGCTGCGGTATCCAATCTCACACAACTAATGTACTAAAACATAGTACACAATTCAAGCCGGCAAGATGAACTGGTTCACTGCTTCAGGGCACTGCCGCGTCATTGTACAACCTCCATTATCTCAATGGATTCTGATGGCCCACCATGAAACCTGGACGGTGCGCATCCGGTTTCCGTCATCGTGACGGAGAGGCCGCGCCTCCCCGGTTCACCTCAGAGATGCGGTGTGCACGCGGGTGTGCTGCGCTCCACCGGGCAACAGGCGGGAACGCAGCAGGGCGACCTCGTCGGCCGAGAACGACGGCCAGGCGGGGCAGTCGAACCGCTCCACGGCGGCCCCCACCTGGCGGCGCTCGTCACGAGTCGCTCGTTCGCGTACACGAGCAAGCGTCAGGTGGGCCCGGAAGGGCCGGGCCGCCGGATAGCCCAGGGGCATGACGACCTTCTCGATGGCGGCCGCCAGGTCGGATGTCCCGGCCAGATCGCCGGTCAGGTGCAGGAAGATGACCCGGATGCCGCCCCGCCCTCCGAAGGTGCCGAGTCGCGCCGGTTGCAGGTCCAGCGGGTGCGAACCGGCGGCGGCGGCATCGAGGCCTGCGCAGAGGGCCGGGACACGCTCGGGGTCGGTGTCGCCGAGGAATCGCAGGGTCAGGTGCATCGAGTCGGCCGGCACGAACCGGCAGACGCGCTCCGGCAGAAGGCGGCCCAGGCTCACCCCCGCCCGGCCGATGGCCTCGCGCACCGTGTCCGGCAGCGGCAGGGCGATGAACAGCCGCCACGACCCGGCGTCTTCTCCGGCGCTCCCGCCGCCGGCTGACGGGTCGCTCACCGGCGCGGCAGCACGTCCCGCGACAGACCCCGCCGCCCGATCTCGTGCGCGGTCGTCCGCGGCCAGGCTCCGGAGGCTGGCGCGGGGCCGCCTCCCGTCACGCGGTCTTGGTTCTCGAGCCGCGCGTCGGATCGTGCGGATGCCCGGTCGGGCGCCCGGGCGCCGGCGGGCCGTCGGTCGCTCAGGACGCGGGGTCATCATTTTCCTCCTCCGGTGCCATCGACTGGCCGTCGTCGTGCTGGAGGATATCCACCAGTTCCTTGCGCGTGATGTCGGGCACCCGGGCGCCTTCGGCGGGATAGCCGACCGGGAAGAGAATGAACGGCGTCTCTCCGGCCGGCCGCTCCAGGAGCTTCGCCAGGAACCCCATGGGAGACGGCGTGTGCGGCACCGTGACCAGACCGGCGGCGTGCACCGCCGCGATGAAGAAACCGCAGGCAATGCCGACGCTCTCGTGGACGTAGTAGTTGTTCTCATGGCCGCCGTCCGGCCGCACGCGGTAGTCCTGCCGGAAGCAGGCGACCAGCCAGGGGGCCGTCTCGAGATACGGCTTGTGCCAGTCGGTCTCCAGCGGCTCCAGGACCTGCAGCCAGCGCTCCGGGAAGCGGCCCCCCTCGTAGTTTCGACGCTCCTCCGCCTCCGCCGCCTCACGGATGTGACGCTTCAGGTCGGGCCGCCCGACCAGCACCCACTGCCACGGCTGGCGGTTGGCGCCCGACGGCGCCGTCCCGGCGATCTCGATGAGCCGCTCCATCAGAGCCCGCGGCACCGGGTCGGCCGAGAACTGGCGGATGGAGCGGCGGGTCTGCAGGCTGCGGTGGAGGGTATCCACCCGGCGACGCATCTCGGCGGCGGCGAGGCGCTGGAACGGATACTCGAGGCTGGAATGGGACGTCGTGTCGGACATGCGGGGCTCCTCCGGCCCTTCATCGTTCCAGGCTCGACGCCCGAGGTCAAGCAGAGACCTGCGTCGCTACCGTGGACTGGTTTGACACGCGGCCGGGCCGTTCCGTAGGATGGGCCGCCATGCGCCCGCCGTCCCGGCGGGCGCCGCCGTTCCGGAGGACGCTGCATGCCATTCTGGGAAGCGCTGAAGCACTGGATTCCGATCATCGCCGACGACTACGTGTGGGGGTGGGGACCCGGCTTCCTCCTGAACATTCCGCTCATGGTGATCCTGTTGCTGGGCACCGGCGTCGTGCTGACGTACAGCACCGGGTTCGTGCAACTCCGACGCTTCCGGGTGGCCGCCGGGCTGGTCCTGGCCGGCGCCCTGGGCAAGCAGAAGACCCAGGGCGAGGGGGACATCACGCCGTTCCAGGCCCTCATGACGGCGCTGTCGGCCACCGTCGGCAACGGCAACATCGCCGGCGTCGCCAGTGCCATCGCCACCGGCGGGCCCGGGGCGGCCTTCTGGATGTGGATCACGGCGGTCTTCGGCATGGCCACCAAGTATGCCGAGGCGGTCCTCGGCGTGCGGTATCGCAAGGTGGCCGCCGACGGCAGCATGGCCGGGGGCCCGATGTACTACTGCGAGTACGGCATCAAGGGAAAGCTGGGGCGCTTCCTGGGCCTGTTCTTCGCGGCGTCGGGTGCCATTGCCTGCCTCATCGGCACCGGCAACATGTTCCAGACCAACTCCATGGCCGTGGCCGCGGCGCAGCAGTTTCGCGTGCCGCAGTGGCTCACCGGTGCGGTGGTCGCCACCCTCGTGGGCCTGGTCATCATCGGCGGCATCAAGCGCATCGCTGTGGTGGCGGAGAAGCTCGTGCCCACCATGATCCTTCTCTACTTTGGCGGGGCCCTGGCGGTGATCCTGTGGCGCATCGTGGATGTGCCGGCAGCCATCGCCCTGATCTTCGAATCGGCCTTCTCCCCCCGGGCCGCCCTGGGCGGCATGGTCGGCATCGGGATCCAGCAGGCCGTCCGCTTCGGCGTGGCCCGCGGCATCCTGAGCAATGAATCCGGTCTGGGCAGCGCGCCCATCGCCCACGGCGCCGCCAAGACCAGAGACCCGGTGCAGCAGGGTCAGATCGCCATGATGGGCACCTTCATCGACACCATCGTGGTCTGCTCGCTGACCTCCATCGCCATCACGGTGACCGGCGCCTACAAGATGGGTCCCCTCTATCTCGGCAGCGGCGAGGCCCTCAACTCCATCGACATGACCACCCACGCCTTCAACACGGTGCTCCCGTTCGGCGGGGTGATCGTGACCCTCGGCTCGTTCCTGTTCGGCATCTCCACACTTCTCGGCTGGTGCTATTACGGGGAGAAGTGCACGGAATACCTCTTCGGCCTGCGCATCCAGCACGCCTACCGCCTGACCTTCATCGCGCTGATGTTTCTGGGCTCGCTGCCGTCCCAGGCCGGCATCCAGACGGTGGTGAAGATCGGGGACCTGGGCAACGCCCTGATGGCCGCCCCCAATCTGATCGCCCTTCTCCTCCTGGCCCGGGAGGTGGGGCGCATCACGCGCGCATCGCGTGTCCCCTCGACCTGACCCGGCAGGCGTCTTTCGGCCCACCGTTGAAAAATGGTGGGTGCGGAAGGATAATGGGGTCGACGATGGGGACGGGATGTGGCCGACAGCTACGATGAACTGATCGACGAGGCGTACGAGGCGCTCGAACAGGAGCGTTTCGATGACGCGCTGGACTATGGCCGCCAGGCCATCGACCAGGAGCCGGCCGGGCCGGCCGGGCACTACCTCGCCGGCGCCGCCCTGGTGGAGATGCGGCACTTCGAGGAGGCTCTCCCCTACCTGCGGACGTCCCTGCAGATCGACCCCCACTACCCGGACGCCCGGTTCTGCCTGGCGTCCATCCAGTTCTCCACCTGTCACTTCCCGGCCGCCCGGGTCGAGCTCGACCGGGTGCTCGCCGACGAGCCCAACATGGCCGATGCCCACTACTGGCTGGGCAAGTGCCTGGAGCGCGATGGCGATCTCGAGGCCGCCGATGCCGCGTTCCGGCGGGCTGCCGAGCTGGATGGCGACCGCTTTCGCCTGCCGGCGCGCATGCCGCGGGAGGAGTTCGACAGGGTCGTCGAGCAGGCCATCGCGCGGCTCCCGGATTTCTTCCGGCGCTATCTGGACAGCCTGCAGACGGTCGTGGATGACATCCCGCAGCTCAGCCTGCTCCTCGAGTTCGATCCCCCGCTCGACCCGGAGGTCCTCGGGCTGTTCGTCGGCACACCGCTCGTCGAGCGCTCGCTGCTGGACGTGAACCCGGCCGGTCCCGACCGGATTCACCTGTTCAGGCGCAACCTCGAGCGGTTTGCGGACAGCCGTGAGAGCCTGAAGAAAGAGATCCGGATCACCCTCCTGCACGAACTCGGGCATGCCATGGGACTCGACGACGAGGGCCTGGCTCGCTACGGGTACGAGTAGCCGGCTGCCGGCTCCGGCGAAAGCGACCCGGAGACTTGCTCGACCCGGAGGTCGTGTCGAGGATGTCCGGGAAGTCCGAGGCTGACGCGCGGACCGCAACCTCGGCCGGCTTCCCCGGCATGTCCCGGGTTCAGCGTGAGGCGCCGGCGCCTGCAGACGACGCCTCGCCACTAGCCGCGCGCTCCAGCGGGACCGGCGCCGGGGAGCGGTACAGAGGCGCCGGGCGGCCCGGATTCTTATCACCCAGCGACATCACCCAGCGTGCCAGGAGGTCCATCTGCGCACCCTCGTCTCCGTCGAGTATGTCCGGCGGCCCCGAGTTCTCGTCCAGGAAGAAGGACGGCATGCGCGTTCCGGGCATCACCGTCTGCGGATCGACGAGCCACCGGCGAATCCAGTCGACCCGGAGGCGCTGCCGGGCCAGTTCCAGATCCGGGGCCCAGGAATCGGGTGGGGACGTCGGCTTGCGATCGCCGACCTGATGACAGGAGAGACAGTTGAAATAGTCCTTCGACACCAGGGTCGTGGCC
The DNA here is from genome assembly GCA_046757965.1 of Acidobacteriota bacterium. Classification (GTDB taxonomy): domain Bacteria; phylum Acidobacteriota; class Polarisedimenticolia; order SMYD01; family SMYD01; genus JBHHZI01. Next base: position 3,510 of record JBHHZI010000116.1, on the reverse strand, counting down.
GCCTTGGCGTGGCTGCTCGACAGATGGAACCCGGCGCCATAGTCCACGAACGGATACGGCGCATCCTCCAGGGCGGCAAAGAACCGGGTCAGCGTATTGACCTCCTGGTCATCGAACTGGAAGGTCGGCATCCGGATGTCGAGCCAGGGACGGATGGGCGAGACGTTCTTGAGGAAGCCGAACAGCCAGTCACTCTGCACCTTGGCGCCCTCGGTGTGCAGGTCGGGCGGCGCGAAGGCGAGGGCTTCACTGCTGCCCACGCCGTCTCTCGCCTTCACCGTCTGGATCCAGGGCCGGATATCGCCGCCCTGCCCCTCGATCAGGTGGCAACCGGTGCAGTTGTAGGTGCGCACCAGGCGCCACCCTGCCTGGATCGCCTCCGCCCGGCCGTCGTAGATCTTGCGGCGGGACGGGTCGACTTCCTCGGACCGCAGCCCCATGAGCAGGGTCACCAGCGATTCCGCCTCCTCGTCGGATAGATCGAAGAACGGCATCTTCAGCCTGTCCTTGGGCGCCTTGACCTTTCCCTGGTCAAAGATGCGCGGTTCCTTGAGCTTCTGGAAGAACCAGTCCTGGCGCTCCGCCGGAATATCCACGAAACCGAAATCGAGACGGTCGACGAACTTCGAGCCTTCCTTGGTGAGCTCGACGCCGATCCGCTGCGCACCCTCGAACCCCGGGATGTCATGGCAGCCAAAACAGCCGTAGCGCGCGATGCTCTTCTGCCCCACCATCAGCTTCTTCTCTTCCGCGGACATGGTGGCGACCTGGGCTCGGGCCTCGTCCCGGGTCTTGGTTCGCATCAGGTACCCGGTGATCATCTCGTCGCGCACCCGGTCCATGTCATCGGGCTTGACGTTGAAGTACGGCTGGTAGTCGTCCTCCCAGTCCGTATCGTCCAGGCTCGCCAGGTAGGCCGTCACGTCGGCCGCTTCCTCTTCCGTGAGCCGCAGGTTCGGCATGACCGTGTCGGGCCAGTAATTCTTCGGGTTCCGGATCCACTGGTACAGCCACCCGGGGTACGTCTTCGCCCCGATGCGCATCAGGTTCGGGCCATGGGGCCGCCGGTCGGCACCCTCGTGGGCCTCCTGCGGTCCGATCGCCGAGTGGCAGCCGTGGCATCCGACGTTCTCGACGAGCGTCTTGCCTCGCTGTGCATCTCCCCGCCGCGGCAGGTCGGGGTATTTCCCGGCCTCCGAGTGAGAGAACAGATACTCGACGACGCCATCGATCTCCACGTTGTTGCGGATGACGTCCTCGGTGTCGCTGCTGTTGGAGAGAAACCAGAACCGGGGCATCTTCGTGGTGGGACGGAAGCCCCGGGGGTCCGCGAGCCAGTGACGCACCCAGTCACGCGAGGTCTTGGTCGCAATGGTGCGCAGGGGAGGGCCCACGTTGCGCAGTTCCTTCCAGCCGGCCACCTTGTGGCAGCCGTGACAGCCCAGTTTTTCGAACAGTTCCCGGCCCCGACTCAGCTTCTTGGCCCCGGGGACGAAGACATCCTGCATGTGGCACTGCAGGCAACCCGACTCGACGTAGCGAGACGCCAGCATCGGATTCTCCCAGTGGTCCATCCGCTCCCAGCCGAGATCGCGTTCCCAGCGCTCGCGGTCCTCCTCGGTGTTGGGCGTGTGCGCCGCGGCGTAGAAGCTCGTGCCCCGGTCCCGGCCGAGGTGGCAGATCGTGCAGCCGACCTGATCGAACTGATGGGGCGACCTCGACGACCCGATGAGGTCGAGGTTCCGGTGCGCCCGGAACGGCTGCTCGGCCGCCGCCAGTTCGGCCCGGGTCATCGCCACGTGGCAGGTCTCGCAACGGTCGACCCGGGGCACCTGGAGAAAGTTCATCTCGTTCTCGATGCCGGTCGTGACGGTCTGCTTGATCTTGAGCGTCGGGTTGATGAAGTCGAGCATGGGGGCATTGAGCACCGCGTTGACCACCGGGCGGTCGAGGGTGGAGAGTGTCTTCCGCAGCTTCGTGACACCCGCGTCCAGGTCGGCAATCTCGCTCTGCAGGGTGTCCACCTTGGCGGTCAGTTCCCGGCGTTCGCGCTTCAGGGCATCGGCGATGCCGATCAGACGCTTGTTCTCATCGGTGTAGGCATCGAACCGGGCCTGCAGTTCCTCCATGGCCGCCCGCTCATCGTCGGCCGTGGCGGGGTCGTGATGGGCCGCCTCGTCATACTCCCACTTGGCCGTGTCGAGAAGCGCCTTCGTGAACCGCTGATTCTGGTCGGCGACGTAGAGGTCGTTGGCCATGGCGGCGAGCTGGGCATCGATCTCGTCGATACGCCCGCTGGCGGCCGCTGATTTCGTCCGGGCACTGGCCAGCCGCCCCTCGAGGTCAGCCTTCTTCTTCGCGTCGATCTCGGCGGACGTCTTGCCGATGTCGTCCTTGAGGCGGGCGACCTCATCCGCGTGGAACCGGCGCTGGTAGTTCTTCCAGTCGCGGGAGTAATCGTCCACGACCGACCAGAGGATCACCACCGCCAGTGCGATGGATGACCAGGCAAAGATCCGGTTGAGCCGGATCGGCTCGTAGTGCCTCTCCTGGGCAGTGAGTTCTTTCTTGCGGTCTTCAGTCATGGCACGCTCGCGGACGGATCCGGACGGTCAGGGTCAGATATTGAAGAAGAACTCGGGGATGGCCACGATGTACTTCAGGTTGATCAGCCAGCGGAGATACATCTTGGTGGGCAACGCGACCATGAACAGCAGGAAGAAGACCATGGTGTTGAATCGCACGAATCCCATGCTGGCGTAGAACCGCTTGAACACCGTCCGGGCCAGGATGGACGGCACGATGCCGAAGTAGGCGACCACCAGAAGAATGCCCCAGATCTCCCGCCACAGCCAGAAACCGGGCAGACCCACTCCGAGGGCCTTGACGTAGATGAACTCGGAAAGGTTGACGTTGACCAGCGGTTCCAGCTTGTGGGGGTCCCAGAACTCGTACGGTCCGAAGAAGTTCCAGTTCGGTCCGCGGAGAATGGTGCCGTAGATGATGAGCATCACCCACATGACGATGAACCCGAACGAGAACACCGTGATCTCCCACTGTCGCTCGCGGAACGTGTAGTAACCGTTTCCCTTCTTGTTGTAGTCGAGGTAGGGGATGGCCATCAGGCCGACGATGATCAACCCCGGGAAGACCACGCCCGCCAGCCACGGATCGAAGTAGACCAGCATCTCCTGGAGGCCGAGGAAGTACCACGGCGCCTTGGACGGATTGGGGGACTTGGCGGGATTGGCGGCCTCCTCGATGGGCGCCTTCAGGAGGATGGCCCAGGCCACGAGGACCACGGTGCAGACGATCAGGCACAGCATCTCGGTGTAGACGAGGTCGGGCCAGACGAGGATGCGATCCTTGCCGTCGCCGCCTTCCATCGGTCCGTCGCCGGCGGCGATGCGGCTGTCGTTCTGGTAGGCCAGATACATCGCCAGCCACAGGAAGAACGGCACCAGGAACAGCATGGCGGTGATCGGCACGTTGTCCGGCTTGGTCACGATC
>JBHHZI010000115.1:0-10405 GCA_046757965.1 Acidobacteriota bacterium | reverse complement strand
CGTGCTCCCCATCGACGGGAGAGCCGGCGCCGATCCACCTCGCCACGACGACACCTGCCAGGCCAGACCGGCGGCCAGTGTGACGACTGCCGCGGCGGCCAGCCAGGACGGCCACGACGACATGAAACGACCGGCGCCCGCCGCCGGACGGGCCGGGCGAGGTGGCCTCGACACCGACGACGTGGCGGCCGCCAGTTGCTGCTCCAGTCGGCGGCGCACGACGGTGCCGGCAGCGGCGTCTGCCGAGTCTGCGGCAGAGACCAGAAACGCACGCATCTCATCGACCTCGACCTGACAGCGCACACACTTCTCGACATGCCCGGTCAGCGAACCGGTCTCCCCCTCGTCGATCCACCGGTGCAGCGCCTCGTCATCCGGGCAGGACGGACCTGCCTGACGGGCCGCGATGGCGATCTCTTTCCATCGAGCATCACTCATGACCGATCCCTTTCGCACGTTTCATCTCCGACGCCGGGCGAGGGCGGCGGCGCAAGGTCCGTTGCAACTTGCGCTTGGCCGACACGAGATAAGCCCGCGCACCGGACCGATTGGTGAGACCGAGTTGTCGTGCCACGACGGCCAGCGGCACGCCGTCGGCGAAGTGCAGCAGGAAGACCCGGGCCTCGACAGGTGTCAGCACCTCGGCGAGCAGACGGCGGCACTCGGCAGCGCGCAGACTCTGGACGATCTCCTCCTCGGGTTCGGACGGCCGCAACGACCGCCTCGGCACGAACTGGTTCTCCAGGCGCCGCCGGCGACGACGCTTCTCCCACTGCTTGTAGGCCTGGTTGCGCACCACCGTGTAGAGCCAGGTCGAGAAGCGGGATTCGCCGCGAAACGAATCGATCTGGTGACAGACGGCCGCCAGGGCCTCCTGGGCCAGATCTGCGGCCTCGTCGGGGTTGCCTCGCAGACGCACGGCCCAGCGACCGATCCGGTCCAGATGAGGCTCCAGGATCTGCGTCAGGAGGGCCTGCCGCTCGTCGGGAGAGGAACTGCGCCGCCGGCGCTCGATGAGGACGGCCTCGCCGCCTTCCTGATCTGACATTGTCTGGCATTCTACCATTCCCTCCCGTCCGGTCACTGAACGAGGTAGAAGGTGCTGCTGGGGGTGGTGGCCCCACCTTCGTGAAGAAAACTCGTGGTGGTTCTCACCTCGACAACACTCGCGTCACCGAAGAGAGCTGCTGTCGAGGATGCGAAGATCGTGTAGCTCGCCTGGCCGGTGCTTCCCCATTCCAGCAGCACATCCGTGCCCAGTGGGCCGGACAGGCGCACGCCCAGGAGCACCGGCGTGGCGGAGGGGACGTACGTGAAGGTGCCGGTAAGCGGCACCGCTGCCGCGCCGGGATTGATCACCTCCACCGTGGCCGGACCCGCACGTCCCGCCCGGGTGAATCCCTGGACGGTGAACGCGTCGAGACGCTGGATCTGCGAGAGGACCCGCCCACCGATGCGCACCTTCACGCCAGGGTCGAACCCGGAACCGGTCACGCTGACCAGGGTTCCGCCCGCCGCGGAGCCGGCCGCCGGAGTGATGAGCGCCGGCGACGGGATCCCTGAGGACGGCAGGACGACCGTTCCCAGATTCATCGCCGTCGAGATGGACTCGGCGGGTATCGTCAGTTTTCCCGCGCCTGACAGCGCCGGCGGCGAGAACGGAATGTCGTAGACACCCATTGGAACCATCACCGAGAACGCACCGGCCGCATCGGTCTCGTCTCCGGAGGTGAAGATCTCCAGGCCACCGGCCCCGAGGTCGAGAAAGTCGAGATTCACACCGGCCAGAGCTGCCCCTCCACCATCCTGCACCTGCCCTGACACGGCCATCCCGGGAACGAGATCGACGTCCGGTAACGAGACATCGGTGGTGAGATCCACCGCGAAGAGTTCCGCCGGCGCGAGCCCCACGTCGGGCGGCGGATCGAAGGTGATGTCGTAGACACCGGGACGGACCGTCACCGCGTAGTTACCCTTGGTGTCGGTGTTGTCCCTCGGCGTGAACTGCTTCAGACCGCTCAGCACCGAGATCGCGTCGAGATCCACACCCCGCACGACGTTCGACAGGGTGTCCCGCACTCTTCCCGTCAGCACCGACCCCGCCTCCAGATCGACGACCGGGAGCGTCACGGCCACCGGCACCTCGACTCCCGTCACCAGCCTGCTGAGATACGGATCTCCCTGGGAGGGCAGGAACTGCATCGAGTAACTCCCCGGCACCACGATCACATCGAAATGCCCCGAAAGATCGGTGGCGTTGCGAATGTTGAAGATCTCCAGGCCAGTGACCGGATCGAGTGTCAACGCCTTAACGTTCTCCACTGCGGTCGCATCGGGCGCCACCACGTTGCCGGACAGATGAACACCGGTGGCCAGCGTCACATCGCCCAGCGGCAGGTCGGCGGCAACGGCCACGACGTTCATGCGCAGCGGGACCAGAGGGGGGCCGATCGCGGGCTCGAACTCGATGGCGTAGTTGCCCGCCGGGACGACGACCTGGAAGTTGCCGAGAGTATCCGTGCTGTCGTGCGGCGTGAAGAGCACTCCCCCGCCGATGTTGTCGATGAAATCGAGGTCCAGGAAGGCCACGGCGCCGGATTGCTCGTCGATGACCCGGCCGCTCACGAACCAGCCGCTCTCCAGGACCTGATCGAGGACCATCGACCCGCCCTGCACCTTCACACCGCGATTCTCGAACCCGACCAGCCGGTCACCGACCGCCGGCTTGAAGCGAACGTCGTAGTCTCCCACGGGAACCGAGATGGCATAGAAGCCGAGAAGATCGGTGTTGTCGTTGACGAGCACCAGGTTGACGCCGGTGGCCCGATCGATGAAATCGAGATCAAGTCCGGCAACACCCTGGCCGGTCGGCCCGGTGACCTGCCCACTCACCACGGTCGCGGCGGCGCTGGCCGCCAGCAACCCGCCGGTGGCGAGCGCTGCGGCGGCCACCACCAGCCGCGCGGGCGATTTCTGCCGACGCGCGCGATTCATCGTCGTTCCTCGCATGGTGCGCTCCTTCTCCCCTTGCTGCTCAGAACACATACTTGGCCTTCACCCTGAGGGTCGTGGCCCGGTCAGCCCGTCCGAGAAAGGCCTCGCCTGGATCGAACACGCCCAGGTCGATCTCGAATTCGAGATGAGCGAGGTCCTCGATACCCACCACCAGGTCCAGCTCCCGACCCACATCCCGGTGGACGAGATCCAGGCGGCGGTCGGAGAGCCCGTCATTGACAAGCTCGCTGGCCGGCTCGTCCAGGTCATAGCGATGCCAGACCAGATCGATGGAACTCTTCGGGGAGACGCGCAGGCCGAATCCGTAGGTGGAGATCCGCAGGTTCGCCAGTTCCGGCCGCAGCAGCTCGCCGTAGTAGCGAAAATTGGTGACGCCGTTCCACTTGCCGTTGTTGAGCTGCAGGCCACTCTGGCGGAACGTCCGGTCGACGCCATCGGTGGGGTCGGAGTCCCCCGACCCCACCGCATACCCGACGGTGAGGCTGGGCTCGAAGCGCGACGGAAAGATCCAGGTGCCGCCGGCATCATATGCCTTGCCGCGCAGGGGCTGTCCCTCGATGCTCCCCCGGGCCAGGGCGGCGTCCGCCCAGTAGAGCCAGTGTCCGCCCTCGCCGGCGGCGCGAACACCGGCAAGGTCCGGGCTGAAATCTCGCCGCAGGCCGTTCGGCTGGATGTGGTGGTCCTCCCGCCCGAGGTAGTAGGCGGACACACGATGGCGGTGGCCGGGATACGCGGTGATGAGAACGAGCTGGTTGACGATGTCTCTCTGCCGCCTCTCCGGATCCACGACCTGCCGGGAGAGGGAGGTCTCCACATGCAGACGGGACCAGTCGAAGAACAGGCGCAGTGCATCGAGGTCCCGCCGGAAGAGCCAGTCCCTCTGATCGTCGAAACGGGCCCTGCCGACCTGCAGCGATCCCCGGCGGCCGAGCAAGCCGGCGATCTGCACGTACGTCTCACCCAGCGTGAAGTCGTCACGGCGGGTGAAGACACCGGCCTCGTCATGAACGGCCGTTTCCTGGAAGGCCTTGAGCTCCGCCATGCCCGAGATCCGGCCGTTTCCCGGAAAGGTCAGTTCGAGCTCGGTCCGTGCCCGTCGTGTGGTCAGGTCCCGGTCGAGGGTGTCGGCCAGGTCGAAGTTTCGCTTGTCCTTGTAATCGAAACGCACCTCGCCGGAGAAACGAGCCACGTTGCCGAGCCACAATCCCTTGTCCGGCCGGATATCCTCGTCGTCGACCGCAAAGAGGAAGCCCCCGCTGCGGGCCGCGGCACGGGCAGAGCGGACATTGACCCCCAGGAGGAGAAAATCCAGCCCGCCCGAGTCGTTCCTCACGAACGAACCGAACGGCCCCTCCAGGCGGCGATCCGTCGACATCCCGTCCAGCACCCGGATGCGACGCACGTGCACCGGTGTGCCGTCCACGATATCCAGTGCAATCTTGACGCGCTGTCCGGGCCGCAACGCACCGATCGCGAGCGTCGCTCCCGCATCATCCTCGATGCGCGTGGCGTCATCGACGGGCAGGGCGAGGGCGCCGAACCGGACCTGACTGAGTGCCAGGTCGATGCCATCGAGCGGCCCCTTGAGACTGGCCCGGCGATCGTCGGTTCCCTCGATCTGTCGCGCCACGAACAGACCCTCGGGCCCGAACTCTCCCTTCACCCGCACCCAGGCCCCCGGCACGAGCCGCACGTCCGTCGTGGCGCGCGGCCCGGGCACAGACGCCACGAGCGCCAGCGCCGCCAGGATCGGCATCCCGAGGCGGCATCTCATGCGGCCGCCTCCCGGGAAAGGAGACCTCCGGCTCGCTCGAGAAGTCTCCCGGGCAAGTGAGGCAGATGGACGGCACTCGCGTACACGCCGGCCAGACGGGCCAGGGTTGCAGCCCGGGCGGTCGACACCGCGACGACGTCCAGGGGGCGGCGTGCGCGGTAGCCCGCCATCAACTCGTCGCTCCAGTTCTGCAGACGGTCGGCCCGCGGCAGGCCATGGAGTTCCAGAAGATCGAGGTGGGCCACGAGATTGCCGAGGTCGACCTCCGGCGGGCCGAGGGCCAGATTGTCGAGATCCACGACCCCCACCCCGTCGTCGTCGACGAGGATCTGCTGCGGGTGGAGATCCCGGTGCAGGAGGACCGGCGCCGAGAAGGAGGTCGTGTGGAGAGCCTCACGAACCCTGTCGAGCAAGTGCTGCCGCGCCGGCGCATCGTCAAGACGAGCCAGATGACGTCCGGCAGGTCCGCTGTCCGCCGTCGATCGCCACGCGCGCTCGACCGATATCCATTCATCCATGCGGGACCACCCGCCGGGATCGACATGTATCCTGTCGACCAGCCCGTGCCACTCGGCGACAGCATCCGCGATACGGCGCGCGCCGGGAACGTCCTCCTGCACACACGCCAGACGATCCGACAGCGCCTCGCCGGCAACCTCGCCGAGAACGAGAATGTCGTCGGAGACATCGTGTCGGATGACCTCCGGCCGGCGCACGGCATCGTGGACGGACGGGCGCGGCAGCGCCGCCATCCGCCTCGCCACCGCCTTCGACCTTCCCCGGCGAAACAGCTTGACATAGAGCCGTTGCCGGGTCGGCGCGGCGAATTCGAGCCGCAGCGTGCAGCGGCGTCCAGGCCGGTACCGTAGCGGGAGAACCTCGACCAGGGATGCAGCATCGACCCCGGAAGATGCGGGCAGACAGCGCCGACACCACACGGTGGCGGTGGCCAGATCGGCGAACTCCTCGAGTGCCGGCAGGGAAGGATCCTGCACGCCGGTGGCGGTGAGGTGTTCGGCGGCGAGACCGCCGAGCGACAGCTGGTCGGAGAATGTCATGCGCCGATCTCCGCCAGACAGTCCTCGACCGTGGCCGGCCAGTCCTGCTCGAGATGCTTGATGCTGTTGAGAGCCATGCGCAGGAAGGTGACATCGCGATGCCACGACGTGACCTGCACGGGCAGCGCCGGACCCGTCTCGTCGTATCCCTGCAGGAAGGACCCTGCCGTGTCCTCGTCCGACGGCCACACCTCAAGGCGGGCGAGACGGCGCAGGTGGGCGAGAAAATAGCCGACATCGATCCCTGGGTCCCCGTTGCTCGACGCATCGAAGTCGACACACCGCAGCCCCTCAGGTCCGACAAGAAGCTGTTCGGGATGAAAATCGCCGTGCAGGCAGGCGGATGAGGACCTGGCGACCGGTCGACGGTGTGCGAGCCGGGCGGCGGCATCCGCCAGGGCTCTTGCCTCGGTCAGGCCGACCTGGCGAAGAGCTGCGATCACATCGACCGCCTGTTCGAGCGGCTCGACCGCGCCGGCGGTATGGCCGGCAACCCCGTGAAGACGCGCCAGGAAACGGCCCGCCTCGAACATCCATCGCCGTCGCTCCCCCGCTGCCGCCGAGAGAACGGTCTCCCCCGGCACCGCCTGCATGAACAGCAGGCGGCGGTCGCGATCGTGGCCGAGGGAGCCCGGAACGCAGCGGGCCAGGTTACGATCCGGCCCGCTCTGCAGCCGCTCGAGCAGCGCATGCACCGCGGCGCCGACCCGGGACGCATAGGCCCGGGCGAAGATCGTCTCGCGAGCCAGCTCGCCGGTTTCGCGATTTTTGACCCCGAGCCGGCAGCGGACGAGACAGCTGCGCTCCGGCTTGTAGCTGACCACCTCCACCTCCGACCGGGACCCACTGACCCAGGTGTTGCCCCCGGCGAAGCGCGGCACCTGCTCATGCAGGACCCGCTTCAGCTTGTCGGTGTCGAGGATGTGCCGCATGCCGGGAATGGCCCGATCTTCTGGGAACGCCACCAGGACCAGCCCGAGATCGGAGCTGGCCGCCACCGGCCGGGGAAGGCCAGGACGGGGGCGGTGGACCGCGTACGCCTTGGCGGCCATGGGGGAGAATTCGTCGGGACGGCAGACGCGCCCGTGAAAGATGCGCTCTCCCCCGCCCTGCGCCACGTACTGGATGATGCAGGAGAGGCCGGGCTTGTAGCGCACGTAGGAGATGGCCAGGTGCTCCACCGCGACACCGAACAGCTCTTCCAGTCGCCGGCGCATGGACAGCGGCTCCAGGGCCGCCGCCAGGCCGGGGAGGCGGCAATCGTCGGGCACCGGGCCGCCCGGGGGAGACGCCCGCAGGGTGCCCTCCTTGGGCGGGATCATCGGGGCGGTCAGCGCCACGCGACTTTCCTCGCCGCCCCACCGGCGACACGGCCGGCACCAAGGCTCCTCGCGAAGGCCGTGTTGCCTGCCGCCAGATCCTCCCAGCGCCCCTGTTCGACAATCCTTCCTCCAGCGAAGGAGACGACGCGATCCACGTCGCCGAACAGCTCGGGCTGGTGCGAGACGACGAACGTGGTGCACCGCGAGACCAGGGCTCGCATCCCCTGGCGCACATGGCGCTGCGCGGCGGCGTCCAGGCCGGTCGTCGGTTCATCCATGACCAGCACCGGCGCGTTCTTGATCGCGGCACGGGCCAGAGCAATGCGCTGACGCTCACCGCCGGACAGCGTGACGCCACCTTCCCCGACGACGGTGTCGTAGCCGGCGGGAAGCGTCTCGATGAACGAGTGCGCGAACACGTGCCGGGCGGCCTGCTCGATCTCCTCGTCGGATGCTGCCGGCTTGCCGTACGCGATATTGTCCCGGATCGAACCGCGGAACAGGGTCGTGTTCTGCAGCACGACGGCGATCTGGTCGCGTAATGACTCGACCCGATAGCGGCGAATGTCCACGCCATCGATGCGAACCGCACCGGAGTCGGGGTCATACAGACGCAGGATGAGGCGGATGAGGCTTGTCTTGCCGGCACCGCTGGGGCCGACGATGAGCACCGTCTCGCCGGGTGCTACGTCGAGGTTGATGGCATCCAGCGCCGGTTGGGTCCGGCCGGGATAGGCGAGGCGAACGGAGTCGAAGGTCACGCGACCGGCGAAGCCCGGCGCCTCGACGGCATCCGGCGCATCACGGATCGTGGGCTCGATATCGAGCAGGTCGAGGATCCTCTCCGCGCAGACCGACGCCTTCGACAGCCGGGCCCACATCCGCGACAGATCCCGCAGGGGCTTGTAGAAGCTGCGCACGTAGCTGAGAAACACGATCAGGGTGCCGGCGGTGATGACCTGGGTCATGGCGAGATGGGTTCCGAGGGTGAGCACGCCACAGGTGCCGACGGCCACCGTGATCTCCACCCAGCGACTCATCTGCTCCTCGAGACGGGTGGCCGCCAGCCCGGCCCGCAGACTTCCCCGGTTCTGTCGCGCCATTCTCTCGTCGGCCATCCGATGACGGGCGAAGCTGTGGACCACCGAGATCGACGACATGGTCTCGTTGATGTGGGACGCCACCTGGCTCTCCTTCCGCCGCTGGCGGCGCGTGACCTCGCGGAGGCGACCGGAGAAGCGCGACATCACCAGGACCAGGCCGGGCACCACGGCCAGGGCCACGAGCGCCAGGAGCGGGGAGAGCCACAGCATCATCGCGAGCATGCCGGCGATCACGAAGACCTGCCCCATCAGCTTCATCACCGCGGTGATCAGGATCTCCCGGAGCATCTGAACATCGCCTGTCATGCGCATGACCAGATCGCCACTCTGCCGGTCCGCGTGAAACGCGAGAGGAAGGCGTTGAACATGAGCGAACACGTCCCGGCGGATCTTCAGCAGAACCCGGTGGGCCACCTGCGCCGTCATCAGACGCTGCCCGTAGGCGAACACGCCGGCCGCCACCGCGATGGCGATGACCGATGCGCACACGACTCCCAGCAGCAGGGCCGGCGAGTCGGACAGCGGCATCAGCCAGGCCGGCAGAGCTCTCTTCGGCGACGTGCGCACGAGCTGGTCGATGACGATTTTCAGGGGCCATGGGCCCAGCACCGTCGTCGCCATGGATCCCAGCAGGCAGCCGAAGGCGACCCAGAGCGAGACCCGATGGCGCAGGACGTACGGCCCGAAGCGGCGGTAGGTCCGTCTCAATGCCTGCCACTGCACGCGGCGGCCCGCGGGAGTCAGCGTCAGACGCATGCGAAGCTCTGCGAGAAGGCCGCGAGCAGCTGGCGACCGTTCTCCCGCGAATCGTGCAGATCCTCGACCCTGGTCCGGGCGGCGCAAGCCAGCCTGGCTCGACGCGGGGCGTCGTGCAGCAACGCCGAGACCGCATCCGCCAGGGCCGGAACGTCGCCGGGAGCGACCAGCCGACCGGTTCTTCCATCGATCACCAGCTCGGGAATGGCGGTCACCGGCGTCGAGACCACCGCCACGCCGCTGGCCATCGCCTCGATGAGGACCGTCGGCAGCCCATCCCGATCCCCGTTCGACGCCTCGATACACGGCACGGCGACAACGGCCGCCCGGGCCAGCGCCCGGCGCACGAAGTCCTGGTCCTGGGCACCGGCCAGCCGGACACGGTCCGCCAGGTCCAGCCTGCGGATCGCGTTCTCGATCTTCTCGCGCTCCGGCCCCTCACCGACCAGAAGCGTCTCGCATCCGACACCCCGGTCGCGAAGGTGAGCCGCGGCCTCGACCAGGAAGACGAATCCTTTCTTCTCCACGAGCCGCCCGACACCCAGGACGAGGGGGGCGGGATTGACGGAAAAATCGAAGCGGAACTGGTGAAGGTCGATGCCGTTGCGCACCACGACCGGACGGGTCGAAGGCTCCTTCTCGACGAGGAACCGGGCGTGGTAGTCGGAGATCGCCACCGGAAACAGAGCCTCTCGCAGAAGTCGCGACACCACCGGCCACTCGACGGCCGAGACGAAGATGTCCTTCGCGTGCGCGGTGAAGCTGAAGCCGACCCCGGTGAGCGCCGAGACGTGGCGCGCGATACGAGCGGCCGAGGTGGCAAAGTGAGCGTGCAGATGGTCCACCGGGTGATGGGTCAGGTGACGCGCGATGCAACCCGCCTGGATCACCTCATCGACGGCGTCGGGGCCATCGACGCGGGCCTCGGCGAGCAACGACTCGAAGCGAGCGGCCGCTCCACAGGTCCGGGCCAGCCCGGCGAGATCGTGTGGTGCGAGCCGGGCTTCCTTGCGCGTGTAGGTGACACTTGCCGCCACCCGGGAGACGGCCGGGTGGACCGGCTCGCCGGCCGGGCGCCCGGCCGCGAAGATGGCCACGTCCGCCCCGGCCGCCTCGATCGACAGGATCTCGTTGACGATGAAGGTCTCCGAGAGACGTGGATAGCGCTTGAGAATGTAACCCACGCGCGGTGGCGGGCCGGTTGATACTCGTTCACGCATGGGCGACCTCCGCGACGTCCACGCAACGGGTGATGAGGGACATCAGACGGCCCGCGACATCTTCCCATCGGTGGTGACTGCTGACGTGGTGTGCCGCGGCGGCGCCGAGACGCCGGCGCAGAATCCGATCCGATGCAAGGCGAGCCAGCCCGTCCGC
>JBHHZI010000114.1:0-10928 GCA_046757965.1 Acidobacteriota bacterium | reverse complement strand
GCGTGGTTCTCGACGGCGGAGTGGTTCTCGTGGACCTGGGGGTGCGCCGCTCGCGAACGGTATCGGGCCTGGCCGAGGACTTCTTCGGCGTGGTTCTCGACGGCGGAGTGGTTCTCGTGGACCTGGGGGTGCGCCGCTCGCGGACGGTGTCGGTTCTCGACGAGGATTCCCTCGGCGTCGTCCTCGATGGCGGAGCGGTTCTCGTGGTGGCCGGCGCGCGCCGCTGGCGCACCGTGCCGGACCTCCGGTCGGACGTGGTCGAGGAGTCGCGTGACGGCGACGGCACGCGCCGGACGCGGGTGCCGGTCAGCAGCCGTCTCGGCTCCCGCTCCCCGACCGTGCGTCGGGTTGGCGTCCGGGAGGGAGTGCGTCCCGGTTCGCGGGTGACCCGGGACCTGTTCTGGCCGGCCGATGCCTCCGGTCTGGCGCGTGTGCCGGTGGCGTCTCGGGTGCGCGAGGGCGCCGCGGAGCGGCCGCGCACCGTCGTCGGCCGCCGGGTCCGGTCGCGGGTCACGGTGGGCGTGCGCCGCAGCGGCGTGGCCTCCCGGGTCGTCCCGGTCGGACGCGTCCGGCCGGGGAGTGTCCGGTTCACCCGGGCGCTCGGGCTGTCCGGGGCGGCGGCGGCCTGGTCCGCCGGGGGCTGGACGCCGCGGCTGCGGCGAGACGCCGCCAGCAGGGCCGCTTCCCGGCGGCGGAAGCCACGGTCCCGCCGGCCATCCGCCACCCGGGAACGCGTCACCTGCGACCGGGGTGTGGCCTCCGCGGCGGCGCGCCGGAAGATCTGGCGTTGCCGCCGTTCACGGATGTCCCGGAGCCGCACGGCCGGAGGACGGGCGGCGTAGTGCACGTCGTGCGAGATGATGTGTTCTTCCTTGATGATGACGGTGCTGACGTTGTGGTCGTGGAAGTGCCCGTAGTCGACGAACGACCAGTAGGAGGCGTGGAAGGCGCCGAAGCCGATGGAGATGCTCCAGCCCGACGGCGCGTCGTAGTAACCCAGCGGCGACCAGCCGATGTAGTCCCCTGCATAGCCGAAGCTCACCCAGGCGGGAGCGTAGACGGCGCCGGGGAGCCAGGACCAGCCGTAGCCGTCCAGGTACTCCCAGCGACCGTAGTGGTACGGCGCATAGCCCCACGGGTCGCTCGACACCCATACCCAGCCCACCGGACGGTAGGCCCAGTGGCCGCGGTAGTAGGGCCGCCATCCGACCGCCACCCGCGGCGTCCAGATGACGCCGTAGTCGGGATGCTCCTGCCAGGCCCCGTAGGCATCCATCTCGACGAGGTAGGGCCGCACCGGCTCGGGCAGCTCGTCCTCGTAGCGGGCATAGGTCCGTCCCCTGCTGTGTCCGAGGTAGGCCAGGCGACGCTCCTCCACGTAGCGATCGAAATCGTCGCGCGGGCGCGTGCTCACCACCCGGGGACCCTCGGCGGCGTACCCCGGGGCGACGAACGACATCTCGCCGGAACGCACCAGGGTGGACGTGTTCTGCGCCAGGATCTCGGCGACGCCCCGCTTGGAGGTCACCCGGGTCCCCCCGCCGGCATTCACGTCGATCCGGAACAGCCCTTCCTCGAGGAAGAAGATGGTGGCCGCCTCGGTGTCGACACGGATGATCTTGGTCTCGGGGTCGAGCGGTCCGACCTGCACGGAGAGGGTGCCCTCATCGAGGCCGAGAAGGGTCCGGTTCTCGTACTCGGTCTGCTCGTCGGCGAGGGTCACCACGCTCAGGCGCGTGTACTCGTCGAGGCGGACCAGCGTGCCGTCGGCGAGCTGGATCTCCACCACGCTGTCGTCGGCGGTGCGGATGACATCGCCCGGGGCCACCGGCGTGTTGATGGTCACCTCGTCCTCGATCTGGCCGGCGCCCTGCAGGAGCTCGACACTGCCGTCGAACTGGCGGATGCGGGCATAGGTGCCGCCGATCGGAGCCGCGGTGTCCGCGACATCGACCGACCAGGGCTGCGGTTCGGATCCCGCTTCGTGCTCGGGGGCGGCGACGGAACCGGTGAGCGACAGGGCCAGGACCACGACCGCGGTCAACCCGAGGGAGTGCGTCGCGGACCGGCGCCGCGGGAGACTGTCAGCGGGAATCGATGTCCGGATCGAGAGCATGGTCACCTCCACTGGCTTCCTGTGCACCCTGACCAGAGCAAGGCCGGTGCCACCCGCTGCCGGTGGTGCGGCGCGAAGCCGTGCCTCCTGTCAACTCGTTCGTTTCTGGTAATTTAGGTTCCTGTAGCCGAAGAATCGAGGGGCTAGACCGGTGGCGAGGCGGGTGTCCTGTCTGCGGGTCAGGACGGGGGGCGTCACCCCTGGAGGACGGTCGAACCCGATGGAAGTCGGTCCCTCGATCTTCTAAACTGAACCCATGGCCATCCTGCCGGTGATGAAATACCCGAACGAGGTGCTGACCACCCGGTCGGTCGAGGTGGACACCATCGACGACGACCTGAAGAGACTGGTCTCGGACATGGTCGACACCATGTACGCCGCCTCCGGCGTGGGGCTGGCCGCCAACCAGGTCGGCATCGCCCGGCGCCTGGCCCTCATCGACCTGTCGGTGGGCGAGGACCCGGAGCAACTGATCGTCATGATCAATCCGGAGATCGTCGCATCCAGTGGCGTCAACTCGGAAGAGGAGGGCTGCCTGTCGTTCCCGGGCATCTCCGAGATCGTCGCCCGACCCGACCAGGTGCAGATGCGGGCGATCGATCTCGACGGCAAGATCTTCACCCTGGAGGGCCAGGGTCTCCTGGCCCGGGCGATCTGCCACGAGGTCGACCACCTCGACGGCACGCTGTTCATCGATCGTCTCACCGGCTTCAAGAAGGAACGGGTCCGGCGACAGATCCGCCGGAACGTGGACACCGGGGCCTGGGCCGAAGTCTATCCTTGAGACTGATCTTCGCCGGGACGTCCGGGTTCGCGGCGACCTGCCTGACCGCCCTGCACGAGGCCTCGTTCACCATCGCCGTCGTCATCACCCGTCCGCCGCGTCCGGCCGGACGCGGCCGGACCGCAGGCCCGTCGCCGGTGGCACAGGTCGCCCGGGCGAGCGGCTTGCCGGTGCGGGCCCCGCGCGATATCAACGCCCCGGAGGAGATCGTCCCGCTGACACAGATGGCTGCGGACGTGATGGTGGTTGCGGCCTACGGACGGATCCTCGGCGCGGAGATCCTGCGGCTGCCCCCGGCCGGCTGCGTCAATGTCCACGCCTCGCTGTTGCCTGCCTGGCGCGGCGCCTCGCCGGTGGCCCACGCGCTGCTGGCGGGAGAGGCGCGCACCGGCGTCACGCTGATGCAGATGGACGCCGGCCTGGACACCGGTCCGCTGCTGGCCGCGGCCACCACCCCGATCGGTGAGGGGGAGACGCGCGGCGAGCTGACCGACCGTCTGGCGGTCATCGGCGCCGAGCTGCTGGTGAGGGAGCTGCCGGGGATCGTTGCCGGGACCGTCCGGCCGCGCCCGCAGGATCCGTCGCGGGCCAGCCTGGCGCCCCCCCTGAGAAAGGCAGACGGGCACCTCGACTTCGCGCAGGCCGCGCCGGTGGTGGCGCGCCGCGTGCAGGCCTTCTCGCCGCGCCCCGGGGCCTTCACGTTCGTGCGCGGCAAGCGGATGCTGATTCGCCGGGCGCGAGCGGTTGGGGCGGGCACGGTCGATCTGGGGCCGTCCGCGGCCCCGGGCGCCGTGGGCCGGCCGGGACCGGCGCCGGGCGTGCCGGTCCGCTGCGGCGACGGCACCGCGCTGCTGCTCGAGCGCATCCAGATGGCCGGGAGAAGTGAGGTCGATGCCCTGGCCGCGCTCCACGGCCGCCAGCTCGCGGTCGGCGAGCTGCTCGGCGATGGGGCGTCACGTTGATGGCGTTCAGGGGCCGTGTTACCATCCGGCGGTCCATGAAGCTCAAGAGGGTCAGCGTCTTCGCCGCCAAGATCGGCGCGATCGGCGCCACGTCGCTTCTCCTGCTCGTCCTCTCGTTCTATGTCTCGATGCGCCTCGTGATCACGGGCAACGACGTGACGGTTCCCGATCTCGTCGGCCACACGCTGGAAGATTCGACCAGGGTGGCCGGCGGCGCCAGTCTCATGGTGGAGGAGACCCAGCAGCGGTTCGATCCGAGGGTGCCGGCGGGAGAGGTGATCAGCCAGATGCCGCCGCCCGGCGCCGCCATCAAGAAACGTCGCAAGGTGAGAGTGGTGGTGAGCCTGGGCACCGAGATCCTGTCGGTTCCCGATCTCACCGGCGAGACCGAGCGCCACGCGGCCATCGAGATCGACCGGCTCGGCCTGCAGCTCGGCCATGTCTCGCGGGCCACCACGACCCACCCCGTTGATCGGGTCGTGGCCCAGGATCCGATGCCGGGGACGGAGATCTTCCGGGGCGAGGCGGTGAGCCTGCTGGTCTCCCGCGGCCGGCAGGATCCGACCTATGTGATGCCCGATCTCTCCGGCCATGCCGTCCGGGAGGTGGAGCAGGCGTTCTCGAGGGTCGGCTTCGCGCTGTCGCGAACCTCGTACAAGGATGACTGGACGCCTGCCGGCACGGTCCTGAGGCAGTTTCCCCCGGCCGGTTATCCGGTCGATCGACGCGACCCGATCACCGTGGTGGTCAGTCGCGGCCCCTCGGTCTGACAGCGTGACCCTGCTCGCCCCCTCGATCCTGTCCGCGGATTTCGCGCACCTGGCCGACGACGTGGCGTCGGTGGCGCGGGCCGGCGTTCGTCTCGTCCATGTCGACGTGATGGATGGACACTTCGTGCCCAATCTGACCCTCGGACCGGCCGTCGTCCGCTCGCTGGCGCAGGCCACCGACCTGTTCCTCGACTGCCACCTGATGATCGAGAATCCCGATGCGCTGATCCCGGCGTTCGTCGAGGCCGGCGCCGGGTCGATCTGCGTGCATGCCGAGGCCGTCGTGCACCTGCACCGCTCCCTGCACCTCATTCGCCAGGCCGGAGCCCGGGCCGGCGTGGCGGTGAACCCGGCCACGCCGCTGGCGGTCATCGAACCGGTCCTGCCGGATGTCGACCAGGTCCTCCTGATGTCCGTCAATCCCGGTTTTTCCGGCCAGCAGTTCATTCCCGCCGCCATCGAGCGGACCCGCACCCTGGCCGGATGGATCTCCGACCGCGACCTGGACGTGGCCATCGAGGTCGACGGCGGCATCACGGCCGACAACGCGGCCGCCCTGGCGCGGGCAGGGGCCGGGTTGCTGGTGGCCGGGTCGGCCGTCTTCGCCGGCGGCAACGCCGAGGAGGCCGCCCGGCGCCTCATCGAGGAGATCGCGGCAAGCGGCCCGCAACCGGGATGGGTGCCGTGATCTCCGGTCGCTGCGAGGTGAGAGTTCGATTCAGCGACACCGATGCCATGGCGGTGGCCCATCACAGCCGTCACCTGGCCTGGTTCGAGGTCGGCAGGACCGAGCTGATGCGCGCGGCGGGAGCCGTCTATGCACAGCTTGCGCGCGACGGTCTGCACCTGCCGCTCATCGCGGCCGGACTGACATACACCGCGCCGGCCCGCTACGACGACCTGCTGTCCATCGAGACCCGCGTGACCAGGCGCTCCGGTGTGCGCGTGACCTTTGCCTACCGGATCGCCCGGGCCGACGACGGGGCGGATCTGGCCACCGGCTGGACCGAACACGTGCTCGTCGACGCCCGCTTCCAGCCGGTGCGCTTCCCGCCGCACCTGAAGGATCTGCTCGATGGGGAGTCGAGCTACGTGGCCTCCACGGTGGCCTGTTGACGCCGGCCGCCCGTCGCATGACCCACCGCGTCCTGGTCGTCGTGGCGACAGCCGCGCTGCTTTCGGGCTGCGGTCCGGCGCACAAGAAACCCTCCAGGGCGGATCGCAAGCCGGCCACCGAGCTGTATCAGGAAGCCGAGCAGTACATGACGAAGCGCCATTACAACAAGGCCATCCGCCGCTACCAGAAGATCGACACCGTCAAGAATCCGGAGTTGCGCGCCCAGGTCCATCTGCGCATGGCCGACGCCTACTTCGCCCAGGGACATGTCCTGGCCCTGATCGAGGCCCAGGCCCGCTATCAGTCCTTTCTCAACTTCTTCCCGCTCAGTGACCAGGCCCCGTACGCCCAGTACCAGTATGCGGTCTGCCTGCAGAAGCAGATCAACCCTCCCGAGCGGGACCAGACACCGACGCGCCGGGCCATCGCGGAGTTTCAGAAGGTCGGGCAGCTCTATCCCAACTCGTCGTGGGTGCTCGAGGCCAAGACCCGCATCGCCGAGCTCGACGACCGGCTCACCGAGGACAGCCTGCTGAAGGCCAGGTTCTACTACTCTCGCAAGGGGTACCCGTCCGCCATCGCCCGTCTCCGGGAGATCCTGAAGCACCAGCCGGATTTCTCCCGCAAGGACGAGACGCTGTTCTTTCTCGGCATGTCCCTGCGCAAGGGAGGCAATGAGCCGGAGGCCGAGCAGGTCTTCCAGCAACTGGTGGACGAGGCGCCGGAGAGCAAGTTCGCCAAGAAGGCCGCCCACCTGCTGCAGCATCGCTGAGCTGGCCGCCTCCTCTCGGAATCGCCCACGCTGTCGGGAGTTCCGGGGCGGTTTCTTCCCCGGGCGTCGCGACTCCACGGCGTCCCCGGCTCAGAAGAGTCGCCGGTCCGCCTCGTCCGGGGCGATGAGTCGAGCCCTGGCCGCGAGTCGCGGGTAGGCGCGCACCAGCGAGGCCGGCGCCGGCACCTGCGTTGCCTCCAGGGCGTGGCGGAGCTCCACCACGTTGACCGCGGCCTGGCCGCGGGTGTGGTTGTTGGCGATGACCAGGCCGTCGACCCCGGAGGCGGCCGCCCGCCGGATCCGGTCCAGCCACGGCGCCAGCTCCTCCGGCGTGTAGAGATGGTCGTAGCGCGCCTCGCGACCGGCGGTGGGGGAGAACCAGTGGGTGGCGTTGCGCCCGTGCAGGCGCAGGTAGAAGATCGGCCCGGTCAGCGGCAGCGAGGGGCCGATGGAGGCGCCGATCTGCGGCTGATCCAGGCCGGCCAGCACCACGTCCCGGGCGCGGAGCCAGGTGAGCACCTCGGCCGTGATCCAGCTCCGGTGGCGAAACTCCACCGCCAGCGCGTAGTCGGCGAAGCGGGTCAGCGTGTTCGACAGTCGTGCGCGGTTGTCCCGCGTGTTGTGAAACGCGTACGGGTACTGGACGAGCAGGGCGGCCAGTCGATCCGCCTCGGCCAGTGGCGCGAGGCCGTTCTTGAAGCGTCGCTCGGCGGCGACATCGTCACGTCCACTCTCGTGGGTGAACACCCGCTCGAGCTTCGCCGAGAAGGTGAACCGGGAGTTGAAGGCGGTGCGTGCCACCCACGAGGCGGTGTCCCGCCGGGCCGGGGCCCGGTAAAACGACGCGTTGATCTCGATGACGTCGACGAAGCGCGCCATCCACGCCAGACGGTCGAAGCGTCCCGGCGGCGGCGCCGGGTAGACGGTGCCCTCCCAGTCCCGGTAGGACCACCCCGCGGTTCCCACCCGCACGAGTTTCCCGGACTCCCGGCCGGAGGCGTCAGTCGCCGGGCAGGACGCCATGGGCCGCTCGTTCCTGGTTCTCGACCAGCGCGTCTTGCGCGCGTTGCCGCATCCAGGCCAGACGGTGGGGGAGCGGCTTGTCCAGCACGCGACGGAAGGCGCGGTCACTGGCCGCCAGATCGCCCAGCTCGCGCTGCGCCTGTCCCAGGGCGAAATCGATCACGGCGCTGTCGGGGTGGGCCGCGCTCTGGGCCTCGAGCATGGCGATGGCGTCCTCGCCGTGACCGGCGCGCAGCAACGCCAGGGCGGCGAGCAGGTCCTCGCGATTGGTCTGGCTCTGGGCGGCCAGCACCGTCTCCCAGTGTCGTTGCAATGTCGCGATGCTCTCGCCGGTCACCTCCTCGAGCCGCTCGAGCACGTCCTCGACGTCGCCGCCGCTGTAGAGCCGCCGCACGACCTCGATGCCGTGCCGGTCGATGAGGTCCCGGACGAACGAGCCGGCCAGGATGTAGCCGTCGCGATACGAACGAAAGCGCGTGATGAGGTCGGGAAGGGAGGGCAGTCTCCCCTGCGCCAGCGCGTCGGCGGCGCTGGCGTGTGGGCTGCCCGGGTGGGAGGAGAGGGAGACCGCCAGGCCTTCCTCGACGAACGGCACGTTCGACCCCGACCGGTTCCAGGTCCAGGCGATGACATGGGCCTCCTCGTGGCCGGGCTCCTGATCGTAGCGGATGTGAATCTCGCGCCGGGCAGGATCCGCGAACCCCAGATCGCGACCGATCAGCCGGCGAGCCTGACGGTTCGACACGTACACGAAGACGGTGATGGGCCCGGAGGGTTCGGTGCCGAGTGTCCGTGTGATGTCGCGATAGACCTCCTCCCGCCGGGAGAGGAACGGCACCGGATCCCGGCCCGGTGGAGAACGCCGGGCGGCGACCAGCCGGAAGTGCTGACTCTGCGCGTGCCGCCAGTGGGGATACTCGTGCTGGTCGGTGAGAGTCCGTAGCCGCGCACGCGCCTGCCGGGCGATGTCGTCACCCGTTGCCAGCGCCCTGAGCCAGCGGGCCCGGGCGACCCGGTGCCGGCCGTCGGCCGCCGCCCGGTCGCCCCGTTCGAGGCGGCGCCGGCCGGCTGCGTCGCCGGTCCCGGACGGGGCATCTCGCGTCGCCTGGAGCCGCGGGCTTGCCGCGGCACCGGCGCTCTTCGTGCCCGCCGGAACCCCGGCGAGGAGCAGACCGCCCGCCGCCAGCGTTGCCGGGATGAGAGCTGCGAAGCCGCGCATGAGCCGAGAATACCGCATCCGTGGTGGTGGGCAGACTGTCCCCGCCACGGCTCCGTCGCGGGTCTCTTTCTCACCGCCCCCACACCTGCAGCGTGGCCTCGCCCTCGTAGAGCACGCCGCCGAGGCCGCCGACGGCCTCGGAGCGGAAGGTCAGCGTGTGCTTGCCGCCGGCGACGAGGCGGGCACGGATGGCCTCGCCGTCGAAGCGGAACAGCAGGCGGCCGGCGGATCGAAAGCGTCCTCCGCCCTGGCGGAGCCGTTCACCCGCGACCGGGGCGACAGTCTCCCCATCCACCTTCGCCAGCGCGAGGGTTTGCGGGCGGACGTGGTTCCGACCGACGGAGACCAGGGCCAGCACCGGCGGGGCCGGTGTGGTCGCATTCATCCGGCGTGGCACCAGACGGATCTCCGCGGTCTGACGCCGCACCGGGGGCGAGTACGAACCGGTCCGGTTCATGCCGTGGGCCCGTGTGGGCCATTCCATCCCCTCCGGCCGGTACGGTACCCCCAGCTCGAACCAGTGCACCGCCACCGGACCGAGGCCGAAGAGACCGAGCTGGCTCATCACACCCAGGTCGGCCTGACCGTCTCCATCCAGGTCGGTGATCGTCGGCGCCGCATGCGTGCCGATCGGCCGCCCGCGGATCACGATGGGAAAACCGGCGATCAGATCCCCTGTCGCGTTCCAGGCATAGACAACGCCGTCCAGACCTGAGAACAACGACGTCGTCAGGCCCGCAGCGACCACATCGCCGAGTCCATCGCCATCGACGTCGGCGATCACGACGGGCGCAGGGAACGAGACATTCTTCACCAGCTTCGGCCAGCCGGGAAACGGCGTGCCATCCCCGTGCCACAGGCTCACCGGCCCTTTCGACTGGCCGAATTGATCGATGTCGTTGATGCCGGCGGCGGCCACGTCGAGTGTGCCGTCGCCGTCCACGTCTCCCATGGGAATGCCGAAGTTGCCGGCCGTGTGCATCTCTTGCGGCCAGCCCGGCAGCGCGGTGCCGTCGCCATGCAGGACGTGGATGCGAAAACCGAGTGGGAAGACAATCTCCCGCGCCCCGTCACCATCCAGGTCGCCCAGCGTCGGTTCTTCTGTGCGGAGAGGCACGTCGACGGGAAACCGTGGAAGAAGGATGCCGTCGGGGTCGTAAGCCAGCAGGTTGCCGTTGAAGATGTCGATGGTCACGACCTCTGGGATGTCGTCACCCGTGACATCTCCGACCGCAACGAGCGACCGCGAGGGGAAATCCCCGGCTGGTACAATCACCGGCCAGCCCGGTAGCGTTTCGCCTGTCCGGTCCAGCGCGAAGACCCGTCCCCGGGGCCCGCTGCCAGCAAGTACACGCAGCGGGTCACCCGGTTCGAGCCGTGCCGCGATCGGTGTGAAGGATGAGAAACCGTCACGCTGGGGCAGGCCGCCTGCGAACGGCCACCCAGGTAGGATATCGCCGTGTGTCGACAGCGCGAACAGACGGCCGACGGCAACGAGAACTTCGTCAAGGCCATCGCCATCGAGGTCACCCGCCGCCGGCATGGTCGACACCCCGGAGGGGCTCACCACCGGCCGATCGGTCCAGAACGGCGTCCCGTCCGCTGCCACGGCGTGCACGGTCCCGTCGCGCTCGTGGAAGATGGTCACCAGCCCGCGGTCGTCGCCCAGGTCGGCCACTGCCAGCGTCTGGGGAATCATGTTCGGCACGAAGAGCGGCCAGCCCGGCTTGGCTGGAAAGCCCGACACCGCAGGTGCCAGGCTGTCGCCTTCGTTCGTCCCTGCCACCGCCGTACTCGTTTCATTCCCGGGGACCTTGTCGCCAAGGCGAGCCACCAGGCGCACGCAGGGGTCACCCGCCATCACCTCATGTGCCGCGCGCACCCGCAGGCGCGGTTCATTGCTGCAGACGGAATAGACCAGCACCTGCTTGGCCCCAACTGCCTGCACAGCCCCGGACGCGGCGGCCGGCACGAGACCGAACAAGGCGCCCAGCAGGACACTCATGTCTGCCCGCCTCACGGTGTCTTCCCCTGCAGAGCGATGGCTCCGGGGGAGCGGCCGACAGGGAAATCGAAGCGCTTCGTCGGCGCATCTCCGTTGACGGTCGCGTCGAGGACCAGGACCTTTTGGCGGTCGGGCGACACCAGGAAGAGAAAATCGGCGA
>JBHHZI010000113.1:0-10942 GCA_046757965.1 Acidobacteriota bacterium | reverse complement strand
CGCACGGATCGCACCGGCCCCTTGGGACGGATTATACCGTTGCGTCCTTGGCAGGCCAATCAACCAGGCCTGGCCCCGGCCCGGCTCGGGCGCGGGTCGGCAGCTCGGCCCCCCCCGACCGGGCCCGCCAGCCCCCTCAGGAGGCGACGGACCGCCGGTGTGATTTCTGGCCGCGTCGGGATGCGGACGATCGCGCCTTCGACCCCGGCGTGCGGCGGCCGGACCAGCGCTGATAGAGGAGGGTCACCGGAGACGCGATGAAGATGGTGGAGTAGGTACCCACCACGATACCGAACAGCAGGACGAAGGCGAAGCCGTGAATCGTGTCCCCACCGAAGACAAAGAGACAGATGACAACCAGCAGGGTCGTGGCCGATGTGAGGAGGGTCCGGCTCAGCGTCTGGTTGATGGACGTGTTGAACACCACCTCCCGGCGGGCCCCGCGCATCGAGAGCATGTTCTCACGAACCCGGTCGAAGATGACGATGGTGTCGTTGATGGAGTAGCCGAGCAGTGTCAACAGGGCCGCGACGATGGTGAGGTCGAACTGCCCTCCCCAGAGGTTGAACACGCCTGCGGCGGTGATGCCGTCATGGATCAGGGCCACGATGCCGCCGAGGGCGTACCCGAGGTTGCGAAATCTCACGGTGATGTAGATCAGCATGCCGATCAGTGCGAACACCATGGCCAGGTACGCCTTCTCGGCCAGCTCGCGACCGACGCGGGGGCCGACGAAATCGACCTTGCGGATGGTGAACGGGCCCAGAAACGCCTTCGCCTGCAGAAAGTCGAATGTGGCGCCGGAAATGCTCGCCACCTCGTGCAGGTCCTCGAAGCTGTGGAACAATCCGGCGTGCGTGGTGCGATACCTGACGATGGCTGCCGCCAGGCCTGCCGCTCCTGTCCTGCCGTCCGGACCTCCCTCCAGCAGCACGTCGATCTCGTGCTCGTTGGCCACGTTCAGATCGAGCCGGTCCTCGTCGGCCGAGCCGGTGATCTCGCGCAGGGCGCGAAGGACATCCTGGTAGATCCGACCGCTCTCACCGACCAGCAGGCCCTCCGGCCGGGCGGCGGCGGGGGCCTGGTCCTCTTCCGGGGCGAGGGCGCCGGCCAGGGCCGTCGATTCCTCCGGACTCAGATCGCTGGCGGCATCGCTCCCCGCCTCGTCGACTGCCGCCTCGGGTGAGACGACATCATCTGCTGGCGCCGCCGTCTCCCCGGTGGGCGGCTCATCCTGCGCCGCGGCGATGACCGCGACCACCGGGCGCCCGGCGGCCTCGGCCGTTCCCGGGGCCACATCCCCGCGGATGCGAATCAGGTACTCGTTGTCGGCCGGATCCCCTATCCGCTGCAGGGACGCATCGATCCCCCTCTCATCCAGCCCGCTGCGCAGATCGTCGATGACGACCGGCTCGGCAAACTTCACCTGGATCTCGGTGCCACCGGCAAAATCGATCCCCTTGTTGATACCGCCGGACAGGCTCCACAGGGAGACCGCGATGAGGGCGGCCGACAGCACGCCGGCGATCATCCTCTTACCCAGAAAATCGATATGGGTGCTACCCAGGATCTGCATGGTTCAAGCTCCGGCGATCAGATGCTCAGGGTGGCGGTGCCGGTCTTGCGGGCCAGGACCGCCGAGAAGATCGTCCGGGAGACGAAGAGCGCCGTGAACATGCTCGACAGGATCCCCACGATCAGGGTGACGGCGAATCCGCGAATCGGTCCGGTTCCGTACTGGAAGAGAAACATGGCGGCGATCAGGGTGGTGACGTTGCTGTCGACGATGGCCGAGAATGCCTTGCCGAACCCACCGTCGACCGAGGCCCGAACACTCTTGCCGTTCCGGATCTCCTCCCGGATGCGCTCGAAGATGAGCACGTTGGCGTCCACCGCCATCCCGATGGTGAGGATGAACCCGGCGATGCCGGGCAACGTCAAGGTGGCGTTGGCGTACGCCATCACCGCCAGGACCAGCACGAGATTCATCAGCAGGGCCACCACGGCGTTGAGCCCCGAGAACCGGTAGTAGACGACCATGAAGCCCATCACCAGCACGAAGCCAAGGAGGGCCGCAAAGACACCCTTGCGGATCGAGTCGATGCCCAGCGAGGGGCCGACCGTCCGCTGCTCGAGAATATCCAGCGAGGCCGGCAGGGCCCCGCTCTTCAGCTGCAGAACAAGGTCGCGGGCGGACTGCACCGTGAAGTTCGATGTGATCTGTCCCCGGTCGGCGATGACCGACTGGACCACCGGCGCCGAGATGACCTTGTTGTCGAGCAGGATGGCGATGTGCCGCTTGATGTTCGCCTGGGTGAGCTTCTCGAACACGCCCCCCGCCTTCGGCGTGAGGATGAAACTGACCACCGCCTCGCCGAACTGACCCTGCCCGACGCTCGCGTCCTTGAGATCGTTGCCCTTGATGGGAGACGCCTTCTTCAGGGGCCAGAACACGTCGATGGCGGAACCGTCGATGTTCCGGCGGCTCTCTCTGACGATCGTCGTGTCCGAGGGCAGCGTGCCGCCGAAGGCGGCCAGGGCCGCCTCACGTGTCGGGAAAGGCCTGAACCCCTCGAAGTCGGCCACACCTGGTGGATAGCTGACCAGCCGCCACTCCAGGAAGGCGGGCTTCTTGATGATATCCATGACCCGCTCGGGGTCCTCCACGCCGGGAAGCTGGATCAGGATCCGGTCGGCCTCCGGCCCGAATCCCTGACGCTGGATGTTGGGCTCGCGAACTCCCAGCCGATCCACCCTGTCCCGCAGGGTCTGCAGGCTCTGCTGGACGGCAAGCTGCCGGATCGACTGTGCCTCCAGGGAGCGCAGCGTGAACACCAGGGCATCTGCGCCCTCCGCCGACACCGAGTACTCCGGCAACGGATCCGCCGCCAGATCGGTCAGGCTGGTCCGCGCGGCGGCGTCCAGGCCGGTGACACGAATGACCTCCGACCCCTCTCTCACGGCATCCGTGAACGAGATGGAATTGTCGGCGAGGAGTTCCCGGACCGTCTCGACATCCGACTCGACCTTCCGTTCCACAGCCTCGCTGGTCCTCACGCCGAGCACGAGGTGAATCCCTCCCTGGAGATCGAGACCCAGATGGATCTTCTCCGACGGAGGAATCACCGCGAAGAGCGCGACCACCACGGTCACGAGGATGATGAGCATGCGCCAGCGAAGATTCGTCATGAGGGTCCGCCCATGAGAGGGAAGTCAGTCCGACAGCCGGGACGAGATGGCGCTCTTGTTGATCTCGATCTTGACGCCATCGGCGATCCTCAGCTGCACGATCTGATCGGTCACGCCCGCAATCTTCCCGTGGATGCCACCGTTCGTCACGACCTTGTCGCCGTTCTTGATCTGGCTCAGCATCTCGTTCTGCTGCTTGCGCTGCTTGCGGGCCGGCGCGATGAGCAGAAAATAGAAGATGAGGGCGATGGTTCCGAACATGATCAGGTCGACGGACGGGAATCCCGGCCGGGCTCCCTCCGGAGCCTGCGCGAGCAGCAGGGCGACGATGGCAGACAGATTCATCGGGTTGTCGCTTTCGGGTCTCGACCTGTCACGCCGGCCGCGGCGTCCACCTGTGACAGTGGCCGGAAACACGGACTTTCGCCCATCCTGGACCTCATGTCAAGGCCGGCCGGCCGCGCAGCGGAAGGCACAACCTCCGTCCCGCACGGGCCGAGCCGGGCTACACTGGGCGGCGTGAGCGGCCGCAAGATCAGCCCCGTCGTCGCCGGAGAGGGACCAGCCGGCCGGCGGGAGATCGACGAGATCCTGGTTCCGGGCGTTCCGGGGATGGACGGTGACCACCGGATCCGGCAAGGTTTCTCGACTCGACGCGGCGGTCTCCCGGCCGGGGAGTCACCACGGTTTCCGTCGGCCTGGCTCGACGCCCTCGGCATCCCCCAAGCCTTCCCGCGCGTGCGACTGCGTCAGGTACACGGCGATGTCGTCCACACGGTCACCGGCAGCGGACCCACCACGCGCCCGTTACCGCGGGCCGACGGCTGCGTCACGGCCATCGCCGGCGTGGTCCTGGTGGTGGCAACCGCCGACTGCGTGCCGATCCTGCTCGCCGATCGCCGGGCCGGCGTCATCGGTGCGGCGCACATGGGGTGGCGTGGAGCGCTGGCAGGCATCGTGGATGCCACGGTTCTCGCCATGGCCGGCCTGGGAGCGAAACCGTCACGACTTACGGCCGCGGTCGGGCCGGCCATCGGCCGCTGCTGCTTCGAGGTCGGCGCCGAGGTGGCCGGCCCGTTCTCCGGGCTGGCGGAGACCCTCGTCGACCGGACGGGGCACCATCCTCACGTCGATCTGCCGGCCGCCGCCGCCCATCTTCTCCGGCGTGCGGGTCTCGCCGCTGATGCCATCCACGACACCGGGATCTGCACGCACTGCCACGCCGACCGCTTCTGGTCCCACCGTGCCCCAGGTCCTCGTTGCGGCCGGCTGCTCTCCGGCATCGCCCGGCTCCCGTGACCGGGCGACGCGCCCCGGTCAACCCACCGGCTCCGCCGCGTTGTCCTCGATGAGATAGCTGTAACCCTGCTCGGCCAGGAAGATCTGCCGGCGGCGGGCAAACTCGACCTCCACGGTGTCGCGGCTCACCAGCGTGTAGAAGCGAGCCGTGTTGGCGCCCGGCTTCGGGCGGAGAATCCGGCCCAGGCGCTGCGCCTCCTCCTGACGTGAGCCGAAGGTTCCCGACACCTGGATCGCCACCGACGCGTCGGGAAGGTCGATGGCGAAGTTGGCGACGCGGGAGACGACCAGCACCTGGATCTCGCCCCGCCGGAAACTCGCGTACAGCTCCTCCCGACGCGTCTGCTGCGTGGCCCCGGTCAGCAGCGGGGCGTCGATGCGCTGCGCGATCCCCTTGAGCTGGGCGAGATAGTGACCGATGACGAGGATCTGCTCACCCGCATGGCGATCCAGGATCCGGCGGACGGCCTGGTCCTTCTCCGGATTGGTCGAGGCCAGACGGAAGCTCTCCCGGTCGGTGGCGGAGTAGTAGGTCCGGCGAAGATCCTTCGGCAACCCGACGCGCACCTCGACACACTCCGCCGAGGCGATGAAACCCATGCTCTCGAGCTGGCGCCACGGCACGTCGAACTTCTTCGGCCCGATGAGGGAGAACACATCGGTCTGGCGCCCGTCCTCGCGGACCAGGGTGGCCGTCAAGCCCAGCCGTCGGCGGGCCTGGATCTCCGCCAGCACCCGGAACACCGGCGCCGGCAGGAGGTGCACCTCATCGTAGATGATGAGCCCCCAGTTGCGCCGGCGAAACAGATCGAAGTGCAGGAACGGCTCGCTCCGGCGGCGGCGGTAGGTCAGGATCTGGTACGTGGAGAGCGTGACCGGGGCCACGGTCTTCTCGGCCCCGCTGTATTCTCCGATCTGTTCCGGGCGCAGGTCCGTGCGTTCCAGCAGCTCGTCGCGCCACTGGCGCAGGGCCGAGACGGACGTCGTGAGCACCAGGGTCGACGTGGCCAGCCGCTCCATCGCCATCAGACCGACCAGGGTCTTCCCCGCGCCGCATGGCAGGACCACCACCCCCGACCCTCCCTTCGGTGAACCGCCTGCCCAGAACGCTCCGACGGCCTGTTCCTGGTACGGCCGGGGCGCGAACGACTGCCCTTGCGAGCGGGTGGTCGGTCTCAGGGCGATGGCGAGCGGTTCGCCTTCCACGTAGCCGGCCAGATCCTCCACCGGCCAGCCGACCCGGATGAGCGCCTGCTTGAGCCGCCCGCGCTGGGCAATGCTCACCGCGTAGCGCTCGCCGTCGATGGCCGGACCGAGCAGCCCGGCGACCCGGGAGTTGCGGGCGAGGACGCCGAGCAGCTCGTGGTCGGCCGATTCGAGGACGAGATCGTCACCCGTTCCCGGCACCAGCCGCAGGCGGCCCCAGCGGCCGAGCGTCTCGCGCACCTCCCGGATGAGAACGGCCGGCACCTCGAACCGGGAGTGCGACACGAGCGTCGAGATGACCTCGTCGGCGGTCACCCCGGTCGATGCCGCATTCCACAGCGACAGCGGCGTGATCCGGTAGGTATGCACATGCTCCGGGCTCTTGATCAGCTCGGCAAACAGCGACAGCCCGTCCCGGGCCGACTCCGAGGCGTCGAGCCCGGTCTGCAACAGGACGGTGCGGTCGGACTGGACGATCAGAGGCCGTTCATCGCTTGACACAGGTCAGCCCTCACACAATCTTTGACCGAGGACGGGCATCCCGGGTCCGCGACACAGGAGCGGCACCATCGACAATCAGGTCAAGGAAGTCGCGGAGGAGGTGCGATTCATCCAGGATCGTTTCTTCTGCCGCTGCGGCGACGAGCTGATGGCTCTCGCCGAGAGGATGGCCGACACCTTTCGCGACGGCGGTCGGATCCTGATCTTCGGCACGGGCACCAGCGGTCACGTGGCCCGGATCCTCGCCAACGGCCTGACCCACGGCCTGGACGTCGATCGCCCTCCCCTCCCCGCCGTCGCCCTGAACTGCGATGCCGCCCTGCTCGGCGTGCTGGCCGACAAGACGTCCGCCGGCGAGCTGTTCACGCGCCAGATCGAGGCCCTCGGCGGCAAGGGAGACATGGCGCTGGCCTTCTCGTGGGATGGCGACTCGCCGGCGACCCTCGGAGGCCTCGCCCGCGCCCGCGAGACCGGCATGCACACCGCCGCCATCCTCGGTCGCGACGGCGGGAAGATCAAGAACTACACCGGGCGTGTCCTGGTGGTCGAGGCGAAGAGACAGGCACGCATCCATGAGGTTCACCTCGTCGCCGCCCAGATGCTGATCCAGTTCGTGGAACGGCGGCTATTCCCCGCGTGAGAGTCACCTCACCCCGCCCCTATCTCGACGCCACCTTGATCCGGGCCTCGATCTCCGCCCGGTCGCGGGCCCCGTCCCCCGCCCGGGCCAGAGACATCCGGACGTGGTCCACCCCCGCCGCCCCGTTCTCCAGAGCCCAGAGTGTGTAGCCCAGCTCGCGCTGCGCGTCGGCGAAATCCGGCTTGATCTGGATGGCACGCTCGTAGGCACTGGCGGCGTTCCGGTAGTCCTTCTTGTTGTAATTGACCGCGCCCAGATTGAAGAAGACGGTCGCGCCGTCCTGCCCGGCACTGGCCCCGGCCTCGGCCGCCTGCTGGAAGTACTGCTCCGCCTTCTGATCGTCTTTCTCGGCCGCGTAGAGGGTCCCGAGCGACAGCAACGCATCGAGATTCTTGCTGTCGGCCGACACCGCCCTCTCGAACGTCTGGATCGCGCGGGGACGATCCCCGGTGTCACGGTAGAGCGTCCCCAGGGTCACGAGCATCGATGCCGGTGGATTCGGTGTCGTCTCGATCTCCTTCTCGAGGTAGGTGATGGCGTCACTCGTCCGGCCCTGCTTGTGGGCGATCAACGCCCGGAAGTAGTTGGCTCCCTTGGGCGGCGTGCCGCCGAGCGCGAGTGTCTTGTCCAGGAACTCGCTGGCCTTGGTGTAGTCCTCGAGATGAAAGTAGGTCTGGGCGATGGCAAAGTGAAGAGCCGGGTCCCTGGCGCCGTCCTTCAGGGCGATCGCCTCGAGAAACTTCTCCAGCGCTCCCCTGTAATCCTTCCGGTCGAACAGCTCCCTGGCAACTTCCGCCGGATGGCGTGTCCTCGTGACCTTCGCCCCTCCCGACTCTGACCCGCCGCTCTGCGCCGCTTCCAGGGCCAGACGCTCGTAGTCCGCCTCGGGCGCCATGACGACCGTGAGCTTCGCTTCACCGGACGCCAGCAAGGTCATGATCCGGGGTTCCTGCGCCAACTGGAAGGTCACCGGCCCGTACGACCCGGCGTCCGATTCGTCCGACCCACGATTCTCGATCTGGTAGGAGATGACCTTGTAGCCCTCCTTCTCGACGTAGATCTTGTACTTCCCGAACTCCACCAGGGGGTGCACGAAGACGCCCGCCTTCTTGCCCTTCTTAGTCTTGGCCTGCGTGTTCTTGGTGGACGTTTCCTGGTTGACGAAACGGATGAGCACGCCTTCCAGTCCGTTGCCGTCGGGATCGGTCACCGTGCCACTGACGCGCGGCCGGCCCCTGGTGGACCGGCCGCGAATCTGCGCCAGGGCGGGTTCACAGAAAGTAGCGAGTATCACGACCGCGGCAACCGTCACCGCGGGCACGATTCGACGAGCTGAATCAAGCATCGTGGAGACCTCCCGAGACGAGCCCCCGAAGGGTACACATGGGGTACGACCCGGATCCTATCAGCGGTAAAAGCGAAGGATCAACCCATCGGGGGAAGGCTTCAGCGGGCGTCGAGCCGCACGGGCCAGTAGGCCATCACGCCGGCCCTGGAGAGACGGTCGAGAATGAGAAGCTGCCGGACATCCCGGGCCGACAGCGCGGTGCGGGGCCCGAGCGCTCCGACCCCGCTCGAGCCGCTGAACCGGGCCAGCAGACCTCTGGGCCGGGGAAAGATCTGCACGTGGACCCTGGGGTCCGGCGGCAACCCGGCGCGCTCCCGCGCCAGCGCGATCGCCTCGTGCAGACCGCCGATGCGGTCCACCAGCGACAGGCGGACCGCGTCGTTCCCGGTCCAGACCTGCCCGGTGGCGAGCGGTGCCAGCGTCTCTCGGTCGATCCCCCGGCCGGTGGAGACGACGTCCTGAAAGCGGTCGAAGATCCGCCCGACCTGATCCCGGACGATGGACAGCTGGTCATCGGTCCACGGCTCGACATCCAGGTAGAGGTCCGCATTCTCCGACCCCTTGACGATTCCCCAGCGCAGACCCAGCCAGTCATAGAGGCGGGTCATGGAGAACTTTCCGGCATAGACGCCGATGGAGCCGGTCAGGCTCATCGGCAAGGCAACCAGGTCACTCGCCCCGACCGCCACGTAGTAGCCGCCTGAAGCCGCATAGTTCCCGACGCTGACGATCACCGGCTTCGCCTGACGGGTGCGCGTCACGGCGCGCCAGATCTTCTCCGACGCGGCGGAGGACCCGCCCGGGCTGTCGATCCTGAGGACGACCGCCGCGATGTCATCGTCATCTCGCACCGCCTCGAGGGCCCGCGTCAGCGTGTCCGCGCCGGCCACCTTGTCGTACCACTCACTGTCGCTGCTCTCGCCAGGCAGAATGACGCCCGACAGGTACACCAGGCCGATGCGATGCGGCCGGGCGAACCATCCGGGCCGCAGGGAACCGAGATAGTCGAACAGGTCGAGATCCGTCAGCGACGTGCCGGCGGACTTCTCCAGTCGATCCCGGGCCTCATCGGCGTGGGCGACCGCGTCCACCAGCCCGGCATCCACGGCCGCCGCGCCACCCAGGGTTCCCCGATCGATCCATGCCTGCACGGCGCCCGGTTCCAGGCCGCGATCGGCTGCCACGCCGGCGACAATCTCGTCACGGAGGGCGTTCATGAGGCGGGCCAGCTCCGCCCGCATGCTGGGGCGCATCTCGCGGTCGGTATAGATCTGTGGTGCGTCCTTGTGTTCGCCGGTGGTCTCGAACTGCGGTGTCACGCCGACGAGATCGAGCGTCCCCCGCAGGAAGGGCACCATCATGACCAGGCCGGTCAGGTCGAGACTCTGCCCCGGCAGAAGGATGACCTCGTCCGCCGCCGAGGCCAGGTAATACTCGGGGAGCCAGCCCCCCTCGAGGACGGCGGTCACGTGCCCGCCCGCCGCCTGGTACCGGTGTATCGCCTGGCGGGCCTCCTGAAATCGTTCGAGGCCACAGCAGACCCGGCCCGGCACCCTCAGGAGCACTGCCGGGACGCGCCCGTCGTCCGACGCTGCGTCCAGGGCGGTGACCACGTCCAGCACCGTGGGGGTTCGCCAGCCCAGGAGGCGATCGAGGAATCCGTTTCCCCCGGTCTCCGGGAACGTGTCACGCAGCGTCAGGCGCAGCACCGCGTGATCCGGCACCCCGTCGGCGGAGAAGAGAATCCCCAGACCCACCACCACGAGGAGGAGGGATCCGGCCAGCACCCCAAGAATCAGCAGCCCGTTTCTTCGTGTCACCACACGTCCCGCTCCGGCCCGCCCCCGGGGAATACGCCGGTCACGGGATCCATACGAGATCCGGAGGAGAGGGTTGCGAGAGCCGCGTCCCCGACCGGTTCCGGCCGGGGAATGGTAAGCTGGCCTCGATGTCCTCCCGCGACGCAGACCGTGAATCGCGCCCCGCGTCGGACTCCCGTGTGGAGATGACCACCCTGGTCATTCCCGAGGACACCAACACACACGGCAACGTGTTCGGCGGCCGCGTCATGGAGATCATCGACAAGGCCGCGGCCATCGCGGCATTGCGCCATTGCCGGGCTCCTGTCGTCACCGCCTCCGTCGACAGCCTGGATTTCATCCATCCGGTCCGTCTCGGGGATATTCTCCAGGTCGTCGCACAGGTCAACAACGCCTGGCGAACCTCGATGGAGGTCGGCGCCAAGGTGTGGTCGGAGGCGCCCCTCACCGGCGAGCGCCAGCATACCTGCACGGCCTATCTCACCATCGTGGCGCTCGGCGAGGAGGGGCGGCCCGCCGCGGTGGTGCCGTCGATCCTCGCGTGCTCGCCGGACGAGGTGCGCCGGCAGGCGGCGTCGAGGACCCGCCGCCGGCGGCGTCTTGATCGTGTGGCCGCCCGGCGAGCACGAGTCGGGTCGACCACCCCGTCGCCTTGACGCGATACCGGCATGATATTCTTGGGGGCTTTATGCATCCGTTCACCGATCTCGACGACCTGAGGAAGACCGCGGCCGCCGTCGTCGATCTCGTAAGTGCTTGTCTCATCTGTCACCTCCAGGTTCCGGCGGGACTCGTGATTCGTGCTTCCATATGGTAGACGCGGGGGTCTGGGATTATTGCACAGTGGGTTTGGCGACGGTGGTGGTGGCTGGAGGGGCGGCGTGAGGGTGGTTTCGCTCCAAGTCGCGCGCCTCAATTGCCAGAGCGGCGGCTGCGCCG
>JBHHZI010000112.1:0-11032 GCA_046757965.1 Acidobacteriota bacterium | reverse complement strand
GCGCAACCTGGCCCTGGTCCTGGCCAACCTGGTGAAGGCCACGAGCAAGCCCGGGTAGAGCAGGCCGGGGAACTGGGTGAGGGCGCCCACGGCCACCGCCTTTTTCTCCTCCTTGACCAGACGCTTGTGGATTCGGCTGCTGCGTCCGTTGGCCAGAAGTTCCACCAGGACGTCGTAGGCAGCGTCGTCGGGATCGGTGGCGGCCGGCTTGTGGTATCCAATGATGTAGAAAGGCTGACCCGGATCGCGCACGACCACTCGACGCTCCCCCTTCTGGGGGGGCTCCACGGTGCGCACGGGCTCGGGCGTGGGCTCTCGCTTCCAGTCGCCGAAGTACTTCTCGGCCAGCTGGCGCACGCGCTGGGGATCGACGTCGCCCACGAGGCACATCACCACGTTGCTCGGAACGTAGTACTTGTCGTAGAAGTCGAGGGCGTCCTCCCGGGTGAAGCTCTGCAGGTCGCTACGGTGCCCCACGGTGGGTTGCCCGTAGGGATGCGCCAGATAGGCCGCCGCAAGGAACTCTTCGACCAGGCGCCCGATGGGGCTGCTCTCGGTGCGCATCCGCCGCTCTTCCATGACGACGTCGCGCTCCTTGTAGAACTCGCGAAACACCGGGTGCATGAAGCGCTCGGACTCGAGAAAGGCCATCAACTCGAGCTTGTTCGCCGGCAACGAATAGAAGTAGCCGGTGACGTCCGAGTTGGTGAACGCGTTGAGCCCGGTGCCGCCCTCACGTGACAGGATGTCCCCGAACTCGTTGTTGACCACGTACTGATCGGCGGCCTTCTGCTTCTCCTCGAAGCGTGCGGAGAGCTGGGCCAGCCTCTCCTGGTCCGGATTCCTCGACAGTCGTTCGTCCTGCCAGGCCTGGTACGCCGCTTCCAGCTCCTCGATGGCGCGTTTCTCGCTCTTGTAGTCCTTGGTCCCGATGTTCGGCGTGCCCTTGAACGCCATGTGCTCGAACATGTGTGCCAGGCCCGTGATGCCCGGCACTTCCTGCGCCGCACCCACGTTGGCGTAGGTGGTGAAGGAGAACACCGGGGCCACGGGCCGTTCCACGATGATGAACGTCCAGCCGTTATCCAGCACGTGGGTGGTGGTCTTCTGCTCGAATGACGCCAGATCCTGTGTGAACCCCGGCGTGGCGGCCAGGAGGGTCACCAGGACACCGAGGATCAACCCGGAACGGCGCCAGGCTGCGTGGAACTTCAGATTGGCCATGCGACTCACCTCTGACGTGAAAGGCCAGGACCCGCAACCCACCGGCAAGGATCCTGCCTGTAGATGTGAAAACTTCCCCCGGGACAGGGGGCCGGCACCGTGAGCGGACCGGTTCCCTCGATAGATACGGCCGGCTTCCCGGCTGGTTTCGCCGGAAGCACGGGACGGCGCCAGTATAATCGACTCATGGTGCGGATTGGTGTGGATACCGGCGGAACCTTCACCGATCTGGTGTGGGAGGCGGCGGGGAGGCGGTTCAGCCACAAGGTACCTTCGACCCCGGACGACCCGTCCCGGGCAGTGGTCGAGGGTCTGAGAGCGATCCTGGCTGCCGGGGCCGGCCGTCTCGAGGCGGCGACCGGCGATCCTGCCGGCGGGGGTCTGCCGCCGACCGCCACCGTCGTGCACGGCTCCACCGTGGCCACCAATGCCCTCCTGGAGGGCCGGACGGCCCGGGTATCGCTGGTGACCAATGCGGGTTTCGAGGATCTCCTCGACCTCGGGCGCCAGGCGCGGCCGGCTCTTTATGACGCGTCGATTCTCCCTCCCACGCCGCTGGTGGCCCGGCAGGACCGCATCGGGGTCCCCGGCCGTCTCGGCCCCGGCGGCGAGGAGATCCAGCCCCTGGAGACCGGTGGGCTGCATGCGGCCGTGCGCGCCGCCGTGGCGGACGGGGTGGAGAGGTTCGCCGTCTGTTTTCTCCACTCCTACGCCGGCTCCGAGCACGAGGACCAGGCGGCCGCTGTCATCGAGTCTGCCGGCGGCGTGGCGAGCCTTTCCAGCCGCGTCCTGCCGGAACACCGGGAATTCGAGCGAGCCTCCACGACGGTGGTGAATGCGGCTGTCGCGCCGGTGATGTCGGCCTATCTCGAACGCCTGGAACAGCAGCTTCTCCCGGCGCGTCTCGCCGTCTTTCGCTCCAACGGGGGCATTCTCTCGGCGTCCCGGGCGGGAGAAGCGGCGGTCCATACCCTGCTGTCGGGGCCGGCCGCCGGGGTGGTCGGTGCGGCGACGTGGGGGCGCCGGAGTGGCGTCACCCGCCTCGTCACCTTCGACATGGGCGGGACATCGACCGATGTCGCCCTGTGCGAGGGGGAGCCGGCGGTGACCACCGAGGCATCCGTCGCAGGATACGCCGTCGGCGTGCCGCTCATCGACCTGCACACCATCGGCGCCGGGGGCGGGTCCATCGCCCGGCGCGACAGCGGCGGGGCCCTGGTGGTGGGTCCCCGGTCGGCCGGGGCCGAACCCGGGCCCGCCTGCTACGGACGGGGTGAGGAGCCGACCGTCACCGACGCCCAGGTGGTGCTGGGCCGACTGGCGCCGTCGATGGTTCTCGGCGGGAGCGTTCGCCTCGACGCGCAGCGGGCGAGACGGGCGGTCGGCGCCCTGGCGGATCAACTGGGGCTGGACCTCCACGCCGCCGCCGCCGGCATCGTCCAGGTGACCAACGCGGCGATGGAGCGAGCCATCCGCGTGGTGTCGCTGGCCCGGGGATATGACCCGCGGGACTTCACCCTGCTGTCGTTCGGCGGCGCCGGTGGCCTCCATGCCGCGGAGGTGGCCGCCGGCCTGGACATCCCGGAGGTGGTCGTGCCGCCCGATGCCGGCGTGTTCTCGGCGGCCGGGATGGTTCATGCCGACGTGGTCCTCGACGGAGCCGCCACCGTGCTCCGGCCGCTGGCCGCGGTGGGAATCGCCGACCGGGAATCCCTCGCTGCGCCGCTGCAGAGGCACCTCGGCGAGCAGATGGCCGGCGAGGGATTCGATGCCGCCAAGGTGGAGTTTCGCCGCACGCTCGATCTGCGCTACGCCGGCCAGTCGTTCGAGATCGGGGTCCCCGATGGCAGCGATCCCGCTGCCGCGTTCCATGCGGCCCATGCCGCGCGTCACGGCCATGCGCGCCCGGATGCGGCCATCGAGCTGGTCACCCTGCGGGTCCGGGCGATCGGGCGCCTCACCGCACCCGAACCGGCCGCCCGGGAGGAGGTCACGGAGATCGTGACCGCGCCTGCGCAGGAGATGGTCTGGATCGACCGGGCCCGGCGTCAGGCGGGTTTCTTCCGGCGGGAAGAGCTGACGCCGGGGCAGACCGTGCTGGGCCCCGCGGTGGTGGCCGAGGACGGCGCCACGACGCTGGTTCCGGACGGCTGGGCCGCCCGGGTCGACGGCCTCGGGAATCTGCGACTGCGGCGTCGTGACGCCCGTCAGCCCGCGGTGACGTCATGAGTGCCAGCCCCGTCACGCTCGAGGTCTACCGGCACCTGTTCGCCGCCCTGGCCGAGGAGATGGGAGTGACCCTGCGCCGGACGGCCATCTCGCCCAACATCACCGAGCGGCGCGACTACTCGTGCGCGCTCTTCGACGGCGCCGGACGCATGGTCGCCCAGGGCGAGAACATTCCCGTTCATCTCGGCTCGATGCCCGCATCGGTGGCCGCGGCCATTGCGGAGACGCGCATGGAGCGCGGAGACATCATTCTCCTCAACGACCCGTTTCGCGGCGGCACGCACCTCCCCGATCTCCCCATGGTGGCTCCCTGGTTCGGGGCGGACGCGGCGGCCCCGGCCTTCTTCCTGGCGGTGAGGGCCCACCATGCCGACATCGGCGGCGCCACGCCCGGTTCGATGCCGATCGCCGGCGAGTTGCTCCAGGAGGGACTGGTGATCCCGCCGGTGCACTGGGTCCGCGCCGGCGTCCCGGTGACCGAGACCCACCGGCTGCTGCTGGCCAACGTGCGCACCCCCATCGAGCGCACGGGCGACCTCGACGCCCAGGCCGCCGCTCTGGCAGTGGGGAAGCGGCGCCTGGCGGACCTCGTGAGGCGACGGGGCGAGGCCGAGGTGATGGCGTACGGGCAGCACCTGCTGGCCCGCGCCGAGCGCTCCATGCGGGCGCTGATCGCCT
This sequence comes from Acidobacteriota bacterium, assembly GCA_046757965.1. Lineage (GTDB taxonomy): Bacteria > Acidobacteriota > Polarisedimenticolia > SMYD01 > SMYD01 > JBHHZI01. The sequence continues at coordinate 6,901 of JBHHZI010000112.1, read as the reverse complement.
CGCTCCCGGACGGAACCTACCGGTTCGAGGACGTCATGGAAGACGACGGGTGCGGCGGGGGACCGTTCCCGCTCGTGGTCGCGGTGACGGTGGAAGAAGAGGTCGCCCGCGTCGATTTCACCGGGACCGGCGGCCCGGCCGGTGGAGGCATCAACGCCGTTCCCGCCATCGCGAATTCAGCGGTGTACTACGCCTTTCGAACTCTGCTCGACGCCGACGCGCCGTCGAACGCGGGGCTGTACGCGCCCCTCGACGTGATCGTGTCGTCGCCCTCCCTGCTCGATCCACCGGCCGGCGCGGCGGTGGCCGGCGGCAACGTGGAGACCAGCCAGCGGCTCGTCGACGTGGTGCTCGGCGCCCTGGCGCAGGCGCTGCCCGACCGCGTTGCCGCGGCGTCTCAGGGCACCATGAACAATGTGGCCTTCGGCGGTGTCCGCCCCGGCAACGGCCGGCCGTTCACCTACTACGAGACCCTCGCCGGGGGCCATGGAGGCCGGCCCGACGGTCCCGGCATGAGCGCCCGGCACAGCCACATGACCAACTCCCTCAACACACCGGTGGAGGCCATCGAGCACGCGCTGCCGGTGCGGGTCGAGCGCTACGCGATCCGGCATGGGAGTGGCGGGGCCGGCCGGTACCCGGGTGGCGCCGGCCTGGTGCGAGAGTATCTTTTTCTTGCCGATGCGGAACTCACCCTGATCACGGAACGGCGCGCCCGCGGCCCGTGGGGACTGGCCGGCGGGTCGGACGGCGCGCCAGGCCGCAACACGCTGGTGCGGGCGGACACAGACCGGGAGGAGAGGCTGGGCGCCAAGTGCCGGCGGCAGATGGCCGCCGGAGACCGCCTCATCATCGAGACGCCGGGTGGCGGAGGGTGGGGAGCAGGTGGTTCACATGCCTCAGTACGTGAGGTGATGCCGGGTCTCGAAGGTGCGGAATGAAGATCGGTCTGATTCTGCAGAAATTCGTCGTCGGAGGTGCGGAAAGAGTGGTCCTGGAACTTGCGCGTCGATTCGACGGTTCGGGGCACGACGTCTCCATCGTGAGCCTCGCGAGGGGTGGCAACATGCTGAAGACGTTCGAGCTATCCGGCCTTCGAGTGTGCCAGCTCGGGGTGCCCATCCGGTCGGTTCGGTCGCCGAGATGGGTGTTGGATCGCTACCGCGGCCGACAGACGATCGGCAGCTTTTTTCGCCGGGAACACTTTGACGTCATCCACACGCATCTCATGGGGCCAGACGTCGAGTGCATTGCCGCTGCCCGTCGAGCGCAGCCGGAGGCCCTGATTCACACGATCCACAACACATATGCGCAGTTCAAGAGCAAACGCGTCGCCGACCGTCTGAGGAATCGCGTCCGTCGAAACGCGTACCGCAGATACGATCGTGTGGTGGCCGTCCATGACGAGGTTCGTAACTGGGCAGTGGACTCGGGGATGGCCGATGCCGGGCATGTCGTGACCATCGAGAACGGGATTGATTTCTCTCGGCTGGATGTTCCTCCGGAGCGGGGACGGATCAGGGCGGAGCATGGCTGGGAGCCATCTACGAGAGTCCTCCTGAACGTGGCCAGCTTGACGGAGCAGAAGAATCAGATCAACCTGATCCGGAGCGTGGCAAGACTCGGGGCGAGCGACTCGAATGTCCGTCTGATCATCGCCGGTGCCGGTCCACTCGAGAGCAGATTGATGAGTGAGATCCACATGCTACACCTGGAGGACAGAGTGAAGCTCGCTGGGTACCGGAAGGACGTTCCGTCGCTGCTGAAGAGCTGTGACCTGTTCGTCCTGCCGTCCCGATGGGAGGGTTTGCCGATGTCGGTGATCGAAGCCTTGGCAGCAGCCATACCTGTGGTTGCCTCCGACATCCCTGTGCATCGCACTGTCCTCGAGGACGGAAAACTGGGAGGGTTGATTCGCTCGGCGTCGTTCGAGGACATCTCGAACGCGGTCGGTCAGGTGCTCTCGAAGCTTCCGCTCGCTCGTGAGCAGGCGCTGGAGGCCTCGTCGCGCGTCCGGGATAGATTCTCGGCGGCGCGAATGGCGAGGGAGCATCTTGCCCTCTATGATCGCACCGGTGCCGGGGCGCGAGTTCCATGATGGCGGGCCCGGATATCGTACACTGGCGTCCGTGGGTGGAGGCCCGGGATGTTGATCGCCGCCCATCTGTCGGCGATTCTTCGCGATCGGCGATCGCCGGGACGAGTACATCGCTGTGTCAGGAAGACTGGAGTCCCAGTGCAATGAGCGTGACCGGTGAGCCGGATCGGGGCGTCCTGTGGCCACCGTCTGTCGCGATGCACGACGCGAGGGGGCTCGCCGCATATCGTGGTCATCCATGTAGGATCCACTGGCCGACGAGGGCGAGCATGCAGGAAACCTGGGTGACGTGAGCAGGATTCTCGGCATCTCCGCGTATTACCACGACAGCGCCGCCTGTCTCGTGGTGGATGGTGAGGTCATTGCCGCGGCCCAGGAAGAGCGATTCACACGCAAGAAGCACGACCATCAGTTTCCGGCGGCGGCCGCGGCGTATTGTCTGAAAGCAGGCGGGCTGGCGAGTGCCACGGAGCTGGATCACGTTGTCTTCTACGACAAGCCACTCGTCAAGTTCGAGCGTCTTCTCGAGTCCTATGCGGCGTATGCACCGTTCGGTCTGAGGTCGTTCCTGTCGGCCGTTCCCCTCTGGCTGAAGCAGAAGCTGTGGACCCGGGACAACATCGCCGATGAGCTCGAATACGATGGCTCGATCCTGTTCACCGAACATCACGAGTCTCATGCGGCCAGCGCCTTCTTCCCGTCGCCGTTCGAGCGTGCCGCCATCATCACGATGGACGGCGTGGGTGAGTGGGCCACCGCCAGCGTCGGGCGGGGTGAAGGGAACCGCATCCGGCTCCTGAAGGAGATCCACTTTCCCCACTCCCTCGGGCTGCTGTATTCGGCGTTCACGTACTTCACCGGCTTCAAGGTCAACAGCGGCGAGTACAAGCTGATGGGTCTGGCGCCGTATGGAAACCCGAGATACGCCGACCTGATTCTCGATGAACTGATCGATCTGAAGGAAGACGGGTCGTTCCACCTCAACATGCGCTACTTCTCGTACTGCCAGGCACTGCGAATGACGAATCGCCGGTTCGCCAGGCTCTTCGGCGGTCCGCGCCGTACACCGGAATCGCGCCTTACGCAGCGCGAGATGGACCTTGCCGCCTCGATCCAGGTGGTCACGGAGAAGGTCATGCTGGCGGTGGCGAATCATGCTCGCGAGGCGACCGGGTGCGGCGATGTGGTGTTTGCCGGCGGTGTGGCGCTCAACTGCGTCGGCAATGGCCGCATCCTGCGCGAGGGACCCTTTGACAGGATCTGGATCCAGCCCGCGGCAGGGGACGCGGGCGGGGCCCTGGGCGCGGCCCTCTTCGTCCACCATCAACTCCTGAACGGGGAACGGGTCGTCGATGGCCGGCAGGATAGTCAGAAGTCAACACTGCTGGGCCCTGAGTTCAGTGACACGGAGATCGGGCAGTTCATCGCGGAACAGCGGATCGATGCCGAGCATTTCGATGATTTCGAGGAACTCGTCGACCGGGTGTCCCGACTGATGTCCGAGGAGAAGGTCATCGGCTGGTTCCAGGGACGCATGGAGTTCGGTCCCCGCGCCCTGGGGGCGCGGTCGATCCTGGGTGATGCCCGTAGCCGCACCATGCAGTCGACGATGAACCTGAAGATCAAGTTCCGGGAGTCGTTTCGCCCGTTCGCCCCATCCGTGATGAGGGAGCACGTCAGTGACTACTTCGAACTGGATGGTGATAGCCCGTACATGCTCCTCGTCTCCGCAGTCCATCCGGCCCGGCGGACCCGTGCAGCGGACAACGGAGCCATCGGACTGAACAAGCTGAAGACCATCCGGTCCGAGATTCCCGCGGTCACCCATGTGGACTACTCCGCCCGGATCCAGACCGTCACGGCGACCGGCAACCCGCGCTATCACCGGCTTATCAAGGCCTTCCACGAGCGCACGGGTTGCCCTGTGGTGGTGAACACGTCATTCAATGTGCGTGGTGAGCCGGTCGTCTGCACACCGGAAGATGCCTACCGGTGTTTCGCGCGGACCAACATGGATTATCTTGTGCTGGGAAAATATGTGATCGACCGGACGCAACAGGATCTGCCGGCTCTGGATACGAGCTGGCAGGACCAGTTCGAGCTGGACTGAGAGGCCGCATGTCCCGAAAGAAACCATCCGAGACCCGGCAGGCGCGGCAGTTTGCCATCATTCTGCCGGTGATCCTGTGCCTTCTTGCGGCCGGCTTCGAGTTCATCGGCGGGCATCGAGTTCGCGCCGTGGTCGCCGTGTCGGCCGCCGGCGCGGCCGTCCTCTGCGCGGTCGTGGCCTTTCCTGTCTGGTTGCGGTTCTTCCGGTTGTGGATGAGATTTGCAGGAGTGATGTCGGTGGTCACATCCACCATCATCCTCACGATCTTCTTCTATCTGGTCTTCACGCCGATATCCGTTGTCCTGCGGCTGTTCGGCAAGAAGATGCTCGACAGGGCGTGGAAGGATGGCCGGGAATCGTACTGGATCGCGAAGGATGCGCCGGATCCATCTCTGGAGCGCTACGGGAAGCAATTCTGAGCGACGGGGTGAGGCGACAATGGCACGTATCGCGATTCTGAAGGAGTTCTGGCAGTTCCTCAGTCAGCGCAAGAAATACTGGCTGATGCCGATCGTCCTGCTGCTCCTATTGCTCGGTCTCCTGCTGGTCGTGACCGCCAGCAGTCCGGTGGCGCCGTTCATCTACACGTTGTTTTGAGTTGCTCCGACCATGATGATGGCGTGGTCCCGCGCGCACGGCATCAGCGGCCGGTGAACGTTCTTTATGTCGAGAACGACTCGGGAACTGTCGGTGGGTCGACACGGTGCCTGTATCACCTCATTCGCGCGCTGGACCGGGATCTGTATCGTCCATTTGTGACGTTCGCCCGGGGGTCGGAAAGCCCGATCATAGCCGACTTCGAGCGGTTGTCATGTCGGGTCATCCGTTTTGGCGAGCTGGTCGACCGCGGTGCCAGGCCGGAAAAAGGCCACGGTCCCATGACTAGAATGAGCCAGCAGGTCGTACCGTACTCACTTCGGGCTGCCTTCTACCGCTTGCGCAAGGCCTTAATCACAGATCTCGGCCGGGCGCGAGAGCTCTCTAGCATCATTCGAAGCCACAGGATCGATCTGGTTCATGCCAATGACCGCGTGGGGTCGAATGGTTATGCCGTCTGGGCGGCCGTGATGTGTGGCGTACCGGTCATCGTCTCGGAGCGATTGATCTACAGGCTCGGATTCATCGACAAGGTGACGTCGGTACTTGCGGACCAGGTGGTGTGCATGTCCGACTCGGTCTTCACCCGGTTCCTTCCGCAGGCCTGGACCCGGAACGTGAACATCGTGTACGATGGTGTGGATATCCCGGTCCCCCGCCATCACCCAAGAGATGGCCGCCGCTTGCCGCGGCCGTTGCGAGTGGCGGTTGTGGGCCGGCTGGAGGAATGGAAGGGGCAGGATGTGTTCGTGCGGGCGGCGGCCATCTTGCACTCCAGTTACCCCGAGGTCACGTTCGCGATTGTGGGGAATCCGAGTTCGGGCGACGGCGCCCGCTTCGCGGAGAGGTTACGCGAACTCGTACACGAGCTGGGTCTCGATGACACGATCCGGTTCACCGGTCACATCGAGGAGATCGAGACCTACATCGCCGAGGAGGTCGACATCCTTGTCCATACCTCCATCACGCCTGAGCCTTTTGGCCGCGTGATCACCGAAGGGATGGCGCTGGCAAAGCCGGTCATCGCCAGCGACGCCGGTGGAGGACGGGAGATCATCGACAACGGCGTGACCGGTCTTCTGGCGGAACCAGGGAATCCAGAGTCGCTGGCGGCCGCGATCGGCTCGCTGGTTCAGGATGCCGACCTGGCCGCACGTCTGGCCGACAACGGACGACGTTGGGTTGAGGAACAATTCTCGATGCGATCAACCGCGAGCGGGATGGCGGCTGTCTATCACGACGTTCTCAGGCGCAGAGGCCTGTGATGCCGTCAATTGATGCGCCGGGAAAGACAATCGGGTCAAGCGGTCACTGGCCGGACAGTCCAACGGCGTGAAAGAGATGTGTGCCTTCGGTGGCCATGGTCGCATCAAGGGAGGCGCCCGTTCGCATCGGCACGCTATGCTGCCGCGTGAGAAACGCTGCGACGGCGTCAGCCACTGTGCGATTTCCCCTCGGGTTCAGGTGCCCATCGTCAAGCACGTAGCTGGGCACCGGCCGTTGTTCGTGTTCGGCCATGTACCGCAGCAACTCGCGGGTGTCGATCCACGGGACTTTCCCGCGGTCGAAATGGCTGGCCAGAAATGTTTCTCGCCACCCGGTCGTTTCCGATTTCAGGCGGGCGGAGAACACGACGAAGAGGAGCGGGGAGCCGCGCTGCGTGGTCTCGTCAACGATGCGATCGATGATCGCTGCATTGAGCCTCCGTTTCTCATCACGACGGTAGGGCAGTTCGGCAATATCCTGCGTGTTGCCAAATCGTAACCAGACGATGGGCATGAATGACAGGAGGTAGCTGTTTACCCTGGGAGCCAGACGAGCGTTCCATTCGAAGGAATTCTCCACCATGGGAGCACCTCGCAGTTCGAGTCTGTCCCCGGACAAGACGAAATACGGCTTTGGTCCTGTCCGGAACGTCAGCACGCTCCGGTCCAGATCGGTGGTGAGCACGCCGACAACGACGATGGGTCTGGCAAACCGGCCAATCGACGTCTTGACGCGCAGATAGATCTGATCAAGACCAAAACCACCGACGCCGTAGTTACTAATCAGTCGTTAGTATAGGCTACACTCGGGGCACAAAAAAACGACCGCAC
>JBHHZI010000111.1:0-11143 GCA_046757965.1 Acidobacteriota bacterium | reverse complement strand
CTGCCGGCGCCGCCGCCGGCGCCGATGAGCGTGGAGCCGGTATCGCGCCCGGGTCTGCCGGCAGCCTTCCATCGTCAGATGGCCGGGTCCGAGGCGTGGGTGCTGACCGCCGGGGGAGCGCTCCCGGGTGTCGTGGCGCTGCCCTCCATTCATCTGCAGGGCGGCCGGAGCGGATTCCCGCCGCCGGCCGCTCCGGCGTCGCTCTATGTCGACACCGGCGCCACGAGACCCGGGGAGAACGGCACCGCCATCCTGGACCGGGTCGTGGCGCGCGTGACGCCACAGATCCTGCCTCCAGGTGCGGTGACCGGCGTCGGGATCGGCCGGCGAGCCGCCCTGGCCGCGGCGCTCGTCGCCTCGCGCCGGCCGGCCGGTGTGGCGGCGCTGGTGCTTGCCGCGCAGAGCCGCTTTCTTCATCGGGGGCTGGTGGCCACCGGTCCGGCGCTGGCCGCATGGGCCGCAGGCGGTGGCATCGTGCTGGTGGATCCGGCGGACACCGGCGGAGCGTTCGAGATTGCGCCGGCGATCCCTGCCGGCGCGGACGCGGCGGACGACCCTGCCATGGAGCAGGTTCGCCAGGTGGCCGAACGGCTTTCCGCACCGGAGTCGACGATCCCCATCCACGTGGTCGGACCGGTGCCGGTGCCGTCTGGTCTGCCTGCCGTCGCGGCAGCCGTGACCCTCGTGCGGGTGCCGGTGGTCCGGCTCGATACCCTGGCCGAGACCGTGAGCCCGGACGTGGTGCGATCGCTGGCCCGCCTGATGAGACGGGTTCGACCGCGACGGCGGGCCCGGGGCATCGATGCGCCCGGCCCGGATGCGCCGGCCTGGCGCACGCCGGCCCGCCTGTTTCCCGCCGACGGGCGCCGGCCGTTTGCACACATGCCCGCCCTCATCCAGACTGCCGGCGTGTCCGGTCACGAGACCGCCGTGCGTGACGTCGTGCGCCGCATGTTGCCGCATCGTTTCGACGACGACCTGGAAGAGGACCCGTCGGGCAACCTCGTCCTCGACATCGGCCACGGCTCACCCCACCTGCTGTTCGTGGCCCACCTGGACGAGACCGGCTACCGCGTCACCGGGATCGACGCCGGCGGTCGCCTGACCGTCGAACGACGGGGCGGGTTCTATGACAGTGCCGTGGTCGACCGGCCGGTGCATGTCCACACGGCGAGCGGCGTGGTGCCGGGTGTTCTGGTCCGGGCGAGAGAGCCGGCGGGGACGGAGGGTGCCGGAGGGAGCAACCCCGCACCGCTGCCGCTGGTGGAACGGATCGATGCGGCCACGCTGCGTGTGGATGTGGCCACGACGGATCCCGAGGACACCGCGGCGCTGGGAATCGCGGTGGGAGACCCGGTCACGGTGCCGAAGCAGTTTCGCGGGCTCGGGGCGCACCGGGGTTATGGCCGGGCTGTCGACGATCGCGCTGGATCTGCCGTGCTGATCGCGGCACTTCATCGTCTGGCGCTCTCCTCGCACCCGGCCTCACCGGATCGGATCGTCCCACCAGGCTTTCTCGGCAAGGACGCAAGGCCCGCGGCCGGGCGTCTGACATTTGCCTGGGTCACCCGGGAGGAGGTCGGCCTCGAAGGATCGCGCGAGCTGGCCTCGCGGCTGGCGGTGGACACGGTCTTCGCGGTGGACACCTTCGTCTCGGCGGACTCACCGCTGGAGAATGCGCGCTTCGGGCTCGCCTTGCTGGGGGCCGGGGCCGTGCTGCGGGCCGTGGACACGTCCAGCCTGGCGCCGCTGGATATCGTGCGCACCGTCCTTGCGGGGGCGGTGGCAGCGAACATACCGGTCCAGACCGGCGTCGGACGCGGAGGGAATGATGGCTCGGTGTTCGTCGGGCAGGACGCCCCGGACCTGCCACTGTCGTGGCCGGGGCGATATTCCCACTCCGCCATCGAGGTGATCGACGAGCGTGACCAGGAGGCGCTGGTGGACCTCGTTCTCTGGCTGGCCGTTCACCCGGAGGCCACCGCGGCCGGTTCCTGACCTGGTGATGGGGCGGGGTGTCCCATTCCGGGGACGGACGGACCGGTATCCCGCGGCCATGCCAGCCCTTGTCAAAAGAGGACGGGGTTGCTACTCTTTTGAATGAGGACCTCGTCAGTCTTCTTTCAATCCGATCCAGACAGGTGAGGCACACCTTCGCATGCTGCGGCTGTCCAAGGAAACCGACTACGGCATCGTCATCCTGACCTACCTGGCCGGGCGTCTGGACGACCTGCCCAGCAGTGCCCGGGAGGTGGCGGATGAGGTCAATCTGTCGCTGCCCATGGTCAAGAAGGTGCTCAAGGAACTGATGCGCTCCGGCCTGCTCGATTCCCATCGCGGTGTGCATGGCGGCTACCGCCTGGCCCGCCGCGCCGATTCGATCTCGGTGGCCGACATCATCGGCTCCCTCGAGGGGCCGATGGGGTTGACCGAGTGCACCGGGAAGGCACCGGACGATTGCAACATCGGCGACGTCTGCCAGGTCCGCGGCAACTGGGAGCTGGTCAACCGGGCCATCTGGCAGGCACTGGAGAAGATCACCCTGGCCCACATGGCCAGCTCGGTGCCGCGCCCTCTCCTGACCCGCGTGGGGGGCACACCTGTCTGGGCTGCCGGGACGTTCCCCCGGAGATGAAAGTGAAGCCGGAGAAGCGAGACAGCAGCACACCAGGCTCGAGGGCCATCAGGAAGGCATCATGACTCCGACGAAGAAGAGATCTGCCGGCGCCGTCGATCCGATCACGCCCGACGCAGCCCCCGTTCAGGACCGCGTGGCGGCAGCCGGGCCCGTCGCGGCCCGCGCAGACGACCCGGTCGACACCGCCGCGCCGGAGACGAACCGCGAGCTGCGCAAGCTGACGGAACAGGACTATCGCTACGGCTTCGTCACCGACATCGATGCGGACACCGTGCCGCCCGGCCTGAGCGAGGACGTCGTCCGGATGATCTCGGCCAAGAAGGACGAGCCGCCGTTCATGCTCGAGTGGCGTCTGACCGCCTACCGGCACTGGCTGAAGATGACCGAGCCGACCTGGGCGCACGTGACCTATCCTCCGATCGATTACCAGGGCATGATCTACTACTCGGCGCCGGGCCAGGCCGGCGACGGCCCCAAGAGCCTCGACGAGGTCGACCCGGAACTGCTGCGCACCTACGAGAAGCTGGGCATTCCCCTGCACGAGCAGGAGGCGCTGGCCGGAGTGGCGGTGGATGCGGTGTTCGACTCGGTGTCGGTGGCCACCACCTTCAAGGACAAGCTCGGCGAGCTGGGCATCATCTTCTGCTCGTTTTCCGAGGCGGTGCGTGAGCACCCCGACCTGGTGAGGAAGTACCTGGGGTCGGTCGTTCCCTACTCGGACAACTTCTTCGCCACGCTCAACTCTGCCGTCTTCAGCGACGGGTCGTTCTGTTTCATCCCCGCTGGAGTCCGCTGCCCGATGGAACTGTCCACCTATTTCCGCATCAACTCGGCGAAGACCGGGCAGTTCGAGCGGACCCTGATCATCGCCGACGAGGGCAGCACGGTGAGCTACCTCGAGGGGTGCACCGCGCCGATGCGCGATGAGAACCAGCTCCACGCGGCGGTCGTCGAGCTGGTTGCCCTGCCCGGCGCGACCATCAAGTACTCCACCGTGCAGAACTGGTACCCGGGCGATGCCGAGGGCCGGGGCGGCATCTACAACTTCGTCACCAAGCGAGGCCGGTGCATGGAGAACGCCCGCATCTCCTGGACACAGGTGGAGACCGGCTCGGCCATCACCTGGAAGTATCCCGGCTGCATTCTCCAGGGAGACCATTCCGTCGGCGAGTTCTACTCGGTGGCACTGGCCAACAACCGCCAGCAGGCGGACACCGGCACCAAGATGATCCACATCGGCAGGAACACGCGCAGCACCATCATCTCCAAGGGCATCTCCGCGGGCAGAGGGCAGAACGCCTACCGGGGCATGGTGAAGATCCTCAAGGGAGCCCACGGTGCGCGCAACTACTCCCAGTGCGATTCGCTGCTGCTCGGCGACCAGTGTGGCGCGCACACCTTTCCGTACATCGAGGTGAAGAACTCGACGGCGCAGATGGAGCACGAGGCGTCCACGTCCAGGATCGGTGAGGACCAGCTCTTCTACTGCCAGCAGAGGGGTATCTCGACCGAGGATGCGGTGAACATGATTGTCCATGGATTCTGCAAGGAGGTCTTCAGGGAACTGCCCATGGAATTTGCCGTGGAGGCCCAGAAGCTCCTCGAGGTCAGTCTCGAGGGAAGTGTCGGCTGAGGCGTCGGCCTCGCCAGGGAGACATCACACCATGCTGTCGGTTCACAATCTGCGTGTCCGTGTCGGAAAGACGGAGATCCTCAAGGGGCTCGATCTCGAGGTGAAGACCGGCGAGGTGCACGCCATCATGGGGCCCAACGGATCGGGCAAGAGCACCCTGGCGCACGTACTCGCAGGTCGAGAGGGTTACGAGGTCACCTCGGGAACGGTCACCTACATGGGGCGGAACCTGCTGGACATGCCGCCGGAGGAGCGGGCCTGCGAGGGCATCTTCCTCGCCTTCCAGTACCCGGTCGAGATTCCCGGCGTCAGCAACATGTATTTCCTCAAGACCGCGGTCAACGCCATCCGCAAGCATCGCGGAGAGGAAGAGCTGGACGCGTTCGATTTTCTCGATCTGGTCAAGAAGAAGATGCAACTCGTTCGCATGCCGGAGGAGATGCTCCAGCGACCGGTGAACGAGGGCTTCTCGGGCGGTGAGAAGAAGCGCAACGAGATCCTGCAGATGGCGGTTCTCGCCCCGAGGCTCGCCGTGCTGGACGAGACGGACTCGGGGCTGGACATCGACGCTCTCAAGGTCGTCAGCGACGGTGTCAACGCGCTGCGTTCCGGTGACCGGAGCGTCGTGCTCATCACTCACTACCAGCGTCTCCTCGACCATATCGTGCCGGATGTCGTCCATGTTCTCTCCGGCGGGCGGATCGTCAAGTCGGGCGACAAGGATCTGGCGCTCGAACTCGAGGCGAAGGGCTATGCGTGGCTGGCGGAGCCGGCGGCGGAGGCCACAGGCGCATGAGCGACGCGCGACAGACGACCGCAGCGCCCGCGACCGATGGTATGGGTGGGTTCCTGGCGCGCTTCGCGGCCACCGCGAGCGAGCGAGCCGGCGAGCCGGAGTGGTTGCGAAGCCGGCGGGAAGAGGCGATGGCGCGCTTCGGTGCCGCCGGGTTCCCGTCGACGAAGGACGAGGCGTGGCGGGCGACCTCCGTGGCCCGCCTGGCCCGGACCGCATGGACGGCGGCGTCCGGCGCCGCGCCGGCGTCGGCGCGCGCGGCCGTGGAGACCCGACGGATCGAACCGGCTCACCGGCTGGTGTTCGTCAACGGCCGGTTCGCCCCCGACCTCTCCGACCACCGGCGACTGCCCGAGGGGCTTCTCGCCATGAGCCTGGCCGATGCCCTGAGGCGGCGGGCCGGGGAGGTGCAGGCGTCCCTGGAGGGTTTCGGGGATGCCGGGGCGCAGCGGTTTGGCGACCTGAACGCGGCCTGTGCGACGGATGGAGCCTTCGTGCTGCTTCCTCCAGGCCGGGTGATCGACGAGCCGATTCATCTGCTGTTCGTGGCGTCCACGGATGCCGCGCCGCTGGTGAGCCACCCCTGGTCGGTCCTCGTCGCCGGCGCTGGCACCACCGGCACGCTCGTGGAGGAGTACGCCGGCGCCGGACCGGGGCCCGTGTTCACCAACGCCCGCACCACCCTGGCCCTGGCCCCGGGAGCCGTCGTCGAGCACATCCGGGTGGATGGCGCGCCGGGCACGGCGACTCACATCGGACTGTTCCAGATCCGTCTGGCAAGGGACGCGAACCTGAACGCGGTGTCGCTCACAGGCTCCGCCGGCATGGGCCGGCACGACGTGCACGCCGTCCTGACCGGCCCCGGTTCGGACTGCTGTCTCGACGGCCTGTATGTCGCCGGCGGGACGACCCATGTCGACAACCACACGCGCATCGTCCACGCCTGCCCGCATGGCACGAGCCATGAACTCTACAAGGGCATTCTCGACGGTCACGCGCGGGGCGTGTTCGCGGGACATGTCAGGGTTGAGTCGAAAGCCTTGAAGACGAACGCCTGGCAGGCCAACAAGAACCTCCTCCTGTCCGGCGATGCGCTGGCGGACAGCACGCCCCAGCTCGAGATCTACGCCGACGATGTCCAGTGCCGTCACGGATCGACCGTGGGCCAGCTCGATGAGACGATGATGTTCTACCTGCGTTCGCGGGGGCTCGATCCCCGGACCGCCCGGCGTGTCCTGGTCGAGGCGTTCGCCGGTGAGATCCTGGACAAGGTGCGCATCCCGGCGCTGCACGCCCGGGCCGGCGCGGCATTGCTCGCGTCGCTCGAGACGGGCGGGGGAGGACGGAGATGAGTTCACGTCACGCGGCATCGGCCCCCGCCTCGTGCGCGCCGGAACCGCTGGATGTGGAATCCCTGCGTGGGGATTTCCCGGCCCTGGACCAGCAGGTTCACGGCCATCCTCTGATCTATCTGGACAACGCGGCGACCACCCAGAAACCGGAGTCCGTGCTTGCCGCGATGGATCGGTTCTACCGGCACGACTGCTCCAACGTGCACCGCGGTGTCCACACCCTCAGTGGCCGGGCCACGACGTCGTACGAGTCGGCCCGCGGCAAGGTCCGGCGCCTGATCGGTGCCGCCGACGACCGGGAGATCATCATGGTGCGAGGGGCCACCGAGGGAATCAACCTGGTGGCTGCCACGTACGGTCGAGCCCGTGTCGCCGCCGGCGATGAGATCCTGGTCACGAACATGGAGCACCATTCCAATATCGTGCCGTGGCAGATCCTCTGCGAGGAGCGCGGGGCGACCCTGCGGGTGGCCCCCATCGACGACCGCGGGGCCCTCTGTCTGGATGAGTACGAGAAGCTGCTGTCCTCCCGCACCCGGATCGTGGCGATGACGCATCAGTCGAACGCCCTGGGGACCGTCAATCCCGTCGAGGAGATGGCCCGGCTGGCTCACGCCCACGGCGCTGTCGTCCTGATGGATGGAGCCCAGGCGGTTGCACACCAGAGGGTCGACGTTCGCGAGCTGGATGCCGACTTCTATGTGCTCTCCGGCCACAAGATGTACGGACCGACCGGCATCGGTGTCCTCTACGGCAAGACCGAGCACCTGGCCGCCATGCCCCCGTACCAGGGGGGCGGCGATATGATCCTGTCCGTGACGTTCGAGAAGACCGTGTACAACGAGCTGCCCTTCAAGTTCGAGGCAGGTACCCCGAACGTGGCCGGTGCGATCGGTCTGGGTGCGGCTGTGGACTACCTCCAGGCTGTCGGTGTGGAACGGGTGGGCGCGCACGAGCACGACCTGATCGAGCACGGGACACGTCTTCTCTCCCAGATCCCGGGCGTCCGCCTGATCGGCACCGCGCCGCACAAGTCGGGCGTTCTGTCGTTCGTCGTCGAGGGAGTTCATCCTCACGACATCGGCACGCTTCTCGATGGCGAGGGCATTGCCGTGCGCACGGGCCACCACTGCTCGCAGCCCGTGATGCGCCACTTCGACGTGGCGGCCACGGTGCGGGCCTCGGTGGCTCTGTACAACACCCGGGACGAGATGGAGAGGCTCGCGGCGGGTGTGCGTCGTGTGATCGAGGTCCTTGGATGATCCCGGAACTTCGCGAGCTGTACCACCAGGTCATCATCGACCACGGCAAGCGCCCGCGGAATTTCCACAAGATGCCCGGGGCCACTCATCATGCCGAGGGGTTCAACCCGCTCTGCGGTGACCGGGTCGACCTGTATCTGATGATCGTCGACGGTACGATCCGGGATATCAGCTTCGAGGGCGTCGGGTGCGCCATCTCGACCGCGGCGACGTCCATGATGACAGGCGCCGTGAAGGGCCGGACGATCGACGAGGCGCGCCGGCTCTTCGACAGTTTTCACTGCATGGTCACGGGCAACGAGACGGCGACCGCGGCGGACGCGGCCGGGCTGGGGAAACTCTCCGTGTTTTCCGGTGTGCGCGAGTATCCTGCCCGCATCAAGTGCGCCATTCTCGGCTGGCACACCATGATCTCCGCGCTGGAGGGCAAGCATGCCCTGGCGACGACGGAATGACGATCGGCTCCGCCTGCAGCGTCCCGGAGCGGCACAGGCCGGGGCGGGCAACCGGATGCGACGGGAGAGACCATGAACAAGCCTGAACCAACGATGGCCGGACCCGGGTCGATGGACCCGGCCGGTGGCGCCGGCGATCCAGATCGTTCGCCGCATCCCGATGGCGACCCGGCCCGGGCGTCGAACGCCACCGGGGAGTCGACGACGCCGTCCAGGGCAGGCGCCCCGGCCAGCGCGGATGCGTCCGGACCTCCCGTGGAGGACTCCGGACCCGGTGGCGGGGCGGCGGGAGCCGAGGGCCCGCGGTCGGACAGCGAGCCGCCGGGTGCCAAGGTGGTCGGTGATCCGGAACTGGGGCAGCGGATCGTGGCGGCCCTGCGCACCTGCTACGACCCCGAGATCCCGGTGGATATCTGGGAGCTGGGGCTGGTCTACAGCATCCACATCGACCCGGAGCGCAACGTGGCGGTCCAGATGACGTTGACGTCGCCGATGTGTCCCGTGGCAGGTTCGTTGCCGCCGGAGGTGGAGTACAAGGTGGCTGCCGTCCATGGTGTTCGGGATGCGCGCGTGGATCTGGTCTGGGAACCGATGTGGAACAAGGACATGATGTCGGCGGCCGCCCAGGTGAAGCTCAACCTGTTCTGACGGTCCCGGCCGGGGCCGTCAGCTCGCCGCCCGCCTTCACGACGGCGTCGATGAGGGCGTGAATATCCGACCGGGTCGTGCGGAAGTTCACCAGACAGGCGCGCAGGGCGAAGCGACCATGGACCCGGGCGTTGGACAGGTAGACCCGTCCCTCGGCCTGCAGATGGCGCAGCAGATTCTCGTTGAGCCGGTCGATCTCCGCCTCGGTCTGTTCCGGGAATGTGCGTCCGGACCGCGGGCGGCGGGCGCCGGGACGCGAACGCCTCAGGGCCAGCGGCACGTACCGGAAGCAGACGATGCTGGTGTCAACCGGGGCGAGCAGCTCCAGTTCGTCTTGATTCTGCAGGGCACCGCCCAGCAGCCGGGCCAGCTCGACCTCCTCCTCGATGCGGCGGCCGATCCGTGTGGTGCCGTGGTACTTGAGGATCATCCAGACCTTCAGCGCCCGGAACCGTCTCGACAGTTCGGGGCCGTGGTCGAAGAACGCGAAGCTCGCCCGGGCGCCGGACTCGAACACGGTGGCGTAGTCCCCGCGCGAGGCGAACGTTCCCCGGGCCGCGTCGAGATCACGGAACAGGATGCAGCCGACATCCAGCGGGGCGTAGAGCCACTTGTGCGGGTCGAGGGAGACCGAGTCCGCCTCTCCCAGTCCGGTCACCACGGATCGATGGGATGGCGACAGGCGGAGCGGTCCGCCGTAGGCCGCATCGACATGGAACCAGAGCTTGTGCCGCCGGGCCACGCGTGCGATGCGCTCGATGGGATCGACGGCGCCGGTGGCGGTTGTTCCCGCCGACGCGACCACGCAGAACGGCCGGTTCCCGCGGCGGAGGTCCTGGGCGATGGCCTTCTCGAGGGCCGTCGCATCGAGGCGCAGCCGGGCGTCGGTGGGCAGCGTCCGCAGGGCGGCCGTGCCGAGGCCGAGAAGCTGGACCGCCCGGGGAATCGACATGTGCACCTGATCCGATGCGTACACGGTCATCAAAGAACCGCCCAGTTCGCCCAGCCCTCCCCGCACGGTCTCCGGGGGCGCATGGCGGGTGCGCGCCACCGCCAGCGCGGTGAGATTCGCCATCGATCCGCCGGAGGTCAGCAGGCCGCCGCTGCCGTCGGGCATGGCGGTGATCTGGCGCAGCCAGTCCACCACGAGACGTTCCAGTTCGGTTGCCGCCGGCGCCGATCGCCAGGCGGTCAGGTTCTGATCGACGGCGGAGGCGATGAGGTCAGCGGCGATACCCGCCGCTGACGGCGGAGACATCACGTAGCCGAAGAACCTGGGGTTGCCGTTGTCGCGTAGATACGGCAGGACCTTGCCCTCGAGGTCGGCCAGAAGGAGTCGGGCCGGCCGGCCCCGTTCGGGCAGCGGCTCGACGAGCGCGGACTCGAGGTCCACGTTGTCGAGATCCGGAAAGATGGGTCCCGTCCCGCCGGCCGACTTCACGGTCCAGCGGCGCACCAGGTCCACGGCCCCGTCGAGGAGCGTGCCGAGGGCATCGAAGTCGCGGCGCGCGAAGCGGGAGGACCGCCGGCGGTCGGCGCGCTGCTTGCCGGGGGCCACCCGCCGGTCCGGCTTCCGCCGGACTGGCTTCTTCCTGGAGCGACGGTCCGCCACGCCGGGCATCCTAGACCATCTCCCGGATGCCGGAAACGGCGCCCACGGGCGCGGTGATCCGGACCGGGCTGACTGACTATCATGAAGAGCGTGCCCGCCCGCCTCGCCATCAAGCAGTTGCTGTCCGGCCGCGACTTCGCGCAGAGCGACCCGTTCGCGACACAGATGGTCAATTTCGTCTACCTGATCGGTGATCGCGCTCGCGGTGAATGCCTCGTGGTGGACCCGGCCTGGGATGTCGATGGGATCCTCGCCGCCGCGGAGGCCGAGGGCATGCAGGTGACCGGCGTTCTGGTCACCCACTATCATCCGGATCACATCGGCGGGGACCTGTTCGGCCACGCAGTGGAGGGGCTGGTGGCCCTGAAGGAACGTCTGGACCTTCCGGTCCACGTTCACCGCGCCGAGGCGGACGGCGTGCGGGTGATGACCGGCCTGTCGGCAAGCGACCTGGATCTTCACGACGGGGGCGACCGGATCCATGTGGGCGATGTGGATGTTCGCCTCCTTCACACACCGGGGCACACGCCGGGCAGCCAGTGTTTTCTGGTCCACGAGCAGTCGCTGGTCGCGGGAGACACGCTGTTCGTTCAGGGGTGCGGTCGCGTGGACCTGCCCGGCGGCGATGTGGACGAGATGTACCGGACGCTGACCCAGCGGCTGGCAAGGCTGCCGGACGATGTCATCCTTCTGCCGGGGCACGACTACGGACCGGCCGCCACGTCCACGCTGGGCGAGCAGCGGCGGACC
>JBHHZI010000110.1:0-11214 GCA_046757965.1 Acidobacteriota bacterium | reverse complement strand
AGACGGAATCGCGCCACCGTGGTCGCCAGGGCCGGCAGGGAGAGCGCGACGAGCAATGCCAGGATCGTCAGGCCGGCGAGCAGTTCGAGAAGGCTCCAGCCGCCCTCGAAGACGCCCCGCCGTGCGCGATCGACGGCAGCCATGCGACGCACTCTCCCGGCTGGTCCCGGGGCACTCACTTCGCCGCAGGCTTCCCGACACGGATGCGGTCCCGGAGGCGGTCGAACGTCTTCTCGCCGATTCCCTTGACGTTCATCAGCTCGACCGGTCGCTTGAACGGCCCGTTCTGTTGCCGGTATTCGACGATGCGCTGCGCGATGGCCGGCCCGATGCCGGGCAGCTCGGTGAGCGTCTCCACCGTGGCGACGTTGATGTCGATCCGGGGTGATTGTGACGTCGACGGTGCCGCAAGGGCTGGCGCCACGGCCGCGACCAGCGCCAGAATCACGAGAAAGGCGCCCGCCTGACGGGCGCGCTGCGGAAGACACTTCATGACAACCTCCATCGGGCGAGACGCCCGAAAAAGGCGCGGGAGCGAAGCCGAGGGGAGAGAACCGGCCATGCGAGGAGGCTCCGCTCCCGCGCTGTTTGCGGGTGACCGGATAGCAACCCCGATGCCAGCGCAGAGCGGGCGGGCTCGACGGGCGCTGTCGCGCCGCCGGCGTGGGTTCACGGCGCATCGCCCGGGCACGGACCGCGGCGGTCAGGCGGAGGCGTGCGGCCCGGGCGTGCGCCTCCGCACACGATTCATCCGGGCTGTCCCAGGATGCAACGGTGCAACGCCCCTCACCCGGCGGCGGCAGGAGGGTCGTGAGCGCTGTTCCGCACGGCGACGATCTCTGCGAGGATGGCCAGGGCAATCTCTGCCGGCGAACGGGCGCCGATGGACAGGCCGATGGGCGCGTGCAGTCGATCCAGGTGCTCTCGCGCCACACCCCGCTTCGCCAGTTCCTCCAGGACGACGGTCACCTTGCGCCGCGACCCGATCATTCCCATGTAGGCCATCGGACTCCCGGCGAGTCGGGCCACGATCTCGCGGTCCGTCTCGTGACACCGGGTGACCACGACGACGTAGCTGCGCTCGGTGACCGCCGGCAGGGCCGCAGCATAGCGATCGGGACAGTGGACCGCCTCGACGCCGTCGGGAACGACGTCCGGCGTGAGGCGATCCAGGCGATCGTCGGCGATGACGCGGCAGAAGCCCAGTTCCGCGGCCATGCGGGCCACCGCGACGCCCACGTGCCCGGCGCCGAAGACCAGGAGATGATCGGTCGGTCTGTGAATCTCGATGAACACCCGCGCGGTGCCTCCGCAGACCATGCCGACCGCACCCTTCCCCGCCGGCACCAGCCGGTACTCCTTCACCAGATGCGTTCCCCGGGCAATCTGCTCCCGGCAGTCGGCGATGACATTCGCCTCCAGCGGACCTCCACCGATGGTGTGGCGGATCGTGCCGTCAGACAGCACGATCATCCGGTGCCCGAACTTCCCCGGTGTCGAGCCGACCGAATCGATCAGCGTGGCGGTCGCGCACGTCTGGCCTGCGTCCAGGATCTGTGCCAGCTCCCGGTGAAAGGCCGCTTCCGACATGGTGACCCTACCAGCCGATGAGCTTGGCGATGTCGAAATAGAGGACGACACCCATGAACAGGAGCAGGGCCACGAATCCGGCCTGCAGGAGGCGTTCCTTCAGCCCTTCCGAGAGGTCCCGCCGGATCACGCCCTCGACGAGAAGGATTGCCACATGACCGCCGTCCAGGAACGGGATCGGCAGCAGGTTCAGGATGCCGAGCTGCAGGGAGAAGAGCGCCATCAGGTTCAGAAAGGTGTACCAGCCTCGCCGGAGCGCCCGTCCCGAGAACACGAAGATCTCCACTGGCCCGGAGACCGCGCGCATCGACAGCCTTCCAGTCACCAGGCGGCCCACCACCTGGAAGAACATCGCGGCATTGTCGACGTTCTGCGTCAGACTGGCGGTGAATGCCGGCCACAGCGCATACTGCTTGACGACCACGGTCGGCCCGGGAGCGATGCCGAGCAACCCCTTGCCGCCGTTGTCCGCGGGAACGGCCTCGATGTCGAGGGTCACGTCGCCCCGCAGGATCCGGAGTCGCGTCGGCGTGTTTGGTCGCGCCTGGATGAGGCGAACGACGTCCTTGTCCGTGAGCACAGCCTCGTCGTCGATGGCCAGGAGACGGTCTCCGACCTGCAGGCCGGCCGCATCCGCCGCCGAACCGTCCTCCACGGACCAGACCTCCACATCGAAGGCCGGATCGCCCAGGCCGATGTACCCGGTCCGGAACTTGTGCTGCGGAGAGTTCTCCGGGGCCACCAGGACCGGCACCGGGACGTGAAGCTCCTGCCCGTCCCGGTCCACGGTCAACTGGATGGTCTTGCCGGGATTGAACAGGATCGCCTGCTGCAGGGCCGCCCAGTCGGCGATCGGCACGCCGTCGACGGCGACCACCCGGTCGCCCCGGAGCAGACCCACCCGTGACGCTGGAGAATCCGGTTCGACGCTGGCGAGACGAGGTGTGTGGTCCAGAAACGCCGGCTGCCGCCGGCCGGCGATGTTCAGCGCCGTCAGGATGAGCACGGCGAGCACCAGGTTCATCGAGGCGCCCGCCACCATCACCATCAACCGCTGCGATCGGGGCTTGTTCGCGAACGACCGGTCCACCGGACGGGTCGCGGTCGCGGCCTCCAGCGCCGGCACCGCATCCGTCTTCTCCGGCCCGGGATCCTGCGGCGCCCTCCGTTGTCGGGGATCGTCCACCCATTCCGCCTCCGGCCCTTCGCCGAGCATCTTCACGTACCCACCCAGGGGCACCAGCGACACGCGGTAGTCGGTCTCGGCTCCACGCCAGCCGAACAGTCGAGGTCCGAATCCCAGCGAGAAGACCTCCACGTAGATCCCGGACCACTTGGCCACGACGAAATGCCCGAACTCGTGCAGGAAGACCAGCAGTCCGAACAGCAGGATGAACCCGAAGATGTTGTCGAAGCTCATGGAGTGGGTCCCCCGGTGTACTGCGCCGTTGTTCCGAGCGGCATCGCGAAGACCGCGGTCCGGCCCCAGCGATCCGCCGCCAGGCAGTCCCCCAGGTCCGGGTCCGGATCGGTCGAGATCGGTGACAGACCGTGTTCCACGTCATCGAGGACCCGGCCGATACGCCGTGGGATCTCCGTGAACGGGAGACGACCCGCGAGGAAGGCGGCGACCAGGGCCTCGTTGGCACCGTTGAGCGCGGCCGGCGCACACCCGCCCAGCGCCAGGGCGCGATAGGCATGGGCCGTGCACGGAAAACGGTCGAAAGCGGGTGGTTCGAAGCCCAGGGGAGGCAGGCGCGTCAGATCCACCGGCGGCAGGCTGGTAGTCCGGCGCCGGGGCCAGGTCAGCGCATACTGGATCGGGTGGCGCATGTCCGCGCTCCCCATCTGCGCGACCACCGACCCATCGACGAACTCCACCATCGAATGCACGACGCTTCGTCGATGGATCACGATGTCGATGCGCTCCGGAGGGATGTCGAACAACCAGCGGGCCTCGATCACCTCGAGGCCCTTGTTCATCAGGGTCGCCGAATCCACGCTGATCTTCTGTCCCATGTTCCACACCGGGTGGTTCACCGCCTCGGCCGGCGTGATCGACGCGAAGGTCGCGGCATCCCGCTCCCAGAACGGTCCCCCGCTGGCGGTGAGAATCAGTCGTCGGACCTCCCCGGCCTGTCCCGCCCGCAGGCACTGATGCAGGGCGTTGTGCTCCGAGTCGACCGGCAGAAGATTCGCCCCCGAGGTGCGCATGGCGGCGCGGATGGCCGCGCCGCCGACGACGAGGACTTCCTTGTTGGCCAGCGCCACATCGCGCCCCTCCCGGACCGCTGCGTGGGTCGGAATGAGCCCGGCGGAACCGACGATCGCCGAGACAACAAGGGACACACCGGGGTGAGTCGCCACGGCCGTGGTTCCCTCGATGCCCGTCACGACCTGCGTGCCGACACGGGACGCCTCATCCCGGATCGCCGCAGCCGCCTCCGGCGCGTCGAGACACGCGATTTCGGGCCGGAATTCCCGGATCTGGGACAGCATCTCCTCGCGGTTGCGCCCGGCGGCGAGACCGAGCACGCGATGGGAGTCCGACAGGCGCCGGACGACATCGAGCGTGTTGCGGCCCACCGAACCCGTGGAGCCAAGAATGGAGATGCCCTTCTGCGCCGTCATCCGCCCGCCCGTCCCATGAACACCTGATGGTAGTAAAAAAGCACCGGGGCCGCGAACAGCAGCGCGTCCACACGATCGAGAACCCCGCCGTGCCCGGGAATGAGCGACGAGGAGTCCTTCGCGCCGGCCCAGCGCTTGATGAGGCTCTCCACGAGATCGCCCAGTGCGCCCACCAGCGCCAGCAGGATACCGATCGCCACACAATCCACCAGACGGAGACGGTGGATGAACCAGACGCGCGCCGTCAGCGCGGCGAGAACCGCGCAGACCGTCCCCGCCGCCAGGCCCTCGACGGTCTTCTTCGGCGAGAGGGCAGGCGCCAGTGGATGACGTCCGACACGGCGTCCGACATAGAACGCGCCGGTGTCGGCGGCCGCCACGACGAACAGGAGGAGGAACGGCAGATCATGGCCATCCTGGCCGGCGAGACCGCGCAGCGCCATCACGTGGCGCAGCAGCAGGCCGAAGAACAGCGCAGCGAAGACACTCAGCGCCAGATCCACGACCCGCTCGTCGGGCGGTTCCCGCCGGCTGATCGCCACCGCACACAGCATCAGGATGATCGCGGTGAGCGGAGCGGCGAGCATCCCGTCCGGCGCGATCGGGCCGGAGACCAGCCAGACCGCGGCCGCTGCAGTGGCCACCAGATAGACACGATGGCCGCGGCGCACGACCAGACAGCCGAATTCCCACACGCACAGCACGGTGAGCAGGACGATCATGCCGAGAAACACGCCCGGAGGCAGATACCGGGTGATGACGAAGACAGCCGCCACGAGGAGCGCGGCGGACAGCACGCGTTTCATTTCCGGACGCGCGCCGTCACGCCGTCACCGGACACCGACCCGCCCCCCTGGACCGTCGCGATGCCCCCGTACCGTCGTTCCCGCTTCTGGAACTCGATGAGAGAGCGCAGCAGTTCCCGCCGGGAGAAATCCGGCCACAGGACATCCGTGACCCAGATCTCGGCGTAGGCGATCTGCCAGAGGAGGAAGTTGCTCACCCGCAGTTCCCCGCTGGTCCGGATCAGGAGATCCGGATCGGGCTGGCCGGCGGTGTGAAGGAACGATGCCAGCAGGCTCTCGTCGAGCTCCCGGTGCCGGTTCTCGGGCCGGCAGAGGAACCGGTGGGCTGCAGCCGCCGCCTGGGCGATCTCGGTCCGCCCGCTGTAGGACAGGGCGATGTTGAACAGCAGGCCCCGGTTCCCCGCCGTCATCTCCATGCCACTGCGCAGCGCCTCCTGGACCGAGGCATAGAGCTCGTCCATCCGCCCGACCACCCGGAACCGGATGTCGTTATCCATCAGGGTGCGCAGTTCGAGAGCGAGGTACTCCTTCAGCAGATCCATCAACGTGTCGATCTCGCTCTTTGGCCGCTTCCAGTTCTCCCGGGAGAAGGCATAGAGCGTCAGAACATCCAGCCCGAGACGCGCGGACATCTCCACGGTTTCCCGGACCGCTGTGATCCCGGCCCGGTGCCCCTCGACCCGTGGCAGCTGGCGCTGGCGAGCCCAGCGACCGTTGCCATCCATGATGATGGCGACATGACGCGGGAGCCGCGACAGATCGATCTGCTCGATCAGATCGGCCTCTTCCGAGCCCGCCTCGATGAATCCGTCCAGATCCGGAGCCCGCACGCTCACTCCCCGCGAAGGGAGCGCAGTGTACCACAGTGCACCGCACCCGCTGCCGCAACTGGCGGCAGGAACGAGACTTGCAAGGTCATCTCAGCCCCGCGGAAAACCGTCGGGATGGGTCCGGTGCCAGTTCCACGCGGTCGCCATGATGGCATCGATCTCCGGGAATCGCGGGCGCCACCCCAGACGCTCGCGCGCCGCCGTGCTCGAGGCGACCAGAACGGCCGGGTCGCCCATTCGCCGCGGCGCGGCGACGGCCTCGATGGGCGTCCCGACGACCTTCGAGCAGACGCGGATCACTTCCTTGACCGTGAAGCCCTCACCGTTACCCAGGTTGTAGATACCACTCTCGCCCCGGGCGAGCTGAGCCAGCGCCCGGACATGCGCGTCGGCGAGGTCGCAGACATGCACGTAATCCCGCAGCGCCGTGCCGTCGGAGGTGGGATAGTCGGTCCCGAACATCTTCACCGCCGGAAGATCGCGGCCGGCGACCTGGAGAATCCGCGGAATGAGGTGGGATTCCGACGAGCCGTGGTCCTCGCCGATGTCGCCGGTCGGATCGGCCCCGGCCGCGTTGAAATAGCGCAGGCTCACGTAGGGAATCTCGTGAGCGATGCGATACGCCTCGAGCGCCCGCTCGAACGCCAGCTTCGTGTCGCCATAGGGATTGGTCGGCTGCGTCGGATGATCCTCGCGGATCGGAATGTCCTGCGGCTCCCCGTAGACGGCCGCCGAGGAGGAGAACACCATTCCCCCCCAGCCGGTCTGCCGGATCCACTCCAGAAGCTCGAGGCTCCGGATGAGATTGTTCCGGTAGTACCGCTCGGGTCGCGCCACGGATTCTCCCACCAGCGCATGCGCCGCCAGGTGAATGACGGCATCGAACCGACCCTCGTCACCCAGCCGGGACAGCGTCGCCCGATCGGTGAAATCGGCCACCTCGAGCGGCACGGCGCCCACCGCCTGCCGGTGCCCGCTGGACAGATTGTCAACGACGACCGGCGCGTGTCCGGCGGCGATCAGGCGCCGCACCACGTGCGACCCGACGTAGCCGGCCCCGCCGGCGACGAGGACCCTCATGAGCGCCGGGACCGGCGAGCGCGGCGGCCATACCGCACACGCATCAGGCACAGACCGCTCGCCGGCGCCGTCGGACCGGCGGCCCGGCGGTCGCGACCGCGCAGCAGGGCGGTCATGGAACCTGCCGTCCGCCGGCCCTGTCCCACCTCGATCAAGGTACCGACCATGTTGCGAACCTGATGTCTCAAGAAGCCGTCCCCCTCCACGATGAACCGGATCTCTTCCCGGCGCCGGACCACGTCGAGTCGCTCGATCCGGCGGCGGCTGGTGCGCACCGCTGAGCCGCTGCCGCAAAAACAGGAAAAGTCGTGCTCCCCGGTGAGCCGCGCCGCAGCCTGCCGCATCATTTCAACCTCCGGCACGGCTCCGGTCAAGCGGCCGACGAACGGCGCGTCGAACGGGGAAGTCTTGCGCACGATGGACAGCCGGTAGTGATAGGTCTTGCCCTGCGCATCGCGCCGCGCGTGAAAACCGGGCCGCGACCTGCGCAGCCCGATCACGCGAATCTCCCTGGGAATCAACGCATTCACGGCCACACAGAGAGAGTCCGTGGGCTGTCCGGCGGGAACAACCACATGTGCCTGCTGCGCCGCGGCATGGACGCCGGCGTCGGTGCGGCCCGCTCCCGTGACCCCGACCCGGTGCCCCAGCACCTGGCCGAATGCCGCCTCCAGACAGCCCTGGATGGTCTCCTTGCGGGGCTGTTTCTGCCATCCCGAGAACCGCGTGCCGACGTAGGCGACACGCATGCGACAGGTCATCATGAAAGGTATAACCCCTCTATATTCAGTAACTCACGGCAATTACTTCCGGGCCAGGGCCGGCCGTTCCGTTTCTTGACTTGCCCCCGGTCCGAAACTATAGTTGCCCCCGGATCCGGGTTCCGGCCCGCTCCGGGGTTCATTCTAGCCACAGACGTCGCGGGGCCCTCACGAGACTGGTCACCACCGCGCGTTCCGAGGAGACCACTCGCATGTACCATTCGGGAACCCGGTCACACCGAACGGCCCTCAGCCTCGCGGCCCTTCTTCTCATCCTCGTCCTCCCGGCCTGCGGGGGCGGGGGCGGCGGGGGCGGCGCTGTCGGGACGCCGGCTCCGACGCCGACCCTCACGATCAGTGGCACGGCCGCCGCCACCGGGCTGGTGCAGTTCGCCGGTGGCCGGGACGTCGGCGGCGGCATGATCGAGATCGACATCGTCATGGACGGCGACATCCTCAACCAGGATGTCCACGACTTCGTCTTCGACATTCTTCCTGGAGATCCCTCGATTCTCGACACGACGTTCGTCTCCTCCGCCAAGGGCACGGCCCTGGATCCCAGCTCGACCTCACTGGCCGCGAGCTGGAGCACCAACGGCGCCAACCAGGTGATCACCGTGGGCTTCTCGATTCTCGGCGTGCCCGGTGACAACTCGATCACCGGGACGGGTGTGCTGATCTGCACCATCACCCTCAAGGTGGCGGCGGTCGGGTCCAGTTCCCTGTCGTTCATCGGTGCGCCGAATCCGGTCGCCCTGGACTCCACCGGGGCGGTGGTCGGGGCCATCACCTACGACACCGTGGCCGCGACCGTCAGCGGTTCCTGACCCCGGCAGAAAACCGCCAGGCGGGACCTCACCGGCCCCAGGCGAGCCGCTGGTTCCTCCACCGCGACGAGTGGACACCTGGTCGGCGCTGACGCCGGCGTTTCCCGAGACCCGGCCGGAATGCCACGACAGGCGCCCCCGGCCCTCCCGCGACAGCGGCCGGTGTCGGTCCGCCTCTCCCGGTCGGTCTCCAGGGACCAGGCAGCGCGACGGGCTGCTGCCCGCCGGCGCCGCACCCTTGCCGACGCCGGTGACCGGACAGGAGGCGACGGGCGTATACTCGGGTGAGGCTCTCATGCGGTCATCCTCACGTCACGCGGTCCTCTCGGTCGTGGTCGCGATCCTCGGCCTCGGCGCCGGCGGCATCGGAGGCCATGCCGCGGCGGATACGCCCGTCGCAGACACACCGAAGACGGCCCGTGTGCCGGCATCGGGCCTCGGCCTGGCCCCCACCAGCTCCGCCGACCTGGCACGCTGGCACGAGGGGCCGGTGCGCTACCTGCTCGGCTCCGCCGAGGTGCGCCTGTTCCGGAATCTGCACACGGATGCCGAGCGGCGCGCGTTCATCAAGCAGTTCTGGCTGCGTCGCGACCCGAATGTCTCCACGCTGGAGAACGAGTTTCGCTTCCAGTTCTGGCAGCGCGTCTTCGATGCCAACCAGCTCTATACACGCACGGCCGAGCCGGGCTGGAAGACGGACCGCGGGCGTTTCCACATCCTGCTCGGCCCTCCCGATGAGATCGAACGGACGACGATGCCGAACCAGCCGCACAGTTTCACCGTCGTCACGACGAATCAGGACGGCGAGGTCAAGGGGCAGCGCATCGGTGGAGTGGACCCGAGCGAGAACTTTCTCGGCCTGGAACGATGGCACTATCGCGGTCGCCCCAGTCCGTCCCTGCCGCCGAACTTCGTCCTGGCGTTCCGTCTGCGGAATACCGGCGACTACGTGCTCAGCACGAAGAACCAGGATTTCTCCCTCTTCAACGACATGACCTCGGAGCTGATGCGCCAGACCGTGCGCCCCTCGGTCCCCCAGCCGCGGGCACGACGCGAGGCGGTCCCGACGCTGCTGTCTCTTTACAACGACCTGGCGCTGTCCCTCGATCTCGGTAACGCCCAGAGGGTCCCGTCCCCCGACGAGCTGCTGGGAGAGCTGGTCACGAGCGAGGAGTTCTTCGGCATCATCCCGTTTCTCCTGCATGTGGATTTCTACAAGACCACCGGACCGGCCACCATGGCGGTGTTCACCGTGAGCGTCGAAGGCACTCTGCCCGGCGCGGCCCGGGATCCGGAGGCGGATATCCTGGCAGTGGGTAAGCTCGAGAGCCTCTCGGATCCGGACTTTCGCGTCCTCCTGGCCGGCGACCGCGCGCTGGTTCCCGCCCCGGACAACGACCAGGTCCCGGCGAGGCCGCTCTTCCAGATGGTCCGGACACTGCTTCCCGGCGAGTACAACGCCACCTTCGGCATTCTCGATCGCCAGGAGAGGACCATCGGTTCGTATCGCGAACGGGTGCGCGTGCCGGCCTTCCCGGACCGGGGACTGGTGCTGTCCTCCCTGGCTCTCGCCCGGCAGCTTCAACCGATTGCCGGCGACCCCGACGACATCCGCCCGCCGGTGGAGCCGTTTCGCATCGGCAACTACCAGGTCGTGCCCAAGCCCGATCCGCAGTTCACCAACGGCGATGAGTTCATTCTCTACTACCAGATCTATGGAGCCCGACCCGACCCCCGGACCGGGCAACTCGACCTGAACGTGACCTACCGGTTCTCACGCTTCAGTGAGGACCGCTACATCCCGGTGGGAAAACCCATTCGCTACACACACCGGACCCAGGCGGTCCAGGGCTGGAGTTTTCCGCTGCTGCGGTGGCCGACGAGCACCTTTCGCATCGAGGTGAGCGTCGAGGACCGCGTCTCCGGCGAGGTCGGGTTGGCCCGGACCGTGTTCGGAATCCGTGAGCCGGCGTCATCCGTCGAGGCCCACGACTCCAAGGTTCGCATGGACACCGTCTCGGCGGAGCCGACCTCGCGACCTTTCCCCTGATCCTCACCCGCCGCCGAGGTGCAGCCCCTCTTCACCGGCATCGATGGCCATCTCGACACCGAGCGCCAGGGGAAGACGCCCGCTGCCATGACCCACCGGCAGCCCGGCCAGCACCGGGCCGCCGAACCGGTTGCCCGTGGCCGCGACAATTTCCTCGGCCGCTGCCGCGCCGGCAGGAGACTCACAGCCGGTCAGCTGACCGATCAGAAGGCCGGAAAGGCCCTCGAGGCAGCCGGCCAGGACCATCTGGTTCAGCATCCGGTCGAGGCGATAGGCGGCCTCGCCGGTCTCCTCGACGAAGAGGATGCGCCCCTTCAGGTCCGGGAGGTACGGCGTACCGACCAGGGACGCGATGAGGCTCAGGCAGCCTCCCAGGACGACACCTCGCGCCTGCCCGCCGCGCAGCACCCGGATCCCGTCGATGGGCAGCGCCGGGGAGTCCGCGCCGCGGATCAATGCCGCCCGGACGTGGCCGGGATCGTACGTCGGCGGCTCGTCGGCCAGTTCGACGAACATTTCCGGCGTGATGTCGACCCCGTAGGAAACCGGGTTGTTGTAGCACATGATGGGCAGATTAGTCGCCCGGGCCACCGTCCGGAAATGCAGCAGCGTCTCCCGTGAATCGGACTTGTAAACCAT
>JBHHZI010000109.1:0-11354 GCA_046757965.1 Acidobacteriota bacterium | reverse complement strand
GGCCCCGGCGCTGAAGAAGTGAGCGCCGTTGAGGGCCTGCTGGGCGTCCACCGACATCACGGTGCCCTGGTAGCGCTCCTCGCAGACCCCGATATCCATGGCACACGACCCTGTCGCCTCTCCCGACGCGAGGGTCGTGGCCGGAACCCAGGTCTCGCCCACGCAGACACACGTTGTTCGTTCCACGCCCATCCGCAGCCGGGCCCGGCGCAGCAGCGGGTACAGACCGGCGGTGAGAGCCACGGCCATGATCGGTGAGGCGACGAGAGGCAGCACGAAGTGACTTCCGAGGGCGCCAAGCTGCAGGTCCCGTCCCGCCAGGACCAGCCCCGCCCCGACCAGTGCCCCGGTGAGCGCGTGGGTGGTGGAGACCGGCAGCGACAGCCAGGTGGCGAGGAGCACGGTGGTTCCGGCCCCGGCGGCCACCACTGCGACGAATCCGGGTGAGCCGACCAGGGCGTCCGGCACCAGGCCGGCGCCGCTGAAGGTGGCCACCAGCCCGCGAGACAGGGCGAGCGCCGCCAGGGAACCGGCGAAGGTGGCCGCCGTGCCGTACAGCAGCGCGCCACGATACGAGGTGGTGCCA
This sequence comes from Acidobacteriota bacterium, assembly GCA_046757965.1. GTDB lineage: Bacteria > Acidobacteriota > Polarisedimenticolia > SMYD01 > SMYD01 > JBHHZI01. Next base: position 10,768 of record JBHHZI010000109.1, on the reverse strand, counting down.
CTGCCCAGCAGGGTCGCCACACCCTTGAAGTTGTCGTTGGCGCCGTTGGCATACGCCACGTAGGCGACGAGGATCAGGAGAAAAAGGGCAAAAGACATCCGGGCCTCCTTGGGAACCATTCCGGCAACAGAGGTGTGAACCGGGTCGGTGCCGGCGTTGTTCCCGGCGGCAAGGCTAGCGCACGGCGCTGGCTGACGCGCCCACCCCGGCGGGCCCCGGCCGGCCGGCGCTGCCCCGGTCCCGATGCGGTTCGCGTTCGGTGGCTGGCAACACGCCAACAACGTGGGAGTCGCGCACGTCGCGGCGTACTGCGTCCGCACCGCACGCGGAACCGGGCGCGGTCATGGCACCGGGATCGATCCTGCTAACATGTTTTTTCCACCCCCGGGGGCGGAAGCGATCCGCTTCATGGAGACGCAGTGATCCGATTCCTGCTGGCCCACCGTCTCGCGGCCGCCGTCCTTCTCGTTGCCACGACCGTGCTGCTCGGCTCCTCCGCCGCCACCTTGCAGGTCGATCCCGGCGTGGAATCGATGATGCCCGCCGGCGGCTCCGACATGAGGCGTCTCAGGCGGTTCAACGAGACCTTCGGGGCGGACGAGGTCATCGTGGTGGCGCTCCACGGCCCGGCCATCTTCTCGCAGCGGGGGCTGGCCGTGATGAAAGATCTGACCGACAAGATCGCCGCGCTCCCCCATGTGCTGCGCGTGCTGTCACCCGTCAACGCCAGGGATATCGACGGAGACGAGATGGGGCCGTTTCCGCTGGTACCGTACCAGAAGGTGCAGGACGGCTCCATCTCGCCTGCGCAGCTCGGCACACTTCTGGCGGCGCATCCTCTTTATGGGGGCCTCCTGGTCTCCCGCGATGCCCACACCGCGGCGTTGCTCGCGGACGTGGCCCGTGCCGAGGAGAATGCCACCTACCGCCGCCGCCTCGTCTCACAGGTGCGTCGGCTCGCCGCCAGCGTGACCGATGGCCTCGAGGTGCGGGTGGCCGGCATTCCGGTGGAGAAGGTCGATGTGGCGGAGTCGATCAACCGCGATCAGAAGGTGCTGGTCCCGCTGATCTTTCTCATCATGGCGCTCGTCATGACGCTGCTGTATCGCCACCCGGTGGGAGTGATCGTGCCGCTGGGAGTGATGTCCACCTCCGTGATCTGGACGCTGGGGCTCTACACACTCGCCGGCCGCCTGCTCAACCCGGTGACCTCTCTTCTGGCGCCGGTCGTGATGATCGTCTCGCTCGCGGGAGCGGTCCATTTCCTGAACCATCATCTCGTGGCGCGGGAATCCGGCCTGGGCCGGGAGGAGGCCCTGGAGCGGGCGTACCGGCGCGTGCGGATGCCCTGCTTCAACGCGGCGCTGACCACGGCCATCGGGTTCGGCTCGCTGGTGCTTCTGCCGATCCCGGCGATCCGCACCTTCGGTCTGTTCACGGCGGTGGGGGTGATGGTCTCCTATCTCCTGACCATGGTTCTGGTCCCGATCATGCTGCGCAGCCTGCCGCATCTGCCGCCACGCATCATCCGGCCGTTTCACCCGGGCCGCGTGAAGCATGTCCTGGCCGCCATCGGCCGGGGTGTCGGCCGGCACCCGCGACTGACCGCCTTGCTGGCGCTGGGGGTCATCGGTCTGGGTCTCGCCGGCCTGACCCGACTGCGGGTGGAGACCGATCTCCTGCATGCCCTCAAGCATGGCAGTCCTCTCTATGAGGCCACGCGCTTCATCGATCGCAATCTCACCGGCGTCAACTCGCTGGAGATCCTCGTGGATGAGGTCGATGCCGATGACCCCGCCGCTCTGTCCCGGGTGGACCGGCTGGCCCGGGCCATCCGGGCGCTGCCCGGTATCCGCAAGGTGGCCAGCCTGCCGGATCTCTACTCTCGGGTGAACCGGGCCATGCACGGCGGTGATGACGCCTTCAACGTGCTCCCTCAGGGGCCGACGGCAAAGGCGGACATCCGGGACATGCACGAGATGCTCCAGGAGGAGGCTCCTGCCGAGCTGGCTCGCTGCGTGGCCGGCGACGGGCGTAGCCTCTGTCTCTCGGCGCGGGTCACCGCTCTGGACAGCGCCGCATCCCAGGAGTTGTTCGGCGAGATCCACAAGGCGGCGCAGGACGCGGGGCTGGCGCACGTGTCTCTGACCGGCAACTTCGCGGTGCTATCGGATCTGTCCACGTCGCTGGTCCATCATCAGCTGCGTGGCCTCGTGCCCGCGCTGGTGCTGATCCTGCTGGCCATGATCGGCCAGTTTCGATCGATCCGTCTGGGTGTGCTTGCGATCGTGCCGAGTGTCGTGCCCGTGCTGCTGGTCTACGGGTTGATGGGATGGATCGGCATCACACTGTCCGTTCCGACGGCCATGATTGCCAGCATCGGTCTGGGCATGACGGTGGACAACACCATCCACCTGACCGCCGGCTTTCGCGCCGCCGCTCACGAGGGCGCCGACGAGATGTCCGCGCTCACCGCCATGATGGACGGTTCGGGCCGTGCCGTAGTGTTTGCCACTCTCACGGTGGCGCTGGGTTTCGGCGTGGGACTGTTCAGCTCCTTCCTGCCGACCATTCACTTCGCCGTGCTGACCGGGGCAGCTCTCATCCTCGGATTGATCTGCGTCGTCGTGCTGCTGCCGTTGCTCCTGGTGGTCTTCAAGCCGCTCGGACACCTTTCTCGCCCCGGGCGAGCGGCGATCACCGGGGCGCTGCTGGTCGGGGTCCTGGTGGCCGGACCGGTCCTCGCCGCCGCCGTGCAGACGAGGACCGCTCGCGGCAGCAGTGCGCTGATGACCGACCAGTTCGGTGACGAGGACGGCATCGAGGCCCATCATGGTGACGTCATCGTGCTTCTGCATGGCACGGCGCTCGATCTGCGGCGCATGAAGAACTGGGAGAACAGGCTCCTGGGTGACGCCGACGCGGATGTGACCGTGTTGCGGGCGATCGATGCACGCCCTCTCATGGGCAAGAAGACCGATGCCGAGGTGAGACATCGGTTGAAGCTCCGTGTGCCGGACCGGATCCGTATCCTCGTCGACTGGAAGGGGACGTTGCAGACGCGCTATCAGTTACCCGACGAGGGGGTGAGCGTCAGCGTCTTCGACCGGGATGCCTCGCTCTGCACCACCCTCTCCGGGCCGGTGAGTGACGCGGGGCTGGCCTCTGCGCGCGCCGTTCTATCGGCTGTCTCGGCCGACGGCCACTGTCCCGCCGACTGACTTCGGGTGGCTGGTCGGCGCTGCCGCTCCCGGGGTCTGTGCCGGCGTGCCTCAGCGTCGAGTTCTGTTCTGTTCGACTCCTCGGTCGTACGGGCCAACCAGCACTTTTGGTCGCAGCGTCGCGACTCGCGTCAGTTCGTCAACGGCGGTTGACCCGGGCTTCCCCGCACAGGCGAGCCCGCCGGCTACTTGACGGCGGTGTAGATGAAGGCCGGGGGCACGTTGCGCCAGACGGTGCGGCTCTTCTCGACGCGAGAGAAGCGGGCCTCGAGCTGGCGGCGAAACTTCTGACCGGAGGGCAGTGCCAGCCCTTGCAGGTAGGCGAAGGTGAGCAGCCGTCCACCGGGACGCAGCATATCGCCGATGGTGTCGAGGATCTCGGCCTGCAGTCGGGGGCCGAAGGAAGCCCACGGGAGAGACGAGATCACCAGGTCGCAGGACGACTCGCCCGATCGTTCGAGATGCGCGCGGGCGTTGGCGGCGGAGTCGTGATGCACGGTCACGCCGGGACAGCGCTGCCGCGTGGTGGCCGCGAAGGTCTCGTTCACCTCCAGGGCGAAGAACCGGCTACCCGGTCGGATCTCGGCGGCGATGCGCTCGGTGAACACGCCGGTGCCCGGTCCCATCTCGATGATTACCGAGGCCTCCGACACACGGGCACAGTCCATCATCCGATCCGCGAGATGACGGGAACTGGGCGCCACCGCTCCGGTGCGCGCCGGCGCCTGCACGAACTGTCTCAGGAAGGAGGCCATGACCCGGCGCAGGTTAACACAGCGGCCGGGACGTCCCGTACCGTGCTCCCGGGCGGTAGGAGCGGTTGTCGCACGCCCGGCTTGCAAGTCGGCCCGGGGCGTGGTATTTCATCAGGGTCATTGCAGGGCCTGCGGGTAACGGGAAAGGGGTGTGAATCCCCTACCGCCCGGCGACTGTGAGTGGCAACGGCGATCACCGGCTCTGGCAAGCCCTCGGGCTGCCCGGGCCAGCCACTGGGACATGCCGTCCTGGGAAGGCGTGAGTTGCCGGTCGAGCCACGAGTCAGGAGACCGACCCGGAGGTGGAGGGCAGAACCGACCCAGGGGCAGGTTCCGCCGCCGGAAGACAGGTGCCCCTCGCGGTGGTCTGCGGACCCCAGCCGCGGAGGGCTTTTTTTTCGAGCTGTCTTTCACAAGCGGGGACCGGTTCGTGTGTCCGGTTCCCGGAGCCCGCGGCGGGCGCCCCGACGGGACGGATGCGCGATCCGGAACCACCGCTTCGATGAAGGGGTGACCGGATGCGACAGAACACGATTCATCTGGCGAGTGGAGTCCTTTTCCTGTGCCTTGCTGCGGCGGGCCCGGCGCACGGCCGGCCGGACCGGGCCGCGACGCCGGCAAGCGGGTCGCGGGTGCTGCGCGATGCAGCGGGGAGGGCTGCCGGGAATGTGGCGCAGCCGTCGTCTTTTCGCCGGCTGACCACCGCGGTCCGTCCCATCGCCGCCGGCGAGCGGATGCGGCATGTCCGCGATCGGCTCGGCGTCTGGTTCCTGAGTGATCCGAGGGATCGCGTCGATGCGGTGATGGCCGGGGCGGCGGACGAGCGGCTGCGCTGGCAGAGGGATGAACCGGCTTTTCCCGGGGATCGCCCGGGGTCACTCACCGCCCGGTACGAGGCCAACCTCGATGCCGGCCTGTTCGGCATCGAGCTACCGCATCGCTTTCGCCACACCGACACCTTCACCGCCGCCGCGATCTTCATCATCGAGCCCGAGGGGTTCGCCGCCGATCCGGACGGGTTCTTCCAGATCTCGTGGGGCCTGTGGAACGAGCAGGTGACCGGCCTGGAGCGCACCGGCACGCCCGCCAGCTTCGCCACCGACACCTTCGAGTTGATGGAGTTCGATTACTTCCCGAACGTCACCCCGTTCGGCGGGCCGTTTCTGTCACCGGGGTTGTTCGGGGTGGCGACCGAGGCGGACCCCGCCTTCGCTTTTCTCGGCGCCTTCACCAACTTCGCCTTCGCCTCGCAGGCGGCGACGCTCCCTCTGGGTGAACCCCTCATGGCGCTGATGCAGCACCGGCCGGAGGCCAACGCGCTGGTCGTCTCGGTGCACCGGATCGTTGCCGGCCACCGGCTGCTGCCGGTGCCCGGTGCGGTGACGGTCATCGATCTGGACTCCCTGCCGGTTCGCGACTACGCGGTCGATACGCTGGGGCTCACCCTGTGGCGCGACGGATTCAGCGGTGCCCCGCCCTCCCTGTCCGCCACCGTCACCTTTCACGCCCTGCTGTTCACCGCTGCGCGTCTGCCCGACCCGGCGGCCATTCTCTCGGTGTCGCCCACCCGCCCGTGACGATGGCGGGGACATCGAAGCGCGCGCCGCTCGCCACCGGGGCGGGGGCACGATCCCGGCGGCGGGGATGGGCGCCGGCGGCTGTCACACTCGTCGTGCTGGGCCTGGCGGGAGCGGCGCGTGCCGGGGAGCGGGCACAGCCGCTCCGGTGCCTGCCGACGACCCTCGTCTCCTGGCAGGCGGCGCCGCCCTCTCCGGCGTCCCGCTTCGGTGCGGCGAACCTTCCCGGCATCGTTCTCGGTCCACCCGGTGATTCGACACCGACCACCGGTTCCCTGACCGTGGCCTCTCTCGGCCCGGGCGGTTCAGCGATCCTCGGGTTCACCGACACGCTCATCGAGGATCGGCCCGGCCCCGATTTCATCATCTTCGAGAACGGTTTCTTCGTCGGCGCTCCGCCGACCACGACGGCCGGGTTCGCCGTCTTCGTGGAGCCGGCCACCGTCGAGGTCTCCGCCGACGGCGTGCAGTGGGCGGTCTTTCCGTTCGATGCGGCGGCAGTCGCCGACAGTGCCGGCGGCGTCGCCGACTGGAACCTGTTCCTGCGGCTGACCGGCCTGGCCGGTGTCACACCGACCTTCTCCGGCAACTGGACCGTGCCCAATGCGCCGGACATCTGGGACCCGAACCGCCCCGGCGGGGTGTCCGGCGCCGGCGGCGATGCGTTCGACCTGGCCACGGTGGGGATCTCGGCGGCGCGCTTCATCCGTCTCACCGATGCCGCCGTCTCCAGTACCACGGCGGGAAGCAGCGCCGGGTTCGATCTCGACGCGGTGGTCGTTCTCCACGGCAGGCCGCTGCCGCCGGCATCAGGGGACGCCGACGGGGATCGCCTCGGCGACGGGGCCGAGGCGCTGCTGTATGCGTCGATGCCGGACGTGGCCGACAGCGATGGCGACGGCATCGACGACGGCCGGGAGGTGGCCGGTTGCCGGGATCCGGCCGGTCTCTCGCCGGCGGTGGCCTGGTCGGCCGAACCGCGACTCACGGTGCGGCAGACGTCAACCTGCACCGCTCTGAACTGGACCTTTCTGGGTAATGGCGCGCTGGTGGACGTCGTCCGCGGACAGGTCGCCCACCTCGCACCGTCCCCGCCGGAGATCACCCTGGGTTCGACCGAGTGTCTGGCCGATGAGCAGCCGGGGGTGGGTGGCGTATGTGATGCGGTGGTCCCACCGGCGGGCTCGACATTCTTCTACCTGGTGCGCCGGCCGGGCGGAGTGGATTACGGTCATGATTCGACACTGGCCGCCCGCACCACCCCGGACGGCTGCCCATGACCTCGATGGTCATCCTGCTTCTCGTTCTTGCCGCCGGCCCCGGGGACGCGACGTCCGGGGCGCCGGCGCCGGCAGCGACCGGTTCCGGAGCCGGCGGAAAGCCGCCGGCCATGGACCGGTCCCGGAGTCGGGGCAAGGCAGACGGCTCGCGGGCGGCCCCACCTGCCGGCGCGGACCGGCAAGCGGCGATCGAGGAGCGTGTCGAGGTGCGGGCGTCACCGGACCCGACGGCCGATGTGGCCGCCTTCGCCACGACGCTGGGCACGGAGGACCTGGCCGGACGTGGGGAGGACCTGGCCGGCCTGCTGCGCCAGGTGCCCGGAGCACGCATCCGGGAGTACGGCGGGCTCGGCCGGTTCGCCACGGTGTCCCTGCGCAGCGCCACCTCCGAGCAGGTGATGGTCACCGTCGACGGCATCCCGCAGAACCGGTCGCTGGGCGGCGCGGTGGATCTGTCGTTCATCCCGGCCACCCAGATCGAACGGGTCACGGTCTACCGCGGCTTCGCCCCGGCCAGCGCCGGCCTGGCCGGCCTGGGCGGCCTGGTGGATGTGCGCACGCGGGCGCCCTCCGATGGCGACACCGGCCGGATCGACCTGCTGGCCGGTGAGCTGGGGACGGTGCGTGCCTCGGCAGGCGGGACGGTGGCTGCTGGCGGCGGCGGACATCTGCGCGTCGGCGTCGAGCAACTCACCAGCGACGGAGACTTCCGTTTTCTCGACACACGGGCCACGCCGTTCGATCCATCCGACGACGTCGTGCGCCGGCGCCGCAACAATCGAGTCGAGAACCTCTCGGTGCTCGTGCAGGGGAGCTGGGACGGCCTGGGTGGGGGGCGGATGAGCGTCAACGGGCGATTCCAGGATGATGACCGTGGCGTGCCCGGCGTCGACTCGCTCCCGTCCCTGACCGCTCACAGCGAGCGGGGTCTCGGAGACATCGGTGTCGCCTGGACGTGGCGAGGGACGGGACGGGTCTCGTCGCTCGACCTGGCAGCCGGGTACTTCGACGACGAGCAGCAGTTCACCGACCTGGACGGCGATATCGGCGTTGGTGTTCAGGATCAGACCACCGACATCGAGGGGGCCCACCTGTTCTCGGTGATCCGTCTGCCCACCGCCCACCATCACTGGCTCACCCGCGTGGCGGCGCGCTCGGAGACGGCGCGCGTGCGCGACGCGGTGCTGTCGAACCCGGACCTGGGTGGAGCCGACCGGAACCTGGCCTCCATCACCATCGAGGATGTCATGCCGCTGGGCCGCGTCACCGTCGCGCCCTCGCTGAAGTGGGAAACCCGTCACGACACCTTTCGCGCCGGCGGTTCCGGCGCGCCGGTGCCGGCGGCGCCGGACGTGCGCCGTGATGACCTGTCCGGCAAGATCGGCGTGGCCATCGAGACGGGCGGCGCCTGCGTGATCAGGGGTTCCGTGGGCCGGTTCGTGCGCAACCCCAACCTGCTGGAGCTGTTCGGCGACCGCGGCACGGTGCGCGGCAATCCCGCCCTGCGACCCGAACAGGGCGTGACCGCCGAGGCCGGTGTGTCCTGCTCCGGTGAGCGCGGCCCTCGGGCCTGGAGCACCGAGATCGTCGCCTTCGGTCGCCGGGTGGACGATCTGATCCGTCTGTTGCCGACCAGTCAGGCGACGTCCGTGGCGCGCAATATCGAGAGCGCACGGATCACCGGTGTCGAGACGGCCGTGACCTGGCACGGATTCCTGGGCTTCGACGCCGAGGTGTCGGGCACCTGGCAGCGGGCGGTGGATGACAGCGGCGGGTTCGCTGACGGCAGGCGTCTGGTGTTCTCGCCGAACTGGCTGGGTCACCTGGCCGTCGGCTGGTCGAATGCCCGCTTCACCACGCGGTGGGAGATCGCCTACGTCGGCGAGAACTCCACCGACTCGCTGGACACGCCGTTTCTGCGCCTGCCCGCGCGCGTCATCCACGATCTGGATCTGCGCTGGCGGCTCGCCCCCCGTCTGCGTGTGGGCGTCAACCTGCGCAACGTGTTCGACCGCCGCACGCGCGACGTCGCTCGGTTCCCGTTGCCCGGCCGCACCGCGTTTCTGTTTCTCGGCTATCGCTTCGGCAAGGCGACCTCATGAGCGGGCCGAGGCCGATGAGGTCGGCTGCGGCCGCCGGTCGGACGCTGGTGCTTGCCGCGCTGGCGTTCTGCGCCGGCTGCGGAAGCGATTTCGCCCCACCGGTGCTGAGCACGACCGGCACGCCGGCCCAGCCGCTTGGCCAGATCCTCGACGCCGATGTGGACCTGCCCAACCTGTTCGTTCAGGAGGCGGGCGCTCGCGGGTTGCGGCTGCCGATCCGTTTCGATCTGCCCGATGCCGGTCCCGGCCAGCACACCGCCACCTACACCCTCGGTGATGCGACGGCGGCCGGGGGTCTGATGGTCGACGTGCGCGATGCCGGGAGCGGTCGCACGGATGTCACCGTCAGTGCCGATCGCTGGACCACCGGGCGGATCGGCCCGCTGCAGGTGGGCACCGTGGTGTTCGAGATGATGCTCATCGGCACGCCGGAAGACGGCGGCCGCCGCATCAGGGGCGAGAGTTTCGAGAGCCAGACCAGCCTGGCCGGCACCTTCGTGGCCGAGGGCCGGCATCGATTCCTGGTGAGCCTCACCGACTTCTCCTTCGCGGGGAGGGTGGCCCAGGTCGACCTGATCCGCGGCCGGACCGTCGAGGTGCGCGGGGACCTCGGACCGGTCAGCTCCGATGCGGTGCTGCGGCGCACCGGCCGGTCGGTGTTCGTCATCAACCGCCTGACCTTCGACAACATCCAGCGGCTCGACCCGCTGGCCGACTTTGCCACCGCCTGGCAGGCCGGGGTCGGTGTGGGCGCCAACCCGCACGACATCGTGGATGTGGGCAACGGAAGCGGGTATGTCAGCCGCTTCGAGCCGCCGTTCAACGACCTGGCCGTCCTCGACCTTGCCGACGGAACCGTGACCGGTTCCATCCCGCTGGGGCCACTGGCGGAGAACCCCGACGGGACGCCGCGGGCGGATCGCCTGGTCGAGGTGGACGGCGCCATCTTCGTGGCGCTGCAGGACATCGATCGAACGTTTTCCCGCTTCGCCGAGGGCAAGCTGGCGGTGATCGACCCGGCGCAGCAGGCAGTTGTCGGCACCATCCCTCTCGGCGGCAAGAACCCGGTCGACCTGCAACTGACCCGGGACGCCGGCGGCAACGCCCGCCTCTGGGTGGCTCTGGCCGGCATCTTCCCCGGGCTGTCACCGCAGGAACTCTCCGGCGGCATCGTCGAGGTCGACCCGGTCAACCGGGCGGTGACCCGCCTGGCTCTTGACGACGACACGGCCGGGGGCAACATCGCCGGCCTCGCCATGGTGTCGTCGAACCTCGGATACGTGGTGGTGTCGGACGCGACGTTCACCAATCGCGTCCTGGCGTTCGATCCGGCCACCGGGACGGTGCGGCGCACGGTGTTCGAATCGATCGATCTCATCGCCGGTCTGAGCGTGGACGGGGGTGGCGTCCTGGCCATTCCGGACCGGAACTTCCAGATGCCGGTTCTCTGCCTGTACCAGGTTCCCGCCGATCCGGCCGAAAGCGAGACGCCGCTCGGTTGTGGCGGCCTGGATCTGCTGCCGTTTTCCGTGGAGGCGCTGGACTGAGCTGTCCGGCGCCCGACACGGTGAGGTGACGCATGAACATCTCGATGCTGGAGGATCGTGGCGGTGAGCGGCGGGCGCCGAGACCGGTCGAGTCAGCCGGACGGCAGGGGCTCCCCGTCGCCGGACGTCTCCTGCGCAACGCGCCTACCAGGCGAAGCGGCGCGTTGCCGCCGCCACCGATCGCGTGCAGGCTGGCCCTCTTCCTCTGTGTCCTGATGGGGAGCGCGGCGCCCCCGTTCCGCGCCGCCCTGCCGCAAGAGACGCGAGGCCGTGGGGCGGCGGAGCT
>JBHHZI010000108.1:0-11409 GCA_046757965.1 Acidobacteriota bacterium | reverse complement strand
CGCGGTCCGCTCCAGCCCCTGGTCGACATCATCCCGGACAATGTCTTCGCCTCGGCGTCCAGCAACCGCAACATGCTCCAGATCGTCTTCGTGGCCATCCTCCTCGGCGTCGGACTCATCAAGGTGTCGCAGGAGAAGGCCCGTCCCGTGCTGGCCTTCTTCGAGGGTCTCAACGAGGTGATCGTTCGACTGGTGGATATCATCATGATGATGGCGCCCCTGGGAGTCTTCTCTCTCATCGCCGCCACCATCACGACCATCTCGAAGGATGACCCGCGCCAGGTCATGGAGCTCATCGGCGCCCTGGGCTATTACTGCCTGGTCGTCGTCGGCGGTCTGCTGATTCATTCCGTCGTGACCTATCCGCTGCTGCTCAAGCTGGCCACTCCGATGACCCTCCGGAGGTTCTTCGCCGGCATCGCACCGGCGCAGCTCGTCGCCTTCTCGACCAGCTCCAGTGGAGCGACCTTGCCGGTGACGATGGAGCGCTGCGAGGAGCACCTGGGCGTCTCCGAGGAGGTCTCCTCGTTCGTGCTGCCGCTGGGCGCCACCATCAACATGGACGGGACGGCGCTCTACCAGGCGGTGGCGGCGGTCTTCATCGCCCAGTCCCTCGGCATGGGGCTGGATATCTCGGCCCAGATCACCATCATCCTGACCGCCGTGCTTGCCTCCATCGGCACCGCGGCCGTTCCCAGCGCCGGCATCATCATGTTGGTGGTGATCCTCGAGGCCATCGGCGTGCCCAGCGCCGGCATCGCCCTCATCCTGGGCGTCGACCGCATCCTCGACATGCTGCGCACGGTGACCAACGTCACCGGCGATGCCACCGTCGCCACGGTGGTGGCCGCCAGCGAGGGCCAGCTCCGCGCACCGCCCGCCGTCGGCCCCGCTCCCTGACCCACCGGCGGGGTCCGCCCTGGCCGCCCCGGGTCATGCGGCCCTTCGCAGGCCGCGGGGCGGCGCACCTGCGGAATCGCACCGCCTCCGCGGGACTCGGCAGTCTGTCGTTACTGTCTCGAATCCATGACCCTTGCTGTTGACATACACAACATTATGCTGATATCGTGTTCGCCAGTTGCGAGTGCTGTCTCACTAACGGCTCGACGGATGGCGTTTCGTCCGATTCCTGAAGCACCATCTGCATGTGTCGTCCACCGGAGGGATGGCTTCAAGTGACCAGGCGTCAGCCTGTTGGGTTCCCCAGATGGGTGACCGGAAGAGACCTCAGGGGGTCTTGCCTGCATCCGCGGCGATATCTCCTTGTGACGTTCTTCACATGTGTTTGATGCTGCCGTCAACGCCGCGCCACGGCGGCGCAGCTTGATTTCTCAGACCCCCTGTGTCAGGATAGTTGCCGCCGCGCGGGCAGTTTTCTGCTTGCCGGAGTCGTCGCCGCGATCAGTCTGACCGCTCCCGCGACGTCACGCAGCAAAAACTGCGAGGCGCGATTCAAGTTTCAGGTGGTTCACGGCCTCGTCAGGTGCAACGATTTCGACGTCTGTACCACCTGTATCTGCACCATCATCGTGCATTCGGATTGCACGGAGTCGAGGAGTTGTGGCTGCTCGCAGCAGGCGTGATTGACTGACCGCCTGCTGTGCGAGACCGACCCTGCTCGAGTCGAACGATGGGCCGATCTCCGGAATGCAGGCCCTCGAAGGAGATTCCGATGAAGAACGCGACCGTTCTGAGCCTTTCCTTTCTTTGCGCCGGAGCTGTCTTTGCGCAGGGGCAACCCGCGTCACGGAGCCTCGTGCCAGCCCTGCGCATACACTATGTGACCGTCGAAACGGTGACCGAGGTGAACGGAGACGTGAAGACCACGACCCGGGAAAAGATCGTCACCGTGACCCGCGGGTCGCGCCAGCGAAGCGAATTCCTTGACCAGGACCACCGCGTCGAGCGCATCATCCTGTCCGATGCCAGCACGGGAGAGACGACGGAACTCGATCCCCACACGCGGAAGGCGCACCGTAAGTATGTCGACATGGATGCTCCCGCCGCGGAGGGAACTGGCCGCGGTCGCCCTCGGGCTTCGGGCCGTCCGATGAGCCCGCTTCCGGAGCGCACGATCCAGGGGATGACCTGCCACGGGCACGGCAACGATGAGATCGAGATCTGGGAATGCACGGAGCCGGTGACGGGCACAGCGGTCACCGGCCTGATGATCACACATTATCCCTTCGGCACGATCACCGAATCGCTCGATCGCATCGAGCAAGTGGAGGTCGACCCCGATCAGATCTTCGAGGTCCCGGCCGGGTTCGTGATCAGCGCGGAGTGAGCCTCGCCGACGTCCGACATGGAGCAGTAGCCGCCGACCCGCCTGAATGGCGCCACACCGGTGTTGCCGCTCAGCGCGTGATGCCCAGGTGGTGGAGGACGAAGGCGAAGTCGAAGGCGTCCTCACGCCAGCGATCGTAGCGGCCGGAGGAACCCGAGTGTCCGCCGGCCATGTTGATCGCAAACACCAGGGGATTGGAATCGGTCTTCAGCGCCCGCAGGCGGGCGACATATTTCGCCGGTTCCCAGTACATGACCTGGCTGTCGTTGAGGGACGTCTTCACCAGCATGGTCGGATAATCCTGGGCCCGGAGATTGGTGTAGGGGCCGTATTCCCGGATGGCCTCGTACTGTTCCTTGATGGCCGGGTTCCCCCACTCCTCGAACTCGCCGACGGTCAGCGGGGCGTCATCATCGAGCATGGTGTTGAGAACATCCACGAACGGCACCCTGGCCACCACGACGTGGAACAGATCGGGGCGCATGTTCACCACGGCGCCCATCAGCAGCCCGCCGGCACTGCCCCCCTCGATGGCCAGCTGATCGGCTGACGTCAGGCCGGCCTCGATGAGATGCTCGGCCACCGAGATGAAGTCGGTGAAGGTGTTCTTCTTGGCGAACATGCGGCCGTCGTCGTGCCATTTCTTGCCCATCTCCCCACCACCGCGCACATGCGCGATGGCATAGGAGACCCCTCGGTCCAGCAGGCTGACCCGGGCCGGGTCGAAGTAGACCGGAAACGGATAGCCATAGGCCCCGTAGCCGGTCAGATACATCGGTGCGCTGCCGTCTTCCGGCGATCCCTTCCTGCGGACCAGGGAGATAGGGATGCGCGTGCCATCGGGTGCGGTCGCGAAGAGCCGGCGGCTCTCATAGTGCGACGGGTCGTACCCGCCGAGCACCTCGACCTGCTTCAGAAGAGTGCGCTCACCGCTCTTCATGTCGTAGTCGTAGACCGATCGCGGTGTGATGAGCGACTGGTAGGTGAAGCGCAGGAGGTCGGAATCGAACTCCCGGTTCTGCGCCGCCGCCACCGAGTACGCCGCCTCGGGAAAGGCGATGCGGTGGGAAGCGCCGCTTGCGATGTCGGTCACGCGCAGATGCGGCAGACCATCCTCTCTCTCGTGGAGAACGTGGAACCGCGCGAACAGATCGAGGTCATCGAGCATCACCGTCTCGGAATGGGCGATCACCTCGGTCCAGTGACTCCGTCCCGGGGAGTCCACCGGCGCCCTCACCAGGCGGAAGTTCCGCCCGGTATCATTGACCAGGATGTAGAACGCATCATCGTGATGGCCGATGCTGTACTCGATGTCCGGGCGGCGCGCCGCGATGAGCCGGAACGTGCCGGTCGGCTCGGCCGCAGGCAGGCACCGGATCTCCGTGGTCGTGTGGCTCGATGCCGCCACGAAGATCCACTGCCCGCTGCGCGAGGGCCACACATCCAGGCGGAAACGCTCGTCGTCTTCCTCCTGGATGAGCACGTCCTCCTTCTCCCCCGGCGTGTGCCGGAAGATGCGGTAGGGGCGCTTCGCGTGATCGTCGACCGCATAGAACAGGGTGGCGCTGTCGGCAGCCCACGCCACCGACTTGACCTTCTCGATCCGCTCCGAACCCGTGACACCGGTGGCGAGGTTCTTCACCTGGAGTGTGTACTCGCGGAACCCCGTCCGATCGAGGGTGTAGGCCATCTGCCGGCCGTCCGGTGAGATCTCCAGGGCCCCGATACCGATGAACCCACTCTCATCCACGAGGGCGTTGAGATCGAGCAGCACCTCCTCCGGCGCGGACAGATCCCCTTGCTTGCGGCAGCGGATCGGGTACTGTTTTCCCTCCTCGGTCCGGCTGTAGTAGAGGTAGCCTCCCTCCCGGAACGGAACACTCAGGTCGGTCTGCTTCACCCGGGCCACGATCTCGCCGTAGATGGTGTCCGCCAGGTCCGACATCGGTCGGGTGAGAGCCTCGGCGTAGGCATTCTCCGCCTCCAGGTAGGCGGTCACCTCCGGGGAGCCCTTCTCGCGCAGCCAGGCGTAGTCATCGACCCGCGTGTCACCGTGCACGGTGACCCTGTGCGGTCTCCGCGCCGCCACCGGCGGCGTCATGTCCTGCACAGCCGTGGGAGGTGAATCGGGTGCTGTCATCGAGTCTCCCGGCGCCCTGGCACATCCTGCCAGGAGCACGATCAACATCCCCAGACGGACACGACTGGCCAGAATCCGTTCCTTTCGCCCACCGGGCGTGCCGATAGCCTAAGGGATCGCCCGGGAGGGAGCAACCGGTCCCGGGCTGGGGCGACAGGATGCGGCCTCCGGCCTGCCGCGATCCACGCCGTCGCCGGCCTGGGCCCGCGGCTTGCCGCAAGCACCGCCCGGGTCCGGGGCGGAAGCGCGGCCGCCGCCCGTCAGGCGCCCTCCAGAAAGGCGGCGATGTCGTCGAGCCGCGTCTCGGCATCCTTCCGGCCCAGGTCGAGAAGTCGCCGCAGATAGTCCGGCTGGAACATCACCAGGCTCAGCAGGTCGTTGGACCTGGTATGCCGTGTGCCCAGGCCACGGGTCAGGAACCGGAAGGTGCGGGGAAGCTGAGCCTCGTAATCGTTGGCCAGCTTGCCCAGATCCTGCGAGGGTCGGAGCACGAGAAGATCGACCTTCCGGAGGCCATCGCGCCGCACCTCCGGGATGCGGCTGACGAGATCATTGATGCGCTCCAGTCGCAGCGCATCTCCATCCAGCAGGTCGAGAAAGATGGCGTTGAGCAGCACACCGGCCACCTGCGCCATGGGCGGATAGCCGATCACACTGGGCCGGGCCGCCTCGGCGCGGGATCGCCCGTAGCGTGTGGAGATGGCCATGATCCGTTCCGCGCCGAGGTGAATCGCAGGCGCCAGTGGAGCGGTCAGCCGGATACCCCCATCGCCGAACCAGGCTTCCCCGACCTGCACGGCCGGGAAGATGACCGGCAGCGCCGACGACGCCATCACATGCGGCAAGGTGATCCGACCCGCCGTGCCGATCCGGTGGGCATGGTCCCACGAATCCAGCTCCATGCCTGCCGCGCGCTGCACCCACGTGATGGACCGCCCGGTGGCGTAACTGGTCGCCGTGATGGCCACGGCGCTGTGGGCCCCGGTCGCCAGACTGCTCGCGATGGCCGGCAACTCCCGGTCCCGGGCCCCCAGTTCACCCTCCAGGAAGTGCTGCAAGGGCGTCGTGTCGACCATACCTCGCGGCACGATGCCAGGGTGATGCCCTCCGGAGAGCAGACTCATGGCCCAGCCGAGCACCCGGCCGAACAGGCGCGAGGCATCGACACAGAACACCTTCTCGACACTCAGTTCCGACCAGACGCGCTCCAGCGCCCCCGCCTTGTCCCGGAACGCCCCGCTGGTGGTGACCATCTTGATGGCGTTGATGGCCCCGGCCGACACGCCGGTCAGGATCGGCACGAAGAGCTGCGGGAACGCCTCGGCCACACGAGCCAGCAAGCCCGCCTGATAGGCCGCCCGGGCCCCCCCGCCACTCATCACGAGGGCGAGCCCCCCCTTCTGCACCCGCCCGTCGATCATGTTCGCAGTCTAGCCCGGATGATTCAGAGGGCGCCAGCCAGCGGCACGGAGCGGTTCGTCCGTTTCCATGTGGATCGGTGTCTGGTAAGCTGAATACGGTCGTTTCCGTGCGGGCCGGCCAGCGTGCCAGGGTGATCACCCAGCTATCCAGGAGGTCTGCGTGAGCGTCGAGGTCAAGATGTCGCACGATGAGAACCAGGATTGCTCAGAGATCCGGTTCAGGCTCACCGGTGAGGAGCGCCAGCTCGAGGGCGTGACGTTCGGCATGGTCTTCGGGGCGGGACAGCCTCCGGAGATCCGCGCCGAGTTCCTCACCAATCACCTCAAGGGGATCGTCGAGAAAGCCAAGGCTGCCAAGGCGAAGGCCCGAGAAGAGGCCAAGCAGAAAGCCGCCGCGGCGGCCGCATCTCCGCCCTCCCAGCCGACCCAGACGTAGGCCCCATCACACAACCATCCCGCGCGTCCCGAGCCATTCGCCGGCTCCTGCCGCCGCCTGACCTGGAGGAACGTCATGAAGACCGACCACACAGCCGGCCGGGGCCCCCGATGAGCGCTACCGTGCGGCCCATCGCCGACGTCGCCGCCGACATGGGGATCGACCGGGACCACCTGGTCCCGTACGGGGATGACAAGGCCAAGGTCCGTCTGTGCGCCGCCGAGGGCAAGACGCCCGGCCGCCTGGTGCTGGTCTCGGCGATCACGCCCACGAGCGCCGGGGAGGGCAAGACCACCACGTCCATCGGCCTGGCGCAGGGGCTCGCCCGTGAGGGGCACCGGGTCTGCCTGGCGCTGCGTGAGCCGTCGCTGGGACCCACCTTCGGCACCAAGGGCGGCGCCACCGGTGGTGGCCGCTCGATTCTCGTTCCCACGGCCGACATCAACCTGCACTTCACCGGCGATTTCCATGCCATCTCGTCGGCCAACAACCTGCTCGCCTCCCTGGTCGACAATCACCTGCACCACCGGCTCTCCCCCGGGATCGACCCGCGGCGGGTGCTCTGGCGCCGGGTCATCGACCTCAACGACCGCGCCCTGCGCCATACGGTCATCGGCCTCGGCGGCAAGCTGCAGGGCGTGCCGCGCGAGACCGGGTTCGACATCACGCCGGCGTCGGAGGTGATGGCGGCCCTCTGCCTGGCCGAGGACGCCAACGACCTGCGTGCCCGCCTGTCCAATCTGCTGGTGGCCCTGACCTACAAGGGCGAGGCGGTCACCGCCGGCGATCTGCAGGCTGTGGGCGCCATGATGGTGCTGCTGCGGGACACCTTGATGCCCAACCTCGTGCAGACGGTCGAGGGCGTGCCGGCCTTCGTGCACGGCGGCCCGTTCGCCAACATCGCCCACGGCTGCAACTCCGTCATCGCCACCAAGATGGCCATGGCCCATGCCGACTGGACCGTCACCGAGGCCGGTTTCGGCTTCGACCTGGGCGCCGAGAAGTTCTTCGACATCAAGTGCGTCTCCGCCGGTCTCGACACCGCGGCCGTGGTGCTGGTGGCCACGATCCGCGCCCTGAAGCGGCATGGCGGCGTGGCCCGCGGCGATCTGGAGCGCCCCGACGCGGGCGCCGTCGAGCGCGGCCTGGCCAATCTCCAGAAGCACATCGAGAACATCAGCATCTTCACCAAGCGGCCGGTGGTGGCCTTGAACCACTTCGCCGGGGACACCAAGGAGGAGATCGCCGTGGTGACGCGGTGCTGCGAGAAGATGCAGGTGCCCTACGCCGTCTCGGACGTCTTCAGCGATGGCGGGGAGGGTGGCCGGGCCCTGGCCCGGGTTCTGGTGGAGCACGCCACCTCCCGCAGCCGCGCCTTCACGCCGCTGTACGACTGGTCGGCGCCCATCAAGGAGAAGATGGAGACCATCGCGCGAAAGATGTACGGCGCGCGCAAGGTCATCTACACCAAGCAGGCCGAGAAAGACCTGGGACGGATCGAGGAGCTGGGCTACGCCGGCCTGCCCCTGTCGGTGGCCAAGGCCCCCACGTCCCTCTCGGACGATCCCACGGTCAGCGGCCGGCCCACCGATTTCGATGTCGTCGTGCGTGGACTGATCGTCGCCGCGGGAGCGGGCATGGTGGTGCCGCTGCTGGGCAACATCATGCGCATGCCGGGCCTGTCGTCCTCTCCCCAGGCGTTCCGGATGGACCTGGTGAACGGCGAGATCACCGGCCTGCTCGGCGGCTAGCGCCGGGGCGGCCGGCCGCGGCACCGATCAGTTCGCGTGGGCCTTCAGGTAATCCATGAGGACATTGGACATCACACGGATACCGATGGGCACACTGGCGTCGTCGGCCATGAAGTCGGGCGTGTGGTGCCCTCCTGAACCGTTCGCCGCGTTCACCGTCCCGAGCCGGAAGTAGAACCCCGGGACCTCGTTGGCGAAGAACGCGAAGTCCTCACCTCCCATGGTCGGATCGATCTCGAGGACATGGTCGGCACCCATGATGCGCTGGAGCGTGGGAACCACCGCTCGCGCCAGGGCGGCATCGTTGATGGTCGCCGGCGACCCGCGTTCGTAGTCCAGGTCGAACGACCCGCCGGCGGCGTGGGTGACGCCCTCGAGGATCTCCCGCATCCGCCGCTCCACCGTATCGCGCACGTCGGCGTCATAGGTGCGGACCGTCCCCTCCAGGTGGACGTCATTGGGAATGATGTTGAACCGCTCCCCGCCGCGGATGATGCCCACGGTCACCACGCTCGGCTGCAGCGGATGCAGGTTGCGGGAGCGAATGGTCTGCAGGGCCATCACCGCCTGCGACGCCATGACCACCGGGTCGATGGAGCGCTGGGGCTGGGCGCCGTGGGCCTGCTTGCCGTGCAGCTCGATGCGGAAATGATCCACCGCCGCGAAGGCCGGCCCCACCGTGAACCCGACATCGCCGACGGCCATCTGGGCGAAGGTGTGCAGGCCGAACACCGCCGCCGGCCTCGTTTTCTCCCACAGACCTTCCTTCAGCATCAACTCCGCGCCCCCTTCTTCCCCCGGGGGCGGTCCTTCCTCGGCCGGCTGAAAGATGAACTGGACGCTGCCCGGCAGATCACTCTTCACCGCGGCCAGCGCCGACGCCACGCCGAGCTGCACGGCGGTGTGCACGTCATGCCCGCAGGCGTGCATCACCCCGACCTCCTGCCCCAGGTATTCGGTGCGCACCGTCGACTTCCACGGATACGGCGTCTCCTCCGTCACCGGCAAGGCGTCCATATCGGCCCGGACAGCCACCAGCGGTCCCGGCCGGTCCCCGTGCAGGATGCCGACAACGCCCGTGTGGGCCACGCCGGTCTGCACCTCCATGCCGAGATCCGTGAGAAACCCGGCGA
This sequence comes from Acidobacteriota bacterium, assembly GCA_046757965.1. Classification (GTDB taxonomy): domain Bacteria; phylum Acidobacteriota; class Polarisedimenticolia; order SMYD01; family SMYD01; genus JBHHZI01. The sequence continues at coordinate 2,241 of JBHHZI010000108.1, read as the reverse complement.
TGAGCTTCGCGGTGGCGAACTCCCGGTTGCCCAGCTCGGGGTGCTGATGGATCTGATGGCGGATCTCGGTGATCGGCGCCACGGCCTTCTCCACCGCCGCCTCCAGACGCGCCGACGGCGTGTCCGCCAGCGCGTGGCCGGCACCGGTGAACGCGATTCCCGCCAGCAGCAGACAGGCGCAGGCGACCCGCTCGCGGGCCACCGGCAGTGCCGATGAGCGTCGGTCCGGGCGGGGCCCTCCTTCTCTCCTGCCGCTGCAACTGCGAGACGAACGGATCCGTGACATGGCCAGCCTCCCCTTGCTGTTCAGAAAACGTCGGAAGACCGCCAGCGTAGCACGCCAGGGAGGCCGGTCAGCGGGCGCCGGCCAGCCCGGGAGGATCGAACCGGCCGTTGCCGTCTCGATCGATGAGGACCGGATTGGTGAACGCCAGGGCCAGCCCGTGGGGCGCCAGGTACCGGTAGATCGAGGCGCCCCCGCCGGGCAGGGACGCGTCCCCGGTCCGGCCGACCTCCGCCAGGATCCACGCGTCGCGGTCGAGGTCGAGGTCGGTGGTGAAGCGCACCCTGTACGGGTCGCGCGGCAGGGTGGCCAGCGCCTGGGAGAGATCGCCGGTGAGATCCAGCTCCCAGCCCTGCGCCGTCTCCGCCATGCGGCGCGCCTCCGGCTCCTGGCTGGCCGCCACCCGGCCGTTCACCCAGACGCGGATCGGCCCGACGGGCACCCACGACGCCGCGCGGACCTCGACGTGGACCCTCACACGAGGCGACGACACCGCCAGGAGATCTCCGGGCCGGCCCACCTCCCCGTCGCCAGCCGTCACGGTCAGCAACAGGACCGGTCCGTCGGTGCCGATGGTGTGCCCGGCCCGCACCGCGGCCGCCAGGTCCGCGGGGCGCACCGCCGCGCCGGATGGCAGGCCGGGCGGCAGGAAGACGACGTTCATGGGGTAGCCGAGCAGCTCGGGCGCCACGGTGTGGGTATCGGTATCGGCCACGCCGGTGCGCACGTACCCCTGGTCCAGCAGGGCGAACCAGTCGGCGCGCACCTGCAGGTAGAGATCCCGCGACTCCCGGTTCCAGATCTCGAGGGTGTCGAAGTCCAGGGCACTGGTGCCCTGCTCGGTGGCATCGAGCAGGAACTCCTGTGAGCCGGCGCCGATCGGAACGGTGGGGTCGAAGCGCACGCGGGAGAAGAAGGCGTGGATGTGCAGCGGCCGGTCGCGAGGTCCCCGCAGACCCCGGGGATGATTCAGCTGGACGATGGCCGGGTCGACCTCCGGCGGCCGGCCCGCGATCGACGCCAGTTCCCGGGCGCGGCGCCGGTAGTCATCATAGAGGGCCGGCACCCGGCGGTCCCGCAACGCCTCGGCCACGTCCGCCGCCTCGGGCACGGGGATGGCCCCGTGCCCCTCCGGGTCCTCCGGCCGCTCCCCGCGCAGCGGTTCCAGCGGCCAGACGTTCCAGTGGCCCATGGACAGACGGGACCGGCGCGGGATGGAGACCTCCACACCCGGGATGGCGCGGATCCGGTCGGCCACGCCCAGCGCGTCCACCACCGGTCGATAGTCGGTGACATTGCTGTGGTCCGAGCCGACGAACGCCTGCACGCCCCCGGCGAGCAGGCTCCAGACGCGCTCGGGGATCGGCACCAGGCTGTCCACGCTCGGTGCGGCATGGACGTGAAAACCGACCGCCGCCGTGGGCGCCACGTCGACCCCCGGCGCCAGCACGAACGTGTGCGACACATCCCCGGTCCGGGGCACCTCCCAGGCGTCAAGGCCATCGAGCGGGCCACGCGTGGCGACGGCCAGGTAGCGACCCTCGGGGAGGTACGCTACGCCGGTCCCTCCGCGGGTCATCAGCCAGTTGCGGTCGGGTGGACCGGCCATCGGGTTGTGCACGGCTCCATCGGTCGGGGCGAAGTTCGGCTGCGCCGCCCCGTCCACCGGCAACAGCACCACGCGCGCCGTCACGGCGCCGTTCGACCCGTCAGGCGACTGGCGCTGGACCGTGAAGGTGACCCGCCGTCCCTCCGGCCGGAAGGCGAACTGCCGCCGGATGGTCAGGCGCTCGCCATCGTCGGTGGTGACCACGGCCTCGAGGAGGTTCATCCCCACCGTCAGGTCCCCATCGCTCAGCAGCGCCACACCGCGGCGGCGGGTCGGCTTGCGCGGGATCACCGCGTCCCCTTCCCGGGCCTGCCTGAGGCGGACGGCATCCATCGCGGCGTCCCGGCTG
>JBHHZI010000107.1:0-11469 GCA_046757965.1 Acidobacteriota bacterium | reverse complement strand
GGCCGCCATCTTGGAGCAGCGCGGTGAAGACCATCGGGCGTCACCTGATCGCCGAATTCTACCGGTGCGACAGCACCGTCCTGAACGACGTGGAGAGCATCCGCCAGACGATGCTCGAGGCGGCGCAGCGCATCGGCGCCACGGTCATGGGCGACACCTTTCACCGCTTCACGCCCCAGGGCGTCAGCGGCACGGTCGTCATCTCCGAGTCGCACCTGTCGGTGCACACCTGGCCGGAGTACCGCTACGTGGCGGTGGACATCTACACCTGCGGCGGTCTCGACCCACGGCCCGGGTTCGGCCAGATCCGCCGCGACCTGTCGGCCGAGGGCTGGCGGGTCCAGGAGATCCTGCGCGGGCTGCCGGCAGACCTCGACGGCAACACCATGCCGCTACCCGACGACATCAAGATCATCACGCGCCTGGTGCCCGAGCGCGAACTCACCGCTGTCTGAGCCGCGCCTCGCGGGCTCGGCCACTCAGACACCGAACCCGGTCCGGGGAGGCTCCCATGGCCCAGAAACACTCCGCCCCGCCGCCGCCCGACGCCATCGACGAGGCCGTGGCCGGCGGCCACTTCGACGGCACCTGGTTCTTCGAGGAACACCCCGAGGCCACGCGCCTGGCCTTCCGCGTCACCCGCCGCCTGCACGAGGAAGCCTCCCCGTACCAGAAGATCACGGTGTATGACACGCCGTTCTTCGGGCGCCTGCTGGCCATCGACGACCTGGTCATGCTCACGCAGCGCGACGAGTTCGTCTACCACGAGATGCTCACCCACGTGCCGCTGTGCAGCCTGGTCGACCCGAAGACCGTTCTGATCATCGGCGGCGGCGATTGCGGCTGTCTGCGGGAGGTCCTGCGCCACCCGGGCATCGAGCGCGCCGTGCTGTGCGAGATCGACGAGCGCGTCACGCGCGTCTGCGAGGCCTGGTTCGACTGGGTGACGCCGGCCCTGGCCGATCCCCGCGCCGAGGTGCTGTTCGAGGACGGGGCCGCGTTCCTGCGCAACCAGACCGGGGTCTTCGACCTCATCATCATCGACAGCACCGACCCGGTCGGCCCGGCCATTCCGCTGTTCATGGCCGACTTCTACCGGCAGGCGGCCCGTGCCCTGAAGCCGACCGGCGTGCTCACGGCACAGACCGAATCCCCCGCCTGGACCCCGCAACTGGTCGGGTCGATCTTTCACCAGCAGCGCCAGGCCTTCGCCCACGTGGCGCCGTACGTCGGGTTCATTCCCACCTATCAGAGCGGCATGTGGAGCTGGTCGTATGCGAGCCACGAACCGGGCCCGCCGGACGTCTCCGATGGCGACCGCGCGGCGGCCATCGCGCGCACGACCCGGTATTACAACCCGGCGATTCACCGGGCGGCCTTTGCCCTGCCCACCTTCGCCCGCCGCGCCTGCGATGGCGAGGACCCGTTCGCCTCCTTCGACCGGCGGGCCCGCCCGCTGCGCGACCTCACCTCCTCCCTTGGCACCGACTGAGATGCCATCGCCCCCGGCGCAGGATGGCGCCGGCCGCACGGCCCCGCCTCCCCACCGGGTCGAGCCACTGGACGGCCTGCCGCTGCTGGCGCCGACCCCGCCGGGCTGGGTGGCGGTGGCCTGTGGCGACCTCGACCGCCTGCTGGCGGATCACGCCCACTGCGAGCAGAAGGCCGCCTGCGCCGCCCTGGCCCTGGTGGGGCGCTTTCCGCAGCACGTCACGCTGTTTTCGCCGCTGCTGGCCCTGGCCCAGGAAGAGGTGCGTCACCGGCGCGACGTGCTGGCCCGCATCGAGGCCCGCGGCGGTGCCTACGGCCGGCCCGAGCCGGACGGCTATGTCCGCGCCGTGCGGGCCCTCTGCTGCGAGGACAGCGACGGTCTCGGCGCCCCCGGCGACCTGCTGCTGGCAGCGGCCCTGGTCGAGGCCCGCTCCTGCGAACGCTTCCGTCTCCTGGCCGGCGCCCTGTCCCCTCGCCCCGGTGGCGACGGGGAACTGGGTGCGTTCTACGCGCGCCTGGCCGTCGCCGAGGCGCGCCACTGGGAGCTGTTCCGTGACCTGGCCGGCTCGCTGTATCCTGCCAGCCGCGTGCGGAAACGGTTGTCTGCCGTCGCCCGGCGGGAAGCCGAACTCATCCTGCAGCGGCCGCTTCTCCCCCGCATGCACTGATCCGGCCAGCCCCGATCCACGTGGACCCGAGCGACTCAGGCTCCTCCCCACCTGCCCGGACCCGCCCGCGCGCGATCGGGCCGGTCGTACCAGGGCCACCTCCGGATCCGCGTCGCAGCGCTCCAGGACCATCCGCGCGGCCCATTCCCCCAGCGCCGGTCCGCTCTTGAAGGCATGCTCGGACCCGGCACCGAGCAGCCAGACATTCCCGGCATCCCGATGCCGGTCGAGCAGATACGACCGGTCGGATGAGATCGTGTAGGGGCAGACCGTGGCCTCGCGCAGAGTCGCCTGGCGCAGGCCCGGGAAGCGGTCCGCCACGCAGGCGCGGGCCCTCTTGCGCGCCGCGCCGGACGGCGTCCGGTCGCCGGCCGTCGGCTCAAACGGCTCGCCCTCACGGCCCATCCACAGCACCCCGCAGCGCAGGAACAGCGGCAGATGCCAGCGCGTCAGATCTTCCCGCCACAGCGCGGCCCAGCTTCCCAGCACGCCGGCGCCCACCACCACGACGTGCGGCGAGGACCCGCTCATGGCACCAGCACGGCGGCGCCGGTGAACCGTCCCGCGCGCAGATCCGCCAGGGCCTCGTTGGCTGCCGTGAGGCCATAACGCCGCACGCTCGGGCGCAGGTCGGCACCGGCGGCCCGCCGCAGGAAGTCGATGCCATCCTGCCGGGTGAGGTTGGCCACGGAGCAGACGGTGCGCTCCCCCCAGAGCAGTTCATAGGGGAAGGCCGGGACGGCACTCATGTGAATGCCGGCGCAGACGACCACACCGCCGGGAGCCACCTGCCGCAGGGCCACCGGCACCAGCGCGCCCACCGGCGCGAACAGCAGGGCCGCATCCAGCGGCTCCGGCGCCGTCTCATCACTGCCGCCGGCCCAGCAGGCGCCCAGCGAGCGCGCGAAGGCCTGGCGATCCACATCACCCGGCCGCGTGAAGGCGTACACCTCACGGCCCGCCTGCACCGCGACCTGGGTGATGAGATGCGCCGCCGCCCCGAAACCGAACAGGCCCAGCCGGCGAGCCTCGCCCGCCCGGGTGAGCGCCCGGTGCCCGATGAGACCGGCACACAGCAGCGGCGCGGCATGCAGATCGTCGAACGGATCCGGCAGCGCGAAGCAGGCCCGCGCCGCCACCACCACCTGCTCCGCGAAACCGCCGTCGAGCTGGTAGCCGGTGAAGGAAGCCGTCGGACACAGGTTCTCCCGCCCCGAGGCACAGTAGGCGCAGGTCCCGCACGTCGTTCCCAGCCAGCCCACGCCGACGCGCTCTCCGACCCGTGGCGTGGCGACCCCCTCCCCCACCGCCTCCACCACACCCACGATCTCATGACCGGGAATGCGCGGCAGCGGGATGTCCGGGAGGTCTCCGTCGAGCAGGTGCAGGTCCGTGCGACAGACGCCACAGGCCCGGACGGTCAGACGCACGGCGCCGGGTCCGAGAGCGGCCGGCCGCCGCTCCCGCCGCCGCAGCGGGCCTCCGATCTCCTCCAGCACCATGGCCTGCATGACCCTTGCCATCCCGACCCCACGATGGTGAAATGCCGGCCACTGCCGACCGGCGTCGAGGGGAGACACTGATGATCATCGGAGTGCCGAAGGAGATCAAGACGGACGAGTACCGGGTCGCGCTCCGTCCCGTCGGGGCGCAGGAACTGACCCAGGCCGGCCACACGGTGCTCGTGCAGGCCGGCGCCGGGGTCGGCAGCGGCATCCCCGACGACCTGTACGAGAGCAATGGCGCGCGCATCGTCCCGACCGCCGAGGATATCTGGAGCGGCGCGGAGATGATCATCAAGGTCAAGGAACCCGTCCCGGAGGAGTGGCCGCACCTGCGGCCCGAACAGATCGTCTTCACCTACTTCCATTTTGCCGCCGACGAGGCGCTGACCCGTGCGGTACTCGACAGCGGCGTCACCGCGGTGGCCTACGAGACGCTTCGCGGCCCCCACGGCGACCTGCCCTGCCTCACGCCGATGAGCGAGGTGGCCGGTCGCATGAGTGTGCAGGAGGGTGCCAAGTACCTCGAGCGGCCCCAGGAGGGCCGGGGCATCCTCCTGGGCGGTGTGCCCGGCGTGCCGCCGGCGGATATCGTCATTCTCGGGGGCGGCATCGTCGGCAAGAATGCGGCCCAAATCGCCGCGGGGCTGCAGGCCAACGTCTCGATCCTCGACATCAATGTCGACCGTCTGCGCTACCTGGAAGACATCATGCCGCCCAACGTCAACACCCTCTACAGCGACCGCCACAGCATTCTCGATCAGATCGCCCGTGCGGACCTGCTCATCGGCGCGGTGCTCATCGAGGGCGCCCGGGCTCCCGTGCTGGTGCGCGAGTCCGACCTCGCCCTGATGAAGCCGGGCAGCGTCATCATCGATGTGGCGGTCGACCAGGGTGGCTGCGTCGAAACCACTCACCCGACCACTCACGAGGACCCGACCTACATCGTCGAGCGTGTCGTGCACTACTGCGTGGCGAACATGCCCGGCGCCGTGGGACGCACCAGCACCTACGCGCTGTGCAACGTCACCCTGCCCTACGCCCTGCGTATCGCCACCGCCGGCCTGGACGCCGCCTGTCGTGACGACCCGGGCCTCGGGCATGCCGTCAACGTGCGCAACGGCACCCTCACCAACCGCGCCGTGGCCGACACCTTCTCCCTGCCCTGCACGCCGTTTGCTCCGTAAGCGCCGGATCGCAGACGCCGCGCCGGGCAGTTCCGCACGCCCCGCAGGCGTGGACCGCGCCCCCGCCCGGCATATTCACAGTGTCTCGGAGCCTCCGCCTGAGCTATGCTCGTCAGGGGGTCAACGGAGGGTGCGCATGGGACAGACGGTCAGACAGGGTGTGGTGAGAGGCGCCGAGACGGTGCCCCGTCAAACCATCGAGGCAGGCACCAGCACGCAGATGCAGGTGCTGCTGGGCAGCGCCGACGGCACCCCGCATTTCGCCATGCGCCGCTTCATCATGGGCGACGGAGGCGGCATGCCGCGCCACACCAACACGGTCGAGCACGAGCAGTACGTGCTCACCGGGCGGGCGCGGGTGAGCCTCGGCGATGCCGTGCACGAGGTATCCGCCGGCAGTGTGCTGTTCATTCCCGCCGGCGTGCCGCACGACTACCAGGTGGTCGAGGCGCCGTTCGAGTTCCTCTGCCTGGTGCCTCACCAAGAAGACGTCATCGAGCTCTGTGCCGGATGAGACAGCTCCAGCGCATCCGGGCAACGCCACATCGGTCCCACAGGCGATGACCGGGCCTGCCTTCGATCCGGCCCGCGCGATGCTGCGCCGGGCGGATGTCTTTCCCCGCTTCCGGACCGACGCGGCCGATGAGATCGCCGTCGATCGCCTCCCGGCAGCGACACCGCTGCTGATCTTCGCGCGGGGTGAGCAGCGCCGCGGGCTCCTGCGCCGCCAGATGGTGTATCACCACGTGGCGCAGGGCGAGCTCGCCGGCGAGCCCTACGTGGTCACGTTCTGAGCGGTCTGCAACAGCGGCGTCGGTCTGACGCCGCTCGTCGCGGGTCGCCTGCACCACTTCAGTGTCGGTGGCCTGTACAACGGCCTGATCCTCCTCATCGATGACGAGACCGGCACGTACTGGGACCACATCACCGGCGAGGCCGTGCACGGGCCGCTGGCCGGCGCGCAACTCGACGCGTGGGGCGTGGAGATGACCGTTGCCGCCGCGGCGGCCGGGAGGTCACCGGGGCTGCGTGTGCTCACCGCAACAAACCCCCTCGCCTCGCGTTTGCTCGGCTGGTTCATGAACCGGCGCATCTTCCAGGGCCGCTTCCCGCCCGGTTTTCGCCGCACCATGCCCTCCCTGGACACACGACTGCCGGAGATGACCCTCGGGCTGGGCCTCGTCGACGGCAGCCGGCGCTGCTTCTATCCTCTCGACCGGATCGGCGCAGGTCTCGACGATGAGTTCGCCGGGCAGCCGATCCACATCGTCGTCGACCCCGCCGATCACACGCCGAAGGCGACGCGCCCGGACGGGTCGCGCCCGATGCAGCTCTTCAGCCGCTGGTACGGCTTCTCCCTGACCTTTCCCGGCTGCGAGATCCACCCGGGCGGCTGATGTCCGTGGGGCGCGGGTCCGGTCAGCGAAACTGCAGATCTCCCATCGAACTCGAGCTGGAAAAATGCAGGGTCGGCGGCTGCAACTCGGCCGACGGATTGGCCGGCCGGCCGGGCACCGAGAGCCCCTCGATGATGACATCATCCGGCACCCGCACGACCCCGCCGGACATGGAGGTCTTGATCGAGATGTCGGCGTCGGCGGCCCACGCGCCGCGCAGGTCGAGAGACATGCCCCCCATGGTGAAGTCCACATCGAGTGTCTTCGGGCTGGCGTTGCCCAGATGGGAGGCGTCAAAACCACCCATCCGCCCATCGATGGTGAGCCGCTCCATCGGCATCTGCAGCGGCTCGCTGACCCGCAGCTGAAATCCACCCTGCGCGAACTCGATCTCGGCCTCCCGCAGCCACAGGCCGCCCAGGTCCATGCGGGTCCCGCCCTGGGCCATGTTCACCTGCAGGTCGAGGAACTGGTCGGCCGGCAGCGTGACGCGCACCGACGGGCGCGAGCCGCCCAGCATCCGCTTGATGGCATCGAACAGGCCCAGACCCGAGCCGCCAGACGTCCTGCGGAAGCGCACCGTGTAGGTCCAGGAGCCGTCATCAGTGGCATCGAGTGTTTTTTCCAGGACGTAGCTCTTCCGGTCGTAGGTGGCGTCCACCGAGAGGCCTTCGCCGGGCTGGCCGGGAACCACCTCGAACTCGCCCTGGGTCAGGTCGAGAATGACGGTGCCCGCCACGGTCTCCGCGGACCGCGCGGCGCCCCGCGTCGCCTGCGGCCGCTCGTCCGGCATCGCCCCCACCGCGCCGGACGTCCCGCCTCCTTGCGAGCCGCCGGCCACCGGAAGCGCCCCGGCGGGCAGGTCCGGCCTCTCCGTCTCCTTCGCCACCTCCTCGTTGCGCACCTGCATATAGGCCATGCCGGCGACGCCCACCATGCAGATGAGCGCAAACCCGATCACCCCGAGGCAGCCGAAGCACCCGTACCTGAGGAGGTTACCGCCCTTGGTCGCGCCTTCCGCCGTGTCGCTCATCGTCGGCCTCCACCGGTCCCACACCACCGGCACCCATCGTCTGCCCGCTCACCCCGGGATGGTGCATGACGCCAGGCTCGTCAGGTCAGCGGCTTGCGATACTTGTGGACGAAACGGTGAATGAAATAACGGTGAATCGGAGCGTCGTCCTCCCGCCCGTCGAAGTCGTACGTGTCGTCAGGATTCTCCAGCAGCGGTGAGCGCGCCTCCAGCTCGAACCCGGCCCCGGTGATCTCCTTCACCACCAGCTCCTCGTTGATGCGATGATGCTCCTCGTCCCGACCCTCGTGAGGCGTCACCGCGTCCACCACCCCGAGAATGCCGCCGGGCTTCAACGCCCGCAGAAGCTCCGGCAACACCGCCACTCGATCTTCCGCCTCGCCCAGATCGTGATAGTTGCGCACGGTGATCATCACATCGACGCTGTCATCGGCCAGATCCGCCAGCGCCGTCACCAGCTTCACGTTGGTCAGATGCCCTTCCTCGATCCGGTCGTTGATGTACCCGCGAATGCGCTCCACGTAGCGCGGCCGCGAGTAGATCGGCCCGAGCACCGCCAGGACCTCGCCATCCGGGCCGACCGCGCCGGACAGGATCTGGGTGTTGTAGCCACGGCCGGGCCACAGATCCGCCACGGTCTGGCCGGCGTGCACGCCGAAGAAGCCGTACACCTCCAGCGGCTTGAATCCCTCGTCGCGCTTGCGGTCGTCATCGCTGCGCGAGGCATCGGCCAGGATGCTCGGGTCCAGAGGTGCCGCCGCCGCATGAGCCGCCGGCGGCTCTCCCACTTCCGACTCACAGCCCATCAGCCCCGGCAGCAGGACCGACAGCGCCACCAGCATCGCACCGGCCCGACTCCCCACGTGCTGCCGGCGCGTCATGACTGCCCTGCCGGCAAAAGATCTGAATCTCGTCATCTGACCTCTCCTCGTCCTCAGGATGTTACGTGTTCCCCTTGGTGCTGGTTCCGGCCTCGCGCCGTGACCTCACCACCGCGATCTGTCGCGCCGCACCATATCCCGGTCTCACCGACCCTGGACGCGACTCCCTCTCCGGCGCCACCGGCCGGAATGGTCGGGGCGAGAGGATTTGAACCTCCGGCCCCCTGCTCCCAAAGCAGGTGCGCTACCAGGCTGCGCTACGCCCCGACGGATCAGGAATCTAGCACCCCCCTGGCCGCAGTGCGCGGCCCGGGGGGGTCATCGCTTGGTGTCAGGCCTGCAGGATCTCGATGTCGTAGCCATCGGGATCTTGGATGAAGATGTAGCGGGAATCCAGCTCCGGGCGGGAGCGCCGGCACGGCCAGCCGCGGCGGGTGACCTCGGCAATGACGGCATCGAGGTCATCGACGGTGAAGGCCAGGTGACCGAACTGATTGCCCCGCACGTACTCCTGCGGGTCATGATTGAAGGTCAGCTCCAGCGTGTAGGTCCCGGCACCGTCCCCGAGCCAGACCAGCGTCGCCTCCTCGCCGATCTGCTTGCGCCGCAGCTCGCGCAGTCCGATGAAATCGGTGTAGAACGCCAGGGTCGCGTCGAGATCGCGAACCCGGATCATGGTGTGAGCCATGCGCATCGTCGTCATCCTCTTCGCCTCCTTCGCCCGGCGCCGCCTCGTCCCGGCAGGACGCCGCCATCAGCGGTCGGCAGCACCCAGGTCGAAGACCGCGTCCACCCGATCGCCGCTCACCTCCACCTCGCCCCGGCGGCCCACGGCGAGATTCAGCTCGTGGAGCTCGACGATCGGCAGGCTGCCGCCCCGGGCGCGGTGCATCACCAGGCGAGTTGCCCGGTAACCGCCGTCGACGCTCATGATGCCCCGGCGCGCCAGCGTCTCCTCGATCGCCGCCCGCCGGGGCTGGAGCCAGCGCCTCGCCGTCCCGGCGATCCGGACATCGTCCAGGCCGGCATCGAACAGGGCATCCTCCACGTAGCGACGCACCTCGTAGAAGCGTGTCACCGTCGCGCAGTCGGACGCATACGCCAGGGTGACGTAGCCGTCGGCGACATGCTCGGCGTCGGTGCGATCGATGTCGCGATGGTGCGTCCGGATCCACGCATTGAAATCGTTTCCCTGCGCGAATCCCGCCAGGCGGAAGCGCCGGCCCGACGTGGCGTCCACGAGAACCAGCCATTCGGACGGACGGCCGAGCACCACCTGCACCACGTCGCCCGTGCCCTCCCGGTAGAGGCCTCCCTCGTGAACCCGGTACAGCACCACCTCCGACGCGGCGGCATCGGTCCGGAACGGGATCGGCGTGTCGTCATCCCGCAGCACCGTCAGACTCGGAACCGGCGTCTCCTGCTTGACCAGCTCCGCCACGCGGGACCGGCGCCGGGCCTCCGCATCGACGCGGGACGGCACCGCTTCCGGCCCGGCCTTTCCCGCCGCAGCGGCGGGCAGCGCGCCGAGACCGGCCATCAGCAGGAGAGCCCACCCGGTGGGAGATCGCGCATGCATCGTCCCCATGGTAGAAGATCACGTCGCGGCGGGTGGTTGAAGGCGACCCGCCGGCGCAATAGGTTCGTCCCGTGAACCGGCGCCGCAAGATCACCTTCTCCGTGGCCACCTGTCTGGTCCTCTTCGCCCTGGCCGAGACCACCGCGCGTCTGCTGCCGGGCGGCGCGCATCCGGTCAGCAGCGAGAACCGCCTGCAGTTCGCGGCCAATCCCGAGCTCAAGGATGGCAGTGAGAGGTACTGGCAGAAAGACCCGCTGCTCTTCTGGCGCATGCGCCCCCATCTCGACGTGGACCTCGGCGGCATGCATGTGCGCACCAATGCCGGCGGCTTCCGCGACGCGGAGTTCGCGACCGTCTCCCATGGCACGGAGCGGCGGATCGCGTTCGTGGGAGATTCCACCACCTTCGGCTGGGGAGTGACCGAGCCGCAGGAACGGTTCAGCGACCAGGTGGCGCGCCTGCTGAACGCCGCGCCGGCTCCCGGCTCCGCAACCTCCGCCCGCCGGCCGGTCCGGTCGCTGAACTTCGGCCAGACCGGCTACTCCACGGTCCAGGCCGGCCGGCTGCTGTCCCGTGAGGTCCTGCCATTGTCCCCCGATGTGGTGGTCATCCTTCTCGCCGCCAATGATTTCGGTCTCGCCAGCGGGCGCACCGACGCCGACCAGCCTGTCGTCGATGCCACCGCCTCCGTCGTCGCGCGCCTCCTGGCTCACAGCACCTTCTACCGGCGCCTGGCTCGCCGCCTCGCCACCTGGCGCGATGCAGCCGGGTCCTCGCCGGCCTCATCCGGCGAGCTGCGCCGAGTGCCCCCGGCGACTTTCCGGCGCAACCTGGGCGCCATGATCGACCGCGTCCGGGCGGCCGGCGCCCGCCCGCTGCTCATGACCTACCCCCGCCGGCCGACCAATCCGCTCCTCCCCTGCCCACCGGTGGACTGGCACGACCGCGACGCCGTCGCGCGGCGCCATGACGCCCTCCGCGATCTCGGCGCCATCCTGCAGCCGGCGGTGGATGCGGTCCTCGCCTCGGCGGCGCCCGGCAACGCGAGCGCCGCACCGCCGGCACTCGACACCTGGGAGCGACTCACGTCCCGGCTGGCCGGACATCCCTCCACCCTCTACGGCCGCGGCTACCTTCTCTTTCGCGCGCACCGCACCGAGGCCGCCGAGAAGGCGCTCTCGCTTGCCACCACCGCATCACCCGGTGGTGCCGACGCCTGCGCCGTGGATCTGTTCTCCACCGCCCTGTTCCGCTACCGGGAAGAACCGGTGGCCGCGGAGTACAACGACATCATCCGCGACGTGGCCAGTCGAACCGGCACGGCGCTCATCGACGTTCGCCGGCTGCTCGCCCGCGCCCAGCGCTCCCTGCTCGAGCCGGCGGTGATGCCGGATCGTTCCCGGACCGCACTGCTCACCGCGTGGTTCGTCTCCCGGAGCTACTTCGTCGACGTGGTCCACCCGTCGGCCCGTGGCCATGAACTGATCGCGAAGGCCCTGGTCATGGCCCTCTCGGGCGATGGACCGCCGGCCTCCGCGACCCGCTGAGCCGCGCGACCTGCCGGTCAGCGCGCCCGGTGACCTCACACCTGCCCGGGCTCCGCCTGTCGCGTCCGCCTCAGGAACCGCCGCCGCGGAGGCGCTGGTAGGCGGCCCGCGCCCGCGCCGCCCCGGCGACATCACCCAGGCGGGCGAGCACCTCCACCAGGTTCAACTGCGCCGCCGCATGGTC
>JBHHZI010000106.1:0-11667 GCA_046757965.1 Acidobacteriota bacterium | reverse complement strand
TCTCGCACAGATGCCGCGTGAGGTGATCAGCGACGAATCCTGAAACTCGCGCTAGAATGCCGGCCCGTCCCGCGGTGCCCGTGGGCGGGCCAGCCTGGATACTCCATGACGACCCGGGACCTCGCCGGCGGACCGCCGGCCCACGGACTCAACGACGCTGAACTGGCCCGCACACGGCAGATCCTGGGCCGCGACCCGAATCGACTCGAGCTGGGCATCTTCGACGTGATGTGGTCGGAGCACTGCTCGTACAAGTCCAGCCGGAAGCACCTGGGCACCTTTCCCACCTCCGGACCCCGGGTGCTCCAGGGCCCCGGCGAGAACGCCGGCGTGGTCGACATCGGTGACGGGGTCGCCGCCGTGTTCAAGATGGAATCCCACAATCATCCCTCGTTCATCGAACCGTACCAGGGAGCGGCGACAGGCGTGGGCGGCATCCTGCGCGACATCTTCACGATGGGTGCCCGGCCGATCGCGTCGCTCAATTCACTCCGGTTCGGCAGCCTCGACGCGGCTCGCATGCGGTATCTCGTGGGCGGTGTGGTTGGCGGCATCGGGGCGTATGGCAATTCCATCGGCGTGCCCACCCTCGGCGGGGAGGTCACCTTTCATCCGGCCTACAACGGCAACATCCTGGTCAATGCCTTCAATCTCGGCATCGCGGCCGCCGACCGGATCTTCCTCGGTCAGGCGGCCGGTCCGGGGAACCCGGTCATCTATGCCGGGTCGAAGACCGGACGCGATGGCATTCATGGCGCCACCATGGCGTCGGAGGAATTCGACGCCTCGTCGGAGCAACGACGACCGACCGTGCAGGTGGGAGATCCGTTCACCGAGAAGTTGCTGCTCGAGGCCTGTCTGGAGCTGTTCGCGACCGACGCCGTGGTCGGCATCCAGGACATGGGTGCCGCGGGACTGACGTGCTCGACATTCGAGATGGCATCGCGCGGCGGAACGGGGATCGATCTCGATCTCGACCGTGTGCCGCGTCGCGAGGACGGCATGACCGCCGACGAGCTGATGCTCTCCGAATCCCAGGAACGGATGCTCATCGTGGCCGGCGAGGGGCGCGCCGACGAGGTCATCGGCATCTTTCGCAAGTGGGGACTGTCCGCGGAGGTCGTGGGGCAGGTGACCGACTCCGGGCGGGTCCGCGTGTCGGAAAAAGGTGCGCTGGTCGTGGATATCCCGGCGCATCCGCTCGCGGAGGAAGCTCCCCTCTATGACCGCCCTCGAATCCGACCGGCCGGTCTGGATGCCCTGGTCCGGCTCGATCTCGACGGAGTGAGCGAGCCCGATGATGTCGCGACGATCCTCCGGCGCCTCCTGGCCTCACCCAACCTCTGCTCCCGTCGCTGGGTGTGGGAACAGTACGACAGCAGCGTGCGGACCAACACCGTGCTCGGCCCGGGCGGCGACGCGGCGGTCGTCCTGCTGAAGGGCACGCGCCGGGGCATTGCCCTCACCACCGACTGCAATCCCCGCTTCTGTGGTCTGGACCCGTACCAGGGCGCGGCACTCGCCGTGGCCGAGGCCGCCCGGAACATCGCCTGCGTAGGAGGGGAGCCGCTGGCCATCACCGACTGCCTCAACTTCGGCAACCCCGAGAAGCCGGAGATCATGTGGGAATTCGAGCGGGCGGTTGCCGGCATGGCGGACGCCTGCCGCCATCTGGCCACGCCGGTGGTCTCGGGCAACGTGTCGTTCTACAACGAGACGGACGGCCGGGCCATCCTGCCGACCCCGACAGTCGGGATGATCGGCCTGCTCGACGATGTGCACCTCCACGTCACGCCGTGGGGATTCTCCGCCGGTGACCGTGTGCTTCTGCTGGGCGAGACGCGCAACGAGATCGGGGGAAGCGAGTATCTGTCGGTGATCCATCAGCTCGAGCGGGGCTTACCCCCACGACTCGACCTGGATGCCGAGGGTGCGGCGGGCCGGATCGTCCGCGACGGCATCCGTGCCCGGCGAATCACCGCTGCCCATGATCTCTCCGAGGGCGGTCTTGCCGTCGGGCTGGCGGAGTGTGCGCTTCCGCGGCCCGGCCTGGGGCTGAGCATCGACCTGTCTTCCGGTGGCCTGCGGCTGGATGTCCTGCTCTTCGGCGAGTCAAGTGGTCGCTTCATCCTCGGAGTGGCCGCGGACGATGTGGCCTGGATCGAGCGGGAGGCCGGGGCAGCGGGGCTGACTGTCGCGGATCTGGGGGAAGCCGGCCCCGGGAATCTGCGCATTCGCGTGGATGGGGAGATGGTCATCGACGAGGATGTCGACGGCCTGCGCCAGCTGTTCGAGTCGGCGCTTCCCGCGGCCATGTCCACCTCGCGACCGGCCGGCGGCCGCTGACCATGGGCCGGCGTCCCCGACCGTATAGAATACGGGCATGGCGCCGATGGTGAAGCACCCTGGTGATGCGTTCCGGGAAGAGTGTGGTGTGTTCGGGATCTTCGGCCATGCCGAGGCGGCGAATCTCACCTATCTGGGTCTGTACGCCTTGCAGCACAGGGGCCAGGAGTCCGCCGGTATCGTCTCGTCCAGCGGGCGGACGCTGATCCAGGAACGGGGAATGGGCCTGGTGGCCGATCTGTTCACGCGGGAGCGGATCCGGCGCCTGCACGGCCTGGCGGCCATCGGCCACACACGCTACTCCACCGCGGGCACGAGCAATGTGGTCAACGCCCAGCCGTTCTGCATCACCTGCCATCGGGGCGACATCGCGGTCAGTCACAACGGCAACCTGATCAATGCCGCCCGGGTGCGGGCCGACCTCGAGCGCGCCGGTTCGATCTTCGTCACCTCGTCCGATTCCGAGGTTCTCCTCCACCTGGTGGCGCGCTCGACGGCGCGCACGACGGAGGGCGCCCTGGTCGATGCGCTCGGTCGTGTTGAAGGAGCATACTCGCTGGTCTTCCTGCTCAAGGATCGTCTGGTGGCCGTGCGGGATCCGTACGGGTTTCGCCCGCTGTCCCTCGGGGATCTCGACGGGGCGCCGGTGATCGCGTCCGAGACGTGCGCCTTCGACCTGATCGGAGCCCGGTTCGTGCGCGATGTGGAACCGGGTGAACTGCTCGTCATCGACGAGAGCGGCGTCCGGTCCGAGCACCCCTTCGCGCCGGAGGCACGGCACCACTGCATCTTCGAGCACGTCTACTTCGCCCGGCCGGACTCGGCGGTGTTCGGCCGGTCGGTGAACCGGAGCCGCAAGCGGATGGGCGCGGAACTGGCCCGGGAGCACCCGGCAGAGGCGGATCTGGTGGTGCCGGTGCCCGATTCGGGTCTCTGTGCGGCGCTGGGATT
Source organism: Acidobacteriota bacterium (assembly GCA_046757965.1). Taxonomy (GTDB): domain Bacteria; phylum Acidobacteriota; class Polarisedimenticolia; order SMYD01; family SMYD01; genus JBHHZI01. The sequence continues at coordinate 8,370 of JBHHZI010000106.1, read as the reverse complement.
CTCCGAGGCGTCCGGCGTGCCGTTCGAGTTCGGACTGGTGCGCAATCACTACATCGGTCGCACGTTCATCGAGCCCCGCCAGTCGATCCGGCACTTCGGGGTGAAGCTCAAGCTCAACGCGGTGGCCTCCCTCCTGAAGGGCAAGCGGGTCGTGCTGGTGGACGATTCGATCGTCCGGGGCACCACCAGTCGAAAGATCGTCCACATGGTGCGTGACGCGGGCGCCCGGGAAGTGCACGTGAGGATCTCCTGTCCGCCGACCGTCGGGCCGTGCTACTACGGTGTCGATACGCCGACGCGGGCGGAGCTGATCGCGGCCAACCAGTCCGTCGACGATATCTGCCGGTTCATCCGGGCGGATTCGCTGGGTTATCTGTCGCTGGGAGGTCTCAAGCAGGCGGTGGGCGGTGCCGACGAGTTCTGCACGTCCTGCTACACCGGCGAGTATCCGCTGGAGCCCGTCCGCGAGAAGGCCCACCAGACCGGCCTGTTCGACGCGCGGCAAGAACGGTCCTAGACTCGCGGCGTCATCGCTGTCGCGTGCTTGCCGGTGTTCCTGACCCGGTCCTGATCTCCGGGTCGCGCCGGCATCCGTCAAACGGCCCCTGGTCCTTCGCGGTAGAGAGCGATCTGCCGGGCAATAATGATGAAGAGAACCCCGAGCAGTTGGATCCAGACACGGTCGAGGGCGACGGAGAGGTGCCATTCGATCTGTGAGCCGGTCAGGGTGAAGGCCGCCAGATCGGCAGCCAGGGGGAGGCCGAGGAGGAGGGACAGCAGGTGTGACGGCCGGCGGCGCAGGGCGGGCGCGGCGAGGAGGCCGAGCAGCGGAAGCCAGCCGATGCCGCTCCAGCGCCGGGTGAACGGGGCCGACACGAGCGCCTCGACGGCCGGCACGAGGTTGGCGCCCAGGGCGGTCGCCAGGCCCGGGCCGGCCAGCCGCGAGAGGTAGGCGGCATCGCCGGTGAACCCCACCGTTCCCGCGTCGGGGACCGTGGTCGCGATGACGAGGCGCGGCACGGAGAGGGTGACCAGGATCGCCAGGGATACGCCGGCCGGCGCCAGACGCTGTCGCCAGGGGACGGGCGCCACCACGCCCTCCCTGCCGAGCCGCGTGGCGAGAACGGCGATGACGATGAACACGGCGGCGGCGCCGACGACGCCCTCGGGCTTGGTGAGCAGAGCGTAGCCCGCGTGCAGGGCCGCGAGCAGCGCGAAAGGATACGGCGAGATGTCTGGACGGCTCCCCGAGCCGCGGTGGTCTTGCCAGAGGGCCAGTGCGGTTGCGGTCGCCGCCATGAAGGCGGCCAGCGGCAGGTCGGCGAAGCCGGTGTGCGCCGGTCCCCCCTGCGTGCGCGTGGCGTGGTGGAGAGGCGGCAGGGCGGCGAGGGTGGCCGTCACCAGCAGGGCGAGCCATGGCGGCAGCACCTGTCGGGAGGCGCCGTAGACGACGAGGAGCAGTCCGGCCAGGAACAGGGGGAACAGCGCCTTGACCGCGCGCTCCTGGCCGAACCCGCCGGCCAGCCGGGCGACGTGGGCCTCGAGGGCGGGAATCAGCAGGGGATAGTGCCGGTGCAGATGCGGGCGATCGGCGTCCTGGAAGGTCGGCCCGTTGATGCCGCCTTCCGCCAGCAGGACCTTCGCCTTGTACGCCCACTGGAACCGCTCGTCCCAGTGCACCATCGGCTCCGACACGGCGCGCGCGAACGAGGCGGCCACCGCCGCGCAGATGCAGGCAGCGAGCACGCCGCACATCAGGCGCGCCACAGCGCGCGTGCGTCTGCCGGGACCTGTCGCGCCATCTGTGGAGCGTCCATCTCTCGCCCGTTCCCGCCGGTCACGGAAACGGATTCCTCCGGCTCGCCGGAGGAGCCGCTGCCCGACCAGGCACGCCACACCGGCGCCGGTCGAGCCCGCCACCAGCAGCCACTGGCCGGCGCCGCCGACCAGGGCGGCGAACGACCCCAGTGTGCCCAGCCACCCCAGGCCGGTGATGAGTGACAGACCGGCGTGCAGCGGGGCGGAAGCACCGAGTGCGGCGCCGTCCCGTCGGTTTCCCAGCCACCGGATGATGAGACCGCCCCACCCCCACGCCGCCATGGCGGTCAGCAGCCAGGCGAGTCCGCCACGCCATGACACGGCACCGGGAGGGAACGTCCGGTCCATCTTCCCGTCATCGGATGTCGGCAGCAGGGGACCGGTGAGCTGCCCGTGACGCAGCAACGGTCGTGTCTTGTCTCGGCTCGCGGGTGGCCCGCCAGGAGATCCGACGGGTGGTGTTCCGTCGGGCACGTGCAAGCTCCGGGGGTAGAGGTAGTACGCGGCGGTCCAGTCGGAATCGCCGAGGCTCTTCCGGTCCGGCACGAAGTCGAGGTCGGCGTCGGCCGGCAGGGTGGCCAGCACCCCCGGCAGCCAGTCGCCGGCGCGGCCGGCCACCAGCCATCGCGCGTCTGCCGTGGACAGGCGCGGATAGAAGTGGTCGCCGCGCAGCCAGTGGATGGTCCCGGCGGTGGTGGTAGTCGCCGCCACGAGAAAGATCGCGGCGCACAGGATGACGCCGGCGGTCCCGACCCCGGTCCGGAGCCGCTCCCGGCGCGCATCGTTTCGTTTCCGTGTCACGGAGCGTTCGTCGCCCGGGCGAGGCCGTCACGGGCGGCCTCGCTGGACGGGTCGATGTCGAGGGCCTGGCGAAACGCCGTGGCGGCGGCTGGAAAATTGCCTTGCTGTAGATGGACGTTTCCCAGCGCGACGGCTGAATCGAGTCGATCCGGCGCAAGCTGGAGCGCGCGGTGAAATTCCCGTGCCGCGGCGTCGAGCTGCCCGCTGCGCCGGTAGAGCATGCCCAGAACGTGGTGCGGACGGGGACGATCCGGATCGAGGCGGAGAGTGGCGCGATACGCCTCGATCGCTTCGGCGTCGCGACCGAGTCGCGCCAGAACTTTTCCCAGGTCCGCGAACGGCGCCGCGGCGGCGGGGTCCTCGCGCGCGGCCTGCGTAAACTCCCTTGCTGCCGATTCCAGGAGCGCGTCTCGATTCTTCGCGGTCTCGGCGCGGCGGGCAAAGCTCAGTCCGAGGTTGAAGTGACCGGTGGCGGAACTCTCGACGACGCGAGGCAGATGGAGGGCGCGGGCAATGGCCATGGCGGGGGACTGCGCCGGAGCGTGCACCGGGAGGTTCACCGCGGCGGCGACTCCCGCCACGGCCAGGAGGAAGGGTCCGCCGGATCTCCACGGCAGGCGACCTGTGCCGATCAGACGGATCCGCTTCGCGACCTCGACGAGGGCACAGCCGGCCAGGGGGAACAGCGCGGGGAGGAGCGGAAATCGATACCGGGAGAAGACGAAGAAGAGGATGACGGAGAACGAGTAGGTGGCCACGAAGAGGATGAGCACACGCGGCCCGCCGGCCCGGCGACGGGCCATCCAGAGCCCGATCAGACCCAGCGGGGCCACCAGTCCGAAGCCGGGAAGGGGAAGGGCGAGGACCGGCGCCGTGCGACGGTACAGGGCGTAGTCGAGATTATCGGGAACCTCGTACGCGCTCCAGAACAGACGGAACTTCCGGGCCATCAGGCGGAGCCAGTCGCCGGGATAGGAGGCCATCCAGCGTCCGCTCTCGGCGAACCAGAAGTGCGACACCTCCGTGGGGGAGAGGTGACGTCCGGTGCGCCGCTCGGCCTCGCGGGTGAATCCCAGCCGCTCGTACCGGGGATTGGCGCCGACGAACGGCAACGGCGCGTACCGGCCGCTGCTGTTGGCGGGATTGTTGCCGAGATAGAAGTTCGGACCGGCCTGCGCCGTCGTCAGCACCCACTCACCCCCGACGAGGCGATTGCGCGCGGCGGTCGGCAGGAGGATCAGCGTGATCCCGGCGGCCAGCGCGCCGACCTGTGCCCATCGTCGGCGCTCCGCAGCCCGGGCGGCGAGGCGCCGCGCCAGCCTGGAGGACTCGGCGCCGGTCACGGTTCCGGGCGGACGGGCCAGAAGCACCCAGGCGGCCAGGACCGGCAGGAAGAGGAGAAGATTTCCACGGACGAGGCCGCCGAGCCCGAGAAGACAACCGGTGAGCCCCCAGGGTCCCCACCCGCCCCGGCGTATGGCGGACGAGGCCGCCAGCAGGGTCGCCGCGACGAGGAACGCGCCGAGCGAGGTCTTGAGGATGAGACCGTCGTAGTAGATGGCCGGTCCGTACACCGCCGCCAGGAGTCCGGCCGTGACGGCGGCGGCGGGAGAGAACCAGGCGCGGGACGTGCGGTGCACGAAGATCGGCACCAGGGAACCGAGGATCGACTGCACGGTCACCACCAGGAACAATCGATGACCGGCGAGCGAGTAGAACACGCCGAGAAGGTACGGGTAGAGCGGGTCCTGGTAGAAGATCTCCGTGCCGAGCCAGTGGCCGCTGGCGAGCTGCCGGCCCCATTCGTCGTAGGCCAGACGATCCAGCCCCAGGTCGGTGAAGAAATCGGAGCCGCGGATCGAGAACAGATGCGCCAGCCGCACGGTCACGGCCAGCATGAACAGGCCCAGGTCGATGCGGACGGCGCGCCGTCGCTCCCTTCGCCGATCCCACCCGCGCCGAGCGGTCTCGATGGAAGTGCTTTGCACGCCGTCACTTACAGAGGCGATCACGCGGCCGATTGTAGCACCCGCCGTGACGCGTCTGATATGGTCGCCGCCCATGGATCCGTCGTCTCGATGGCAACACTTCCGCGACACCTGCTGGTGCGATGAGGACCTCGGTCTGCGGCTGGACCTGAGCCGTGTGCGGGACGAGCGCGATGCCGGCGAACGGCTCGCGCCCGCCCTGCAGGTGGCACTGTCCGAGATGGCCGAGCTGGAAGCCGGGAGCCTGGCGAACGGCACACAGCAGCGCCAGGTGGGACATTACTGGCTGCGGTCACCGGAGCGGGCGCCCGACGAGACCGCCCGCCGGGAGATCGTCGAGTCCCGGAAAGCAGTCGAGACGTTCGCCGCTGCCGTCCGCGGCGGAACGATCCATCCGGCCGGGGCGACGCGGTTCACCCGTTTCCTGCTCATCGGGATCGGCGGCTCGGCCCTCGGACCTCAGCTCGTCGACGGGGTCCTGCGGAGTGAGTCGGACGGGATGCGTGCCTCTTTTCTCGATAACACCGACCCGGATGGATTCGCGGAGGTTCTGGACGGACCTGGCTGCGACCTCTCCGCAACCCTCATCATCACGGCATCGAAGTCCGGAACGACACCGGAAACACGGAACGGCATGCTGGCCGTACGAGCCGCCTGCGCTCGCTCCGGAGTCGATTTCTCCTCGCGGGCCGTCGCGGTCACCTCGCCAGGATCCTGCCTGGATGATCTGGCCCGGACGGAAGGATGGCTGGCGCGCTTCTCGATCCCGGAGTGGGTCGGCGGGCGCACATCGGTCATGTCCGCGATCGGACTCTTGCCCGCGGCCCTGTCGGGATTCGACCATGCGGCGCTCCTCGATGGCGCGGCCGCGATGGATGCCCGGACGCGTGAGGCGACGATCGCGCGGAATCCGGCGGCGCGGCTGGCGCGAGCGTGGTACCTGGAGACGGGCGGGCGCGGAGACAGAGACCTGGTGGTGCTGCCCTACCGGGACCGTCTGGCACTGCTGCCGCGCTACCTGCAGCAGCTCATCATGGAGTCGATCGGCAAGAGATGCGATCGCGACGGCAAGGTGGTTCATCAGGGATTGACGGTCTATGGCGGCAAGGGGTCGACCGACCAGCACGCCTACGTGCAGCAGCTTCGCGACGGCCTGCCGCGCGCGTGCACGCTGTTCGTGAACGTTCTCGAGGATGTGGGCGACGACCCGATCGACGTGGGCGAGGGCCTGTCCAGTTCCGATCACCTGTTCGGATTCCTCCTCGGGACCCGGGCCGCGCTCGATGAGGGCAGGCGCGATTCGATCACTCTGACCGTCAACCGACTCGACGCCCGGGCGCTGGGTGCCGTGATCGCTCTGTGTGAGCGAACCGTCGGGCTGTATGCGAGCCTCATCAACGTCAACGCCTATGACCAGCCAGGCGTAGAGGCCGGCAAGGCGGCCGCCGTATCGGTGCTCGGCCTGCAGAGACAGATCGTCGCAGTTCTGAAGAACGCCGGTGGGACGGCCATGACGGTGGCAGCGGTCGCCGAGGCGGTCGATGCCAGGGACGAGATGGTGACCGTGTTCGAGATCCTTGAGCGCCTGGCGTACGACCGATGGCGTGCGGTTCGGCGGATCCCCGGTTCCACGGTTCTCGAAGCCACCTACGCCTGGGCCGCCGCCGGCTGAGCGGGTCGGGGAATGCTCCCAGGCCGGTTGTGCCCCTGAGGAGAAAGTGATGTTGACACTGGTACCGGAACAGATCGAGGCGTATGCGGCCCGTCACACGACACCGGAGTCGGACCTCCTCGCCGAACTGCGGAGAGAGACGTACGCGAAGATGGCCGTTCCACAGATGCAGGTGGGACGACTCGAGGGCACATTCCTGAAGATCCTGGTGCGTCTGGTCGGCGCCCGGCGCGTGCTCGAGATCGGGATGTTCACGGGGTACTCGGCGTTGATGATGGCCGAGGGTCTCCCGGACGATGGCCGGATCGTGACCTGTGACGTCGACCCGGTCGCCGAGGAGATGGCCAGGTCGTTCTTCGCCCGCAGTCCTCACAGGGACAAGATCGAGATCCGCATGGGGCCCGCCCTCGACACCCTGGCCACCCTGGATGGCCCGTTCGATCTCGTGTTCATCGATGCGGACAAGTCGAACTATCCGTGCTACTACGAGGCGGCGGTCGAACGGGTGCGTCCCGGCGGTCTGATCGTCATCGACAACACCCTGTGGAGTGGTGCCGTCCTGTCACCCGAGGATGACGACTCGCGAGCCATCGTGGAGATGGCCCGGCGGATTCAGGACGACGCCCGGGTCGAGAATGCCCTTCTCACCGTTCGTGACGGCATGCTCCTGGCTTACCGGCTCTGACCCGCCGGCGCTCACGGCCCTCGGACAGGTCCTCGGCACAGGTCACGGGCCCCGCCGACGGTCGAGGAGGCGGATCAGCCGAACGGGGTGGGGTCACACGCGTCGCCGATGCCATCCATGTCGGTGTCGGTCTGAAGGGGATTCGGTGTCGTGGGGCAGTTGTCGATGTCGCCGCAGACCCCGTCGCCGTCGATGTCATTGTCCGGATCGGCCGGGCAGGTATCGCACGCATCTCCGATGCCGTCCAGATCGGTGTCGAGCTGTGAGGGGTTCGCGATCGTCGGGCAGTTGTCCACCAGGTCGCACACGGCATCACCGTCGCTATCGGTGGGACCCGGTCCGACGCAACTGTCACAGGCGTCACCGTAACCGTCTCCATCGCCGTCCGCCTGAGACGGGTTGGGAACGGAGACGCAGTTGTCGGTCTCGTCGCAGACTGTGTCGAGATCGGTGTCCACCACCCCCAGACCGACGCAGGCGTCACAGGCGTCTCCTGCACCATCCGCGTCCCCATCGAGCTGATCGGCGTTGATGGCCAGGGGGCAATCGTCGGTGATGTCGGCATACCCGTCGGCGTCGGTGTCGAGAGCCGGGTCCTGGCAGCCGCCGACCACCGTGCGAGGCACGCCCACGCTGTCGTTTCCAGCCGGCCCCTCCCCGCAGGCGTTGACCGCCGTCACCAGGTAGCCCTGGGTACGGCCCGCCAGGGGCACGGCCGGCGTATCAATGCCTCCACCGGCCTGGGCAGTTGCCGCACAGACCTCCAGCCGCTGGAATCCGCCGTCGGGGTAGTCCCATGTGTAGGTGGCGTAGACGCGGCCGGAGCGCATGGTGAGCCACTCGAGCCTCGTTCCGGTCCTGTCGGTGAAGTGGATGCTCGGTCCTGTGACCGGTGCCGCGTTGAAGACGGGATCGAGGGGCGAGCAGTCGAGAGTGTTGTCGGTTCCGTCCCCGTCGGCGTCGAGGTCGCACACATTGCCGGCCCCGTCACCGTCGCGGTCGAGCTGAAGAACATTGGCGACGAGCGGACAGTTGTCCACCGGGTCGCAGACGCCATCGGCGTCGGTATCGCCCATGGCTCCGCAGGCGGTCTCGCAGGCGTCGCCGATGCCGTCGCCGTTGCTGTCGAGCTGGCTGGGGTTCGGCGTGAGGGGACAATTGTCGATGGTGTCGGGCACGCCGTCGTTGTCGTCGTCCGGGTCGCCGGCATCGCAGAGGCCGTCGGCGTCGGTGTCGAGGCCGTCGTTGGCGGGTGTGGCATCGGTCAGGGGCCCGAAGCCGTCGACACCGATGGCGCAGTCATCGCAGGTGTCGGCATCGGCGTCGGTACAGACGGCCGGGTCGAGGGGGTCGGTGTCGGCGCCATCGAGGATGCCGTCGTTGTCGTCATCGGTGTCGCAGGCATC
>JBHHZI010000105.1:0-11667 GCA_046757965.1 Acidobacteriota bacterium | reverse complement strand
GCGACGGCGGCCCAGACCGCATTGTGGATCTGCGCCGCGACGATGGCATCCACACCCAGCCCGATGCTGCGCAGGGCCAGGTAGAGCACGCGGACGATGGGAGAGAAGAGCAGATGGTGAGGATGCCAGAGCCGGGCGCCGGACCGGATGGCGCCGGCATAGGCAAGAGAATCACCAGTCTGCGAGAGCGCACGGAACCCGACCAGCACGCCCACGACGAGGAGCGCCAGCACGGCGCCGATCGCCGCACGAGTTCTCGACGAAGGAGGGCTCACGAGGCCAGTATAGATCTCCGGCAAGAACCGCCCGCTGCAGCGCCGGACCACCGGCACGAATCCACTTCGAACACCGGGTCAACGCCCGGCGGGCCGGGCCGGACAAGCGACCGGTCCGCGGGAATCCGGCACGGCCGACTCAGGTCGTGTAGTTGCGCACGATGAGCTCGGCGACCTTGCCGCGCCGATCCGCCCGGCTGTTGATGGCCCGCCGCGCAGACACCTGGGCGATCTCGAACCCCGTATACAACTCGCGGACGAAAGCTGTGTCGGAATTCGAGAGCATCACCCGCACCCCCTGTCGATCCAGCTCGGCGAAGGTATCGCGCAGCCGGATCTGGTCCTCGGCCCGGAACCCGTTTCGATCGTAGCTCGTGAACGACGCCGTCGCCGAGACCGGATGATACGGCGGATCGAAGTAGACGAGGTCTCCAGCCCGAGTTCTCCCGAGAACGCCCGCAAACTCGCCACACTCGATCCGTGTGTTCGCGAGCGCCGCGGCCACGGCGCGCAGGTTGTCGGCATTGCAGATGCGCGGATTCTTGTAGCGCCCGAACGGGACGTTGAATCGCCCCGACCGGTTCTCCCGGTAGAGGCCGTTGAAACAGGTCCGGTTCAGGTAGATGAGCCGGGCAGCGCGACCGGCCCGGGTCATCCGTCTGGTGTCCTTCGCGCGCACCGCATAGAAATGCTCCGGCGTGTTCCGGTGGCGGCGCAGCCTGGAGATGACCGCCTCCACGTCCTCCTGCACGGCCAGATAGGTGTCGATGAGCGGCTCGTTCCGGTCGGACAGGAAGATCTGACGCTGCGCCTGGTGCCCGACGAGAGCGAAGAGAAGAGCCCCGGCTCCGATGAACGGCTCGTGATACGCCTCGAACGAGCCGGGCAGGCGCGCGAGCAGGTCGGGAAGCAACTGCGTCTTGCCGCCGGCCCACTTGAGGAACGGCCGCGGGGCAGGCGGCACAGGCTCGTGGACATCCGGACACGAGACATCCCCGGTTGCGTCGGCAACAGTGCCGCGTGGGTCGTCCACACGACAGGAAACGGCTCGACCGACCCTGCTTTTTCCGACCATGAAGAAGGCAGAATACGTCAATTTCGCCGTTTCCGCCAGCGCCGAGGTGTTCCGCCTGTTCTCAGGGGGAGACGGAATGACACGCCCGGCGAGGCATGGTACGGTGACGGAATGCGGTCTCCATCCTCCACGCCGCCTTCCAGGTCCCCGAAGAAAGCGACCCGGACGCGCGGTCGGCTGAAACCGCACGATCCGTTCGAATTGATCCGCTGGCTGGCCCTGAGTCAGCCCGACCCGCGCAAGGCCCTCGCCGAGTTGGTCCAGAACAGTCTTGATGCCGGCGCGCGGCATGTCCGTGTGACGCGCCGGCGCGAGAAGGGGCGACCTTGTCTGAAGATCCTGGACGACGGAGAAGGCGTGATCCCCGAGATGGACCGGACCGAGGCCCTGCGCTACATCGCCACACACATCGGCCATAGCCGGAAGCGTTCTCTCACACCCCAGGAGCGCCTGGCGCTCATGACGCAGGGGCAGTACGGCATCGGCCTGCTCGGATTCTGGAGCCTCGGGCAGACGCTGGAGCTGCGCACCTCCGTCGTCGGGCAGAAACCGCACCGTCTGATCCTGCGGCGGGACCGGCCGACGTTCCTGATCGAGCCGCTGCGTCTGAGGCTGCCGGTGGATGAGCGATGGACCGAGGTCGTCGTATCCGATCTGCACAAGGAGGCTCTCGCCGTTCTGGTTGGCCGACGCGCCGCCGACTACATGGCCGCCGAGTTGCGCGGCCAGCTTCTCGGACGGGACGTCGACCTCATCGTCGAGGACCGGATGTCCCGGGGCCGCACGCAGAAAATCATCCCGGTCCGACCGCCCCTTTTTCTGGGACAGCGGATCGAGGGGCTCGGTCCCCTGGAGCTTGCCGACCATCCTCCGATCCGACTCGAGATCTACCTGGCCGGCAATGCGAACGATCGCGACGGCACAGGACAGGGCATCGCGGCCTGCTCCTCAGGAACCAAGGTTGCGGACAGCTTCGACGAACTCGCATGTCTGGGGCTCGACCACGCTCCATGGACCGACTCCCGACTGCAGGGGCTGGTGGACTTCCCCGCTCTTCAGGTGGCACCAGGTAGCCGGCGCGGCGTGCTCGTCGACGCAGCAGCCATCGATTTTGCGAACGCCCTCCGGTCGATGGAGCCGACCCTCCTGGGAATCCTGGAGGCCCTGGAACAGAGTCACGCAAGGGAAGTCGACAGGAACATCATCCGGGATCTCCAGCGAGCCTTCAGGGACTTCTACCGCCACCAGCCGCGCTACGCCCTCCTGCCGGTCCGTCCATACCCAGATCTCGCCGACCGCGGGGCGGGACCCGACGCCGCGGCGGACTCAGCGGCGAGGAAGAATCCAGGCGCCGAGGCCACTGTCACCGACACCCCGCCCGCGAAGGCCACTCAGGTTGCCGCGTTACTCCCCCCCGGTCCGCTGGCGGCGGTTCGCGTACGGCCGGCCGCCCTTCGCATCCAGTGCAGTGCGACACGTCGTGTGACGGCAACCGGCCTCGACGCGGTCGACCGTGTCGTGGAGACGGCGGTCGACTTCGCCTGGGAGGTCGTCGGACTCGTCGGCAGCCTGTCCCGTGCCGAAAAGCCGGCCGCAGGGCAGATCGAATTCGATGCCGCGGCTGCACCTGCCGACGGCGCGCTCATCGTGCGTGCCCGTCAGGGCGAACACACAGCCACCGCCGAGATCCCGGTGGCGGTCGTGGAAGAGATCCCGTCCAGGCGCTCCAACGAGGGGATCCCCGAGCCACATCTGGTGCAACACGCCGGTGCCGCATGGCGATCGCGCATGCGGGATGGAATCTGGGAAGTCAACAGCGCCCACCGAGAATACGATGCGGTCGCCGGGCGGCCGGCACTCAAGCTGCGCTACCTGGCGCTCCTCTTCGCCAAGGAAGTGGTCCTGCGCAGTTCCCAGGACCCCCGTCTGGAAAAGCCGCTGGAGCAACTCGTGGAAGTTGCCGCCTACGCCGATCGAAACCTGGCCAGCAAGCGTCGAGGCCGCCCGAAGCGATCATCGACAACAAGTTCCGAGGCACACTGAGCCCGGCGCTCCCGGCCTGCCGCGGCCTCAAACCCGCGTCACCGGCCCATCGGGCTGCCGAGACCTTTTCCCGCAAGATCCGGGTACAATCATCACGACCCACGACGCAGGAGGAGAACCGATGGATCTGGCCAGCAAGCAGTGTGTGCCCTGTCGCGGCGGCGTTCCGCCACTCTCCGGCGAGGCGATCAAGACCTTGCGCCAGCAACTGGGTCCGGGCTGGCAGGTCATCGACGAGCATCACCTCGAGAAGGAATTCCGGTTCGAGAACTTCGCCGAGGCCCTGGCCTACGTCGACCGGGTCGGTGCCATGGCGGAGGAACAGGGACATCACCCGGACCTGCTCCTGACCTGGGGCAAGGTGCGACTCACCATCTGGACACACAAGATCGATGGCCTGACCGAGAGCGACTTCATCTTCGCGGCCAGAGCGGAGACGCTTCTCGACCAGCCATGATCCCCTCTCGCCTGCCCGGACCGGTCGCTGGCGAGCGACTCGCGACCTCGCCCCGCGACAGGAGTTCTCCGGACACCGGCCCACTCTGAAACCCACCTGCGCGCGACGTCTCCTCGCCACCGGCGCAGCGGCCTGTCCCTGCGCGGTCGACGCGCCCTCTCCCGGGCGTGGTGTTCGCCGGCGCACACGGCGGACGGACGGACGGCGCACTCCGGAACAGACGACGCTCATCGCTGACGCCGCTCCCGCCTGCAGCTGAAACGACGCACCGGACCCGGCCCCGCTCCAGCGGCCGGCGGACACCTCTCCGCGGTCCGGATCCACTCGACCGGGCCGCGTGGCACAGGCCTTGCGGGAGTGTGTCGTCAACGAAGACCGACTGAAGTCTCTAGACCGCCGCCGGAAGGAGAAATCGCCTCGTGAGTCACCCGCGCGGAACATGTACCGGTTACCGTCCCCCGAAAATGGGCGATCTGTCGCAGAAAAACCCGGCGTCAGGTCGGTCACACCGCCCCGGCATCCTGCACTTCCTGCTCGCGACCGCCGTCGCGTTCGCCGGCCCGGCCACCTTCGCCCAGCTCCACGAGTTCCAGCTCTGTTCCGCCGGGACACTGCCGGGCTCGTCTCAGTGCCAGGACCCCACCAGCCCCACGGAGTCGGGAGGCGACGGCAACGGCGGAACCGACCCGGCCGCAGACCCCGTCTCGAGCTTCATCCGCAGCCTGGACCAGGAACCGTTTCTCAATCCGGATGTCGGCACCTTCGGCGTCAGTCTCGCCAGCGGGGAATACATCAGCCAGGTGACGGACCTCTCCATTCCAGGTCGCGGGATCGACTTCACGTTCACGCGCACGTACCGCTCCCGGAACCGCAACGAGACCGCGCTGGGCCGCGCCTGGAACTTCAACTACAACGAGCGCCTCGTTCCCCACTGGGACCCGGACTCAGGCGACCGGTGGCTGGAATGGATCCGGGGTGATAGCTGGTCCGCTGTCCTGCGATGGGATCCGACCAGAGGATATGTCGGCTTCTCCGGGTTCACCGGCCTGGCACGGGAACGGGTGTCGGAGAGCTGGCCCCGGGCGGCGAGGTACGCCATGCGCAGACCGGACGGCATGATTCATTACTTCGGGGCGGATTCGTTCCTGGCCGCCATCGTCGATCGCAACGGCAACACCCTGGAGTTCTTCCGTGACGCCGACGGGCGCCTCTCCTACGTGCTGGACACCATGGGGCGACGGATCGATTTCACCGATACGACACCGCCGGGCGGCTCGCATCCGTTCAGGACTTTGCCGGGCGGCGCGTGGAGTATGCCTACGACGGCGACGGTCATCTCGTCGAGGTGCGCTCGCCGCTGGTGAGCCTCTCGGCGAGCTCGCCCGAGCAACAGCTGAGCACGCGCTATGAATACCTCGAGGGAACCAACGCCGATCTGCGTGACAATCTGGCCGGAATCGTCGACGCCGCGGGACGCCGATACGTTTCCCTCGCCTACGGCATGGTCAAGCTGGTCCCGGGGACCAGCACCGAGCAACCCGACTATGACTGGGTCACCAGCCAGCGGTACGGCGACACCGCCACGTCGAACCAGGAGCTGACATACGCCTACCAGATCTCTCCCCTTACCCTCAGAATGGAGACAACCACCGTGACCGACCGCCGTGGGACCGTGACCGAGAACCGGTACGGCCCGCGCGGTCACCTCACACGCCGAACCGTGCGGCATAACCCGGCCATTCCGGACGGCGACGCGCGTGACGTCGTCACCAGCTACCGGTACTCGCTGCCCTCGGGACGCCTCACCGAGATCACGCACCCCGAGGGCAACATCACGCGCTATCTGTACGACGGGGCGACATCGTTCTGTGCCGGCTGTGCCGAGGGCGTCCTGGACACCTACCGGAGCGCCAACATCACGTCGGTCATCGAGCTACCGGGCCCGCGCGGCAGCAGTATCGCCCAGCGGCAGATCTGGACCTCATACGAACCGATCTACAACCAGGTCCGGACGACAACCGACGCCGTGGGATACGTCACGTCGAGTTACTTCGACTTCGATGAACTCGACTGTGCCAGCGCCGATCACGATGCCCTGCTCGCCCACGTGGCCGCCTGGCAGATGAACATCCCGGCGAGCGAGTCGCTGTGCGGCGGCACCAACCTGGGCGGCCAGGGAACCTCCCGCGGGAACGGCAACGTGGTGCGTGTCGAGTCGCCGGCCGTGACCGACCGCGCCGGCGGCGGCGCCCCCATCGTGGCGGTCACCCGGTTCCATTACGGGCTCGGCGGCCAGCGGATGCGCCGCATCGACGCGGAAGGATACGTCACGGGATACCTGTACTGGCCCGAATCCAGCCCCCATGGCGGCCCGGAGTTCACGCCGGATCCGCCCGGACGTCTGCTCGACAGAGGCACCGGCGGTTATCTCCACACCACCGTCGTCGACGCCACCGACTGGGCGCGCGAGGCCACCACGCCTCCCCCACTCGACCTGACGACAGAGGTGACCTATGACGCCTCGGCCGCCCGGTGGAGATCATCGATCCCCGCGGTGTCATCGACCGGATCAGCCGGAACGCGCTCGGCATGCCCTTGCAGGTTGAGAAGGCCGCAGCCATCGATGCGACCCGGGGCGAGAGCGGGCTGAGTCCGCTCGCCCGTGTCACGCACTTCGCGTACGACCAACATCTCGATCTGATCGAGAGGCGCACTCCGGCCAGTTCGACCACACCGGGGATCACCGAGGTGGTCGAGAGCTTCCGGTACGACGTCCTGGGCCAGCTCATCGAATCCACCGTCTCCGGGGACACGCCGGCGAGCCCTTCACGAACGACCTACTCGTTCCATGACGACAACGGCAACCTGGTGAAGACGGTGACCGCTGCCGGTCGTGTGACGCTCCAGGAGTACGACGAGATGAACCGCCCTTTCCGGCGCACGAGATTCGCGAATCGGCTGACCGGCACACCCATCGACCCGGCCACCACGCCGCCGGCCGACCCGGCCCATGACCAGGTCATCGAGAAGGACCTCGACCTCGACGGCCAGGTGGTGGCGGTCCGCCAGGGCAGCCGGCAATCCACCCTGACCCATGACGGCTATGGCCACACCATCCGCACCGTCTCCGCCGACTGCACGACGACCGACTCGATACGACCGGTCGGGTCTCATCAAGGATTCCATCGACACACTCCAGAACACGCTCATCCAGGAGATGGTCGTGGTCAGTGTGGTCATCTTCCTCTTTCTCCTGCACGCTCGCAGCGCCCTCGTCCCGGTGCTGACCCTGCCGCTGGCCGTGCTGCTGTCCTTCATTTCCATGTACTTCCAGGGTTTGACCATCAACATCATGTCGCTCGGCGGCATCGCCGTGGCAATCGGCGCCATGGTGGATGCCTCGATCATCATCATCGAGAACATTCACAAGAAGCTGGAGGCCTGGGAGAAGGCGGACCGATCCGGTTCCCGCCACGCCGCGATCGTGGAGGCCATGCAGGAGGTGGGGCCGAGCATCTTCTTCTCGTTGCTCGTGATCACCGTCTCCTTCATGCCGGTCTTCACCCTGGAAGGTGTCGAGGGCCGGCTCTTCAGGCCGCTGGCCTTCACCAAGACCTTTTCCATGGGGTTCGCCGCGGTGCTGGCGGTCACGCTGACACCGGCCCTTGCCGTCCTCCTCATCCGGGGACGCATCCGGGGAGAGCACCGCAACCCGCTCAACCGCTGGCTCGTGGCCGCCTATACACCGGTGGTGCGCTTCGTGGTCCGGTTCCGCTGGCCGGTGAGCGGGGTCGCGCTGCTGCTCGTGGCCGCGACCATTCCTCCTTTCCTGCGCCTGGGCTCCGAGTTCATGCCGCCTCTCAACGAGGGAGCCATCCTCTACATGCCCACCGCCCCGCCGGGAATGTCCATCACCGAGGCCGCCCAGATCCTGCAATCCATGGACCGCGAGCTCAAATCGTTCCCGGAGGTGGAACGGGTCTTCGGCAAGATGGGACGCGCCGAGACCGCCACCGACCCGGCCCCCATCGGCATGGTGGAGTCGGTGGTCCTGCTCAAGCCGCGCGACCAGTGGCGACCGGGCCTCACCTGGGACGGCCTGATCGACGAGATGAACGACAAGCTCGACTACCCCGGCATGCCCAACGTCTGGTGGATGCCGATCCAGACGCGCACCGAGATGCTCTCGACGGGCATCCGCAGCCAGCTCGGCATCAAGGTCTACGGTGACAACCTGCGCCAGATCGAGGACGCCGCCATCGCCATCGAGACAGCCGTCAGCCGCGTCCCGGGAACGCGCAGTGCCTACGCCGAACGCTCCACCGGCGGGTTCTTTCTCGACATCCGGGTGGACCGGCAACGTGCGGCCCGCCACGGGCTGCGCGCCGCGGACGTCAATGACATCGTCGCCACGGCCATCGGTGGACGGAACGTCTCACAGACCGTCGAGGGGCGGGAACGCTACCCGATCAATGTGCGCTACGCCCGGGAATTCCGCGATGATCCCGAGACACTCGGTCGCGTTCTGGTCTCCACGCCCACGGGCGCGCACGTGCCGCTCGCGCAGCTCGCCGATCTGGAGTTCGTCACCGGCCCGCCGATGATCCGCAGCGAGGACGGCAAGCTGGTCGGCTTCGTGTTCATGGATGTGACCGGCCGGGCAATCGCCGATTACGTGGCCGACGCCCGGCAGGCGGTGGCCGACACCATCGACCTGCCGGAAGGCATCCGGCTGGAATGGGCGGGGCAGTTCCTGTACCTGGAACGGGCCAGAAAGCGCCTCAAGACCGTCGTGCCGGTCACCCTTCTCGTGGTTCTCCTCCTTCTCTACATGAACACCGGCTCCGTCACCGAGACGGCCATCGTCATGCTCGCCGTGCCGTTCTCGCTCATCGGCGCCATCTGGCTGCTCTATCTCCTGAACGACAACCTGAGCGTGGCGGTGTGGGTGGGGCTCATCGCCCTCGCCGGCCTCGACGCCGAGACCGGCGTCGTGATGCTCCTCTACCTCGGACTCGCCTACCAGGCCCGCGTGCGGGAGGGACGCCTCGGCTCCCCTCGCGATCTCCGGGACGCCATCGTCGAGGGAGCCGCCCAGCGGATCCGGCCCAAGCTGATGACCGTCCTCACCACGATGATCGGCCTGCTCCCGATCATGTGGTCGGTCGGCACGGGAGCTGACGTGATGCGCCGCATCGCGGCACCCATGGTGGGAGGACTGACGTCGTCCTTCCTGCTGGAACTGGCGGTCTACCCGGCGATCTTCGCGGTCTGGAAGAGGAAGACCCTGTCAGCTCACCCACCTACGTCAGCCGCCGAGCCCGCGGGCGCTTCCCCGCCGCACGCGCCGTGAGCCGGCGCCGGACATCTGGCAACCCTTGTCCGCAGACGGCCCCTCTCCCGGCGCCCGGGCCCTCTACCACCAGGGTCGCGGCAGGGTCTGTCTCCAGAACCGGGAGAAGGTCCGGACCATCGATCGCCGGGCCAGCAGTCCCGCCACGTAAAGCACGATGAGCAGCGGCATCAGCCACACCGTCAGGTGGTGGACATGGGCCGGAGCCGAGCAGACTCGCCGCACGACCGAACACAAGGTGGTGAGTGGGTCCTGCAGGGCGCCAAGAATTGCCAGGAGCATGCCCGCCAGGAGGTGCCAGAGCCAGGCCGCGATCGCCGTCCAGTCGGTGGCCGCGTCGCACACGGCCTGGATCATCCCCACCCACGTCCGCACCGACATGACGTCGGCCTCGGGATGCGCGATCCGGTACCGGTCCAGCAACGGCTGGACGAGCGGGTGCAGGAGAAGAATCACTGTCATGGACAGAAACACGCCGTGCAGCCGGCGCCGCAAGGCGATCCGTCTCGAGGCCACCGCCAGGAGCGGTGCGCGGTATTTCGCCGGCGCCTGGTCCATGTCCGGGGCCTCCTTCTCGAGTGAGTCCGCGATCGTCCTCGGAAGTTGCTCGTGGTCAGGCGCCACGTGGAACGGCAACCCGAGATTCCCCGGGGCATACCCCTCGGTGGCCAGACCGATGCGCCGGAACACGCTGGCGTGGATTCTCGTCTGGAGGCCGTGTTGCGCGCAGATCGCCGGGATATCCCGGGGTTTGTAGCGATAGAAGCACGCCAGCCCCGAGCGCGAATCGTAGAGCTTGTCATGGACGTTCTGCCGCTCGTGGTACGAGGCCCGTAGCGCTGGAATGAAGCGCAGACCGCTCTCACCGGCGTCCGTCCCACCTGTTTCATGCGGACACCGCTCAGCCTGAGCGGCCTCCGTCATCATCCAGTCCAGGGGAACCAGGGACATCCCCTGCTTCGGATAGCCGCCCCCGACGTTGGAATGGACGCCCGCGAACCAGACCTGCTGGATGCGATCGCTCGTCTCATCGGTCTCGTCCCACATCACCGGGTGAAAGGTCTGCCGCTCATCGTCGATGGACAGGGCGTGCCGGGCGACGTCGACCTGTTCGCTGAGATTGCAGCTGGGAAAGGTGACGGGGTTCAGGCATCCGATCCGGTCGTCGAACGGCAGACCGATGGCATCGACGGTATCCCAGACACCGATGAACCGGATGCGGACCTTGCCGTCCGGAGCATGACGATCGTGAACCACGGAGCAGCGACCACGGAACGTGTCGCACGCCTCCTTGCCGCGCAGTCGAAGCGCCGCGTGACGCGGGTGGGCATTCGCCGAGCTTCTCGCCTTCTTCCCCAGGCGGCGCCGGAGTGCGATGAACAATCCTTGCACGCCGCCGAGGCACCTTGTCCAGAACGAGGGAAAGTGCTTGCGAAACGACCTGTAGGCCTCCCCCACCAGGCCCTTCAGTTCCTGGTCCGTACCGTAACGAGCGGTATCGATGATGCCGCACTCGGTGATCAGGCCGGCCAGTGTGCGGACGGTGAAGGCGCCGCGGCTGAACCCGAACAGATAGATCTCATCGCCCGGCTGATAACTCCGGCACAGGGCCGTGTAGAGGTCCAGGACGTTGCGCTTCAGTCCGATGCCGAACGCACCCGTGAGCAGCTTGACCGCCTTGATCTGTTCGGTGCCGACGCCGTCGTCGTAGAAGGCGACCTGCTCCGTCAGGCCCGGATCATCCCGATGTCCGTGAGTGTCCACGGCCTCGTAGACCTTCCAGACGTTGGTGCCGCGACCCTTGCCGGCCGTGTTGCCGGTGCCGTCGGAGCAGAGAACAATCCGTTTCGGGCCGGGCATCACGCTCCTTCCGCTGCGGGATCCTGAACCGGCACCGGTGACACCTTCCGCGCTTCCTCCGCGCCTGGACCGGTGGCCGGGAAATCACCATGCTCCAGTGACCACCCCGGCGTCACGGCACGGTCAGGCAACCGTCTGGACCTCCATCTCCAGCTTCACGAACTCCTGCGCCGGGTCTGCGGGCTTGTGCTTGGTGAGCGTGTAGACGCCGTTCCTGAGGGTTCGCCTCGACCCCGACGCGACCTCCTTCGTCGCAAGAGACATCAGGTACTTGAGGACCTGGTCGTCGGCGTTGGCCCTGAGGATGGCGCCCAGCAACACCGGGAACGCTCCGAGCACCGCGTTCACCGGATCCAGACCGGGGATCGGCAACCTGCTCACCTCCTCCACCAGCGCCCTCGCCAGTTCCGTGTGTTCCTTCGTGTTCTTGCGGGCGTTCTCGATCTCGGTGATCTCGAGGTCGACGGACAGGTGCTGTCGAATCGTGCCGTCGTAGATCACCCAGTTGGAAATGTTCAGATCCGTGTTGTCGGGAACGTAGTAATAGACACCGGAGCTGACCCGCCGTTCGACCAGCTTCTGCCTCTCATCGGAGGTGGAGATC
>JBHHZI010000104.1:0-11680 GCA_046757965.1 Acidobacteriota bacterium | reverse complement strand
ATCCGGCGGGCAGCAAGCAACGCACATCCCACGTTGCCCCTCAGCCCCGGCCGTGACGGTTCCAGGGCGACGGCGCGCAGATAGGCCGTCGCCGAGGCCGCCGGGTCATCCGCCACGAACTGGGCGTAGCCGAGAAGCGCCCAGGTCTCGGCATCCGCCCGGTCCAGCAGCGCGCGGCGCGCGGCGGCCACCGCACCGGACGCATCCGAGCGATCCAGAAGACGGTGGGCGACCCGCAGCCACGCCCGGTGGCGGTCGATCTCGGGATGGCCGGCGCGACGCCAGTGCAGAACGGCATCGACCATGTCGCCGCGGTCCTCGCACGCCCTCGCCAGCCCCCCCCAGGCCGCCGCGCAGTCCGGTTCGACGGCAAGCGCCTCCCGGTAGGCGCGTTCGGCTCGCCGGTGATCCCCCCGGTGATCCAGGCACCGTGCCAGGTTGACCCACGTCACTCCCGCGCCGCCGCCATCGCGCACCGCCTGCCGGAAGCAATGCAGGGCGAGATCCGCGGCGCCATTGGCGCCGTAGACCACGCCGAGGTTGTTCCAGGCGCCGGACAGGTCGGGGTCGAGATCCACGGCCGCCTTGAGGAACTGCAGCGCTTGCCGGTCGTCACCCGAGAGCGCCGCCGCGTGACCGCGCCGGGCGAGATCCAGTGCCCGGGATTGGGTCCCGGACGACGATGGGGAGTCGGCATCGCACAGGCCGGCGCGTCCGACTTCTTCTCTCACGGCGTCACCCGGCCGGCCGGCCGGCGATAGGCCCGGGACGTGAGGCCGTGCTTGCGCATGAGGCGCTGATAGGCGGAGCGTTTCATCCCGGAACTACGAGCCGCGCGGGTCACGTTGCCGCCGTGGGCCGACAGCAAGCGGTGGAGATATCTCCGCTCGAACCGGTCGACCATCTGCCGCTTGGCCCGGCGAAACTCCATCGGTGCCTCGCCCCCCATCCCGGGCTCGGCGACATCGCCATCGCCGCTGATGATCTCGTCCGGCACGTCCGCGACACCGATGTCCGGACCGACCGCCAGGGACACCATGCGCTCGACCACATTGCGAAGCTCGCGGACATTTCCCGGCCACGGATACCGCATCAGCAGGTCCATCACCTCCGCGGTGATGCATCGCGGTGGATCGGGGCGGCACGCGGCCACCTCCTCGATGAACGCATCGACGAGGACTGGAATATCACGGCGCCGGGCACGCAGGGGCGGAACCTCCACCGGGATGACATTGAGGCGAAAGAAGAGATCCTCCCTGAAGGCTCCGGTACTCACACGCGCACGCAGGTCCACGGGAGTGGCCGCAACCACTCTCAGATCGACCGGCACCGGCCGGCCTCCTCCCGGCACAGGAAGAGATCCTCCCTCGATGACACGTAGCAGCTTCGCCTGCACCCGGTGGGACATCTCGCCGATCTCGTCCAGGAAAAGGGTGCCCCCGTCGGCGCGCACCAGCAGGCCGGCTTCCCGGTCTGTGTGGAGCGGGGACCGGCCCGTGCCGCGACCGAACAGTTCCACCTCGAGGAGCTCGTCGGACACCGCCGCGCACTCGGCGGTCACGAACGGTCGAGCGTGCCGGCGCGACCGACGGTGCAGGGCGAGGGCAACCCGTTCCTTGCCCGTGCCGGTCTCGCCCTGGATCAGGACATTCGACTCGGTCGGCGCGGCCCGGTCGATCAGTCGACGCAGATCCTCCATGGCGGGACTGTGTCCGAGGAGACGTGACGATGCAGCGGACAGCGAATCATCCGGCGCATGCCCCGCGCGGCTGCCGGTCCTGAAGAGAACGTCGTGAATCACCGCGGTCAGCCGGGTCGAATCGATCGGCTTGGCCAGGAAGTCCGCCGCGCCCGCCCGGACGGCCTCCACCGCCCCCTCGATGGAGGGATGACCGGTCAGGATGACGAACGGCACGTCGGGCGCGAGGTGCCGGGCGCCTCGCAGAAGATCGATGCCCGACTGGGACGGCATGCTGAGGTCGGCCAGGACAAGGTCGTAATGGTGTCGCCGGAGCCGGTCCAGGGCGGCTGACGGATCGGCGACGACGTCGACGGCGAAGCCATCGGCCTCCAGCACATCCTGACAGAGATCCCGGACTCCGGGCTCATCGTCGACGGCGAGGATATGACCGGTGGTCATGGTGACGGTCTCTCCGCGGAGGATCCCGTCGCCTGCGCCTGGACCTCGCGCAGCCGGCTGGCGACCTCCCGGTAGTTGGCGTTGCTGGCATAGACCTCGGTGTATCCCTCCTCGGCCCGCTCGAGATCGCCTGTGGAGAGGCTGAGCTCGGCCAGGTCATAGATCAGACCCAGTCTCTGTTCCCCTCCGGTATCGGCACCCACGCTGTCCAGACCCCGGCGGTACCAGCTCTCGGCGATCTTCGGCATGCCCTTGTCGCGGAAGCACAGTCCCAGCATGCTGCAGCAGGCGGCGAAGTTGTCCGGATCCCGGGCCGCCTGCTGGAACTCGCCGATGGCCTCGTCCAGCATGCCCATCTCCTTGAAGGCGATACCGAGCTGATAGTGCGTCTGGTGATCTTCATCGCCGACCTGCGCCTGGATGGCTCGCTGGATGCCCTGTGCCGGACTCTCGTCCCGGTGGGTGTCATCGACGGACCCCGAGGTCAGGCTTGCCTCCAACTCGTCCCGGGCCAGATCCTCCTCGATGGCGCCGGCGAGATCGAAGAACCCACCGCTGTCCGCCTCGGCCGGCGGGTCCGCCGCTGGCGCCTCCGTCGCCACGCTGTCGGCCCCCGCCGGCCGGGCCATGCCGGCCGCGGTGTCCTCACCGGACGGCAGATTCACCGAGACCGTCGCCGCCCCCGCCGGAACGGTGTCGGTCGCCGCCGGGAGATCCCCGGCCAGAAGATCGACCACCTCCTCGTCGGTGACGGCGGCCAAGACCGGCTCCGCCGGCTCGCCCGTCTCCTCTGTTCGATCGGCGGCCGGCAGCTCTCCCGCTGACGGCGGCGCGGGCGGCGCCGGTGTGGCGCGGGTCCCGGGCACGTAGGCGGGCAGCGCCTGGCCCTTGGTGAGCGCCACGCGCATCTGCTTCAGGCTCTCGTTCCGGGGATCTTTGCGACCCGCGGTGCGCAGGACGGCCCGCGCCTCATCCAGATTCCCGCGGCGCTGATGAACCCGGGCCAGCGCGGCGGCGTGATAGCTTGCCTCCTGCGGCTCGCCCAGCTCGGCGTAGAGTGCCATGAGACGCTGGTGAGCCACCACCGTCGACGGATACCGCTCGATGATGCGCTTCAGGTGCGCCACGGCCTTCGGCAGGAGCCGGTACTTGACGAACACATCCGCCTCGGTCATGTGCTCGCTGATGAACCCCTCATCGACATCCTCATCATCCGCCTCGGGATTCTCCATCACCGGGGCCGGCGGGTCGACTGCCGGGCGAGTCACCGGGACATTCGCGGCAGGGCTCCCGGCCGGCGAGGCCGGCCCATTCCCGGTCTCATCCTCGATGGACGCGCGGTGTTCCTTGCCGGCGGTACCCGGCACACTCCGGAGCTGATCTTCCATGTCGGTGCCCGGAAGATCCCGCCGCAAGGTCTTCCATGCCCTGTCCAGTGGACGGTCGGACGGTGCGGCACGTGACACCGACAGCAGCAATCGCAGCACCGCGCCGTTGCCCGGCTCCACGTCCAGCGCATCGGTGAGCAGCCGGGCCGCGCATTCGAAGCGCGAGCTCTCGATCAGCAGCGGAATGACCCTGTTGAAGGCCTCGAGCGCCGGCTCCATCTCCCGCCGCGCGACGTGAATGCTGGCCCGGGCGAGCTGGAAATCGATGTTTCCCTCGGCGGCTGCCGTGCCGCTGACGCGCTCGATGGCCTCCTCGGCGCGATCGACCTCGCCACAGCGCAGCAGGGCCTCACCCAGCAGGACGAGCAGGTGCGGTGTGTTGGGGTCTGCTTCGAGAAGCGCCTCCACCTCCTTGACGGCTCGTTCGCTCTGGTCGCGGTCCAGCAGGAGACGGCACAGGCACTCGGCGGGAGTCGGATCGAGCGGGGCAACCGCCAGCGCCTCGTGGCAGCACTCGACGGCGGTGTCCACCTTCTCGGCCGCGGCGTAGCCATCAGCCGCCCGCAGGAAGCCGGCGATGCTGCGTTCGGTTTCCCCGGCGTCGCGCAGGCGCTGCGCCAGAGAACGTTGACCGTCACAATCGTCGGGGCTGAGTTCCAGGGCCCGGTACTCGAACTCGAGGGCGCGCTCGGGCTCCTCGTTCTCGCCGGCGATGCGGGCGGCGTGACGCAGGTTCCTCAGCGCCTCGCGAACGAGCCCCTGCTCCGTGTAGAGAGCGACCAGTTGCTCGAGAACATCAAGATTGTCCGGATCGAGCTTGGCGATCTTCTTGAACATCGCGATCGCCTTCTGGGCGAATCCGCGATCGCGATAGTGCTCGGCGATCTTCTGGAAACAGGGGAGAGCCCGGTGGATCTGCCCGGACTGGCGATACAGGTCGCCGACCTTGTTCAGCGTGGCCAGATCTTCAGGACTGTCGTCGAGCAGCCGCTTGTACTCGGTGATGGCCGCGTCGACGCGTCCCTGGCGGACGAGC
Source organism: Acidobacteriota bacterium (assembly GCA_046757965.1). GTDB lineage: Bacteria > Acidobacteriota > Polarisedimenticolia > SMYD01 > SMYD01 > JBHHZI01. Next base: position 7,116 of record JBHHZI010000104.1, on the reverse strand, counting down.
TTCTCGGCCGCACGGCTGATCTTGATCCGATTGATCGCCATCCCCGGTTTCTTCCTCCCGCACGAGGCCGCCGTCGAGACAAGAGCGCCGTGACGCCCGAACAGACCGGGAGGTGCGAGACCGGAGAGTTCGAGCTAGCGCTTCTCGGCTATTCTCGCTGCCTTGCCGCGGCGTTCACGCAGGTAGTACAGCTTGGCCCGCCGGACCCGTCCCCGCCGCATCACCTCGATCTTGTCGATCACCGGAGAGTGCAGCGGGAAGACGCGCTCGACGCCCACGCCGTAGCTGATCTTGCGCACGGTGAATGAACTGCGGGGGCCGCCTCGATGCCTTCCGATCACGACGCCCTTGAAGACCTGGATCCGTTCCTTTTCGCCCTCGATGACGCGCACATGCACGTTCACCGTGTCGCCCGGCCCGAAGGCGGGAAGGTCGTTTCTGAGGCTCTGCTGCTCGGCCTGCTCCAGAAGATTCATGATGGTGCCCTTCCATTCGTCAATCTAGGTTCAAATTCCTTGGTTTCCAGTCCCTTGCCGCCTTTTTGCAGCAGGTCCGGCCTGGCCTCCCGGGTCAGCTCCAACTGCTTGTCCTGTCGCCACTTCTGGATCTGAGCGTGATGACCCGACTGCAGCACCTCGGGGACCGAAAGCCCCCGGAAGGTGGCGGGTCGGGTCCAGGCCGGCCAGTCCAGCGAATCGCCCTCGAACGACTCCCGTTCCGCACCCTCCGGATCGCCGAGGGCGCCCGGAAGAAGGCGACAGATCCCCTCGATGAGGACCAGCGCCGGCAGTTCCCCGCCGGACAGCACGTAGTCGCCGATGCTCAGGTCCTCATCGGCGAGGTGGAGCCGGACGCGCTCGTCGACACCCTCGTAGCGGCCGCACACGATCAGGAGATCATCGGTGCGAGCCAGGCGCCTCAGATCGGCCTGCTCGCACCGGTGGCCGCGAGGCGTGAGCAGCAGGCGGTGGCGCCGACGGCGGGGAACGGCGGACTCGATGGCCTCCACCGCCGCGAAGATCGGCTCCGGTCGCAGCACCATGCCGCCTCCGCCGCCGAACGGAGCATCGTCCACCTGCCGGTGCCGGCCCACGCCATGGGCGCGCAGGTCATGGACATGCACGGTCAGGCGGCCGGCGGCCAGACTTCGACGCACGATCCCGAACGGCAGGGCCGCGCGGACCATCTCGGGAAAGAGGCTCACGACATCGATGTTCACGACATCTCCCCGCCACCGTTCACCGGCGGCTCACCCGGCCCCGGCGCCGGATTCTCCTCCATGAGACCGGCCGGCGGATCGATCCGGACGCAGCCGGCGGCGGCATCCACGCTGCGCACGATGGCTCTCACCAGCGGCACGTCCACCTGGGCCCCACTCCCGGTTCTCACCACGAGCCGATCCTGCGCGGACGCGCTGATGGTGTCCTCGACGTGCCCGAGCAGTCGACCGCTCCGGTCGTCGATGACGCGGGCTCCCGCCAGATCGCACGCGTACCAGGTGGCATCTTCAAGCGCCGGCAGTTCCGATCGATCGATGAAGACGTGATGTCCCACCAGGGAACGTGCCGTGCCGATGTCCGTGACCCCTTCGAAGTGCATCACCAGCCGTCCATCATGGAGCCACGCCCGCTCGATCTTCCACGACCGCGCCCGGGTCGCGTCGCGCCCCACGTGGGCAGCCGCGAGGTCGCGCCACCGTTCCGGATGCCCCCCGGGGCAGTGCACCACCACCTCACCACGATTCCCACGAGAACGCACCACCGTGGCGACATGCACCGGGTCGGACATCGGACCAGCGCCTTCCGGATCAGCCGGCCGGGGTCGGGGCCACAGCCGCCGCGACACGGGCCTTCTCGATCAGGCGCGCCACGGTCTCCGAGGGATGGGCCCCCTTCTTCATCCAGTGATCGGCGCGCTCGACATCGATCTGGATCACCGCGGGCTCGCGTCGGGGATCATAGGTGCCGAGCACCTCGTTGAATCGGGCCCCGGGAGTCCGGCGAGAATCGGACACCAGCACCCGGTAGAAGGGGCTGTGCTTCCGGCCCATCCGCCGCAATCGGATCTTCAACATCCTGACAACCTCCGTGCTTCGTCTCCGTCCACTTCGAGAATCATGTGGGCCAGGCCCGGAACGCCTTGCGGTCGAGCCGGCCTCCCATCTTCCTGAGCATCTTGTGCATGGCCGCAAACTGCTTGAGCAATCGATTGACATCTTGGACACGTGTGCCCGACCCCCTGGCAATGCGGCGACGCCGGCTGCCGTTGATCACCGTGTGGTCGTTTCGTTCGCCGGGCGTCATCGAATCGATGATCGCCTCCGTTCGCCGGAGATCGTGGCCGTCCAGATCGGGAAGGGCCATCTTGCCGCTTCCCGGCATCAGCTTCAACAACTGGTCGAGCGGACCGAGCTGCCTCATCTTTCTGAGCTGATCCCGGAAGTCCTCGAGGGAGAAGCTCGCCTGACGCATCCTGGCCGTGAGGCGCCGCCCCTCCTCGTCATCGGCCACCGCCTGCGCCTTCTCGATGAGCGTCAGGACATCGCCCATCCCGAGGATCCGAGACGCCAGTCGGTCCGGATGGAACGGCTCCAGCGCCTCGACCTTCTCCCCCACACCCACGAAGCGGATCGGCACACCGGTCATCGCGCGGATCGAGAGCGCGGCCCCCCCGCGGGCATCTCCGTCCATCTTGGTCAGGATGATGCCGCTGACGCCGAGCGCCTCATTGAACGCCGCACTGCTGTTCACCGCATCCTGACCGGTCATGGAATCGGCCACGTAGAGCGTCTCCACCGGGTTCACGGCGTCCCGGACGTCGCAGAGCTGGGCCATGAGGTCGTCATCGATGTGCAGCCGGCCGGCCGTGTCGATGATGACGACGTCGTGTCCCCGGTCCACGGCGGCGGCGACCCCGGCCTGAGCGACAGCCACCGGGTCGCCTCCCGTCTCCGCCGGGACGACGTCCACGCCCGCGATCGCTCCCATCTTGCGGAGCTGCTCCACGGCGGCGGGGCGGCTCAGGTCCGCCGGCACGAGGAGCGGCGTGCGTCCCTGGCCGCGCAGAAAACGACCCAGCTTGGCGGAGGTCGTCGTCTTGCCGGAGCCTTGCAGCCCGGTCATCAGGATCACCGCGGGACGGCGGGAACCCAGCCGCAGGGGGACATGCGCTCCACCAAGGAGGTCCGTCATCTCGTCCCGGACCACCTTCACGAGCTGCTGGCCCGGAGTGAGCGAGCGGAGAACTGTCTCTCCCAGCGCCCTGGCCTCGATCTGCTTGAGAAGATCCCGGGCGACCCGGAAATGGACGTCGGCCTCGAGGAGAGCCTTGCGGATCTCGCGCAACCCCTCCCGCATGTTCGCTTCGGTCAGGTGGCCCTGGCCGCGAAGATTGCGGAACACGGCACTCAGCCGCTCGGATAGGTTGTCGAACACTCGTCTCACCTCTGGTGTGGCGCAGGAAGGACCAAAACTTCTTATTATCTAGAGGTTTAGATTGACTGTCAAGGGGGACGGCGATCACACCGAATCGAGAAGGTGCCCCATCTTTTCCTTCTTCGTCTTCAGATACTGGCGGGAATGGGCGCCGGGAGCGATCTCCAGCGGGACCCGCTCCACGATCTGAAGGCCATACCCCTTCAGGGCGATGAACTTCACGGGGTTGTTGCTCAGAACACGGAGCTTGCGCGCACCCAGATCGAAGAGGATCTGGGCTCCGATGCCGTAGTCCCGCTGGTCCGCGCGAAACCCCAGGCGCTCGTTCGCGACCACCGTGTCCGCACCGGCTTCCTGGAGTTCATAGGCCCTCAGCTTGTTGAGCAGACCGATGCCCCGCCCTTCCTGGCGCAGGTAGACGATCACTCCCCTTCCTTCCCGTCCGATCGCTTCCATCGCCCGCTCGAGCTGCTGCCCGCAGTCGCAACGCAGAGATCCGAACACGTCCCCGGTCAGGCACTCGGAGTGGACTCTCACGAGCACGGGCTCGTCGGGATCGATCTCCCCCATCACCAGGGCCAGGTGTGTCTTCCCCTCGACGTCTGCGCGGTACGCGATGAGGCGAAAATCTCCCGCGCGGGTCGGGAGCCGGGGCTGCGCGACAGGCCGGACCAGTCGTTCATGCTGCATCCGGTAGCGGATCAGGTCGGCGACCAAGACCAGCTTGAGCCGGTGCCGGCGGGCGAACGCTTCCAGATCCGGAACCCGGGCCATGGTGCCGTCCTCGTTCATGATCTCGCAGATCACTCCGGCCGGCGTGAGACCGGCGAGACGGGCCATGTCCACCGCGGCCTCGGTCTGTCCCGCCCGCCGGAGCACTCCCCCGGCCTGGGCGCGCAGGGGGAAGACGTGTCCGGGGCGGGCGAGATCGTCCGGCCCGGTCGCGGGATCGATGGCCGCCCGGATGGTGGTCGCCCGGTCCGCCGCCGAGATACCCGTGGACACCCTGCGCTTGGCCTCGATGGACACGCAGAAGGCGGTGCGAAAGGCGGCGGTGTTCTTCTCGACCATGAGCGGGACCTCGAGCTCATCGAGCCGCTCGCCGGTCATCGGCAGACAGATCAGGCCGCGACCGTAGCGGGCCATGAAGTTGATCGCCTCGGGCGTCACCTTGTCCGCGGCAAGGGTCAGGTCGCCCTCGTTCTCGCGATCCTCGTCATCGACGACGATCACCATGCGACCGGCGCGCAAATCGTCGAGAGCCTCCGGAATGGGAGCGAACGGCATCTCAGCTCTCCTCGCCGGCGGCCAGCCAGTCGACCGCGGTCGGGCCGGGTCGGGTGGCCGCGAGACCTCCCCGGGCGGCCATCGCTGCCGCCACGTACTTGCTCAGGATATCCGCTTCCAGGTTGACCGTCGCCCCGGCGCGCAGACCGCCGAGAGTGGTCGCGGCCAGCGTCGCGGGGATGAGCGTGACCTCGAAGCGGGAGGCGTCCACGGAGGTGATGGTCAGCGACACGCCGTCCACCGCGACCGAGCCTCGATCGACGAGATGGGGGACGAGCATCGCCGGCGATTCGATGGCGACGACCCGCGCCACACCCGCCGGCCGGACGCTGCTGACGCGACCCACGCCATCGACATGCCCCTGGACGAAGTGGCCACCGAGTCGGTCCGACGCCCGCAGAGCCCGCTCCAGATTGACCGCGTGCCCCACCGCCAGCCGGCCGAGGGTCGTGCAGCCGAGGGTCTCGAGAGAGGCCGTGGCCTGGAACGATTCCCCGTCTCCGCCCACCACAGTGAGACAGGTCCCCGACACCGCGACACTCTCCCCGACGGCCAGATCCTCACCGGCGAGTCGACAGGCGATGCCGAGTTCCGTCGCGCCGGCTCCGCCGCGCACCATCACGACTCGACCGATCTCACTGACGATGCCGCTGAACACGTCGCCTCCGCTCTCCGGGCCGGTCGCCAGCAACCAGACGCCCCTCGACCAGCAGATCCGGCCCACATCGGGCCACGGTCACGTCTTCGATCCGGACGGAGTCAGCAGGGTCGTCGACGGTTGCGCCGTCGAGAACCGGGATCCCGCCGGCACCGAGAAACCGCGGCGCGATGAACCAGGCAATCCGATCCGCCATGCGCGCTTCCACGAACGCCCCGTTCACCCGGCCGCCGCCCTCGACGAGCAGCGACTGCACGCCCCGCCCGGCGAGATCCGAGAGCACGGCGCCGATGTCCGGCTGCCCGTGACGCTCAGGGACCGTGACCACTTCGGCACCCGCCTTCTCCAGCCTCCGCCGTCGCCTGAACTGACAATCGAGACCATAGATTATCACAGGTCCGGCGCCCCTCTCGGCCAGAAGGCGGGCCTCTGGAGGCATCCGGAACCGGCCGTCGAGCACCACGCGGCGCGGCTGGCAGCGCGCCACCCGGCCCCCGGGCCGGGCCGTGAGCCGTGGATCGTCCGCCACCACCGTCCCCACGCCGACCAGGACCGCGTCCACCGAGCGCCGGATCCGGTGCGCCCGGAGCCACGCCGCCGGCGACGTGATCCACCGGCTGTGGCCCCCCGCCGCGGCGATTCGACCGTCGAGACTCATCCCGGCCTTGAGGGTCACCAGCGGCCGGCCGGTGGCGACGGAGTGCAGGAAACTCTCGTTCAGACGGGCGGCATCCGCCGCGAGCAGCCCCACGACGACCTCGACACCGGCGCGGCGCAGATGTCGGAATCCCCGGCCGAACACCTTCCGGTCCGGGTCGCGCATCGCCGCGACCACTCGCCGGATCCCGGCCGCCACCACCGTCTCCACGCACGGCGGCGTCTTGCCATGGTGGGCGCACGGTTCGAGGTTGGTGTAGAGCGTCGCCCCGCGCGCCCGCGCGCCCGCCGCCCGGAGCGCGGCGACCTCCGCGTGCCGCCCGCCGAACACGCGATGGTACCCCTCGCCCACGATACGCCCACCGCGCGCCACGACCGCACCCACCAGTGGATTCGGTGACACGGCGCCGGTGCCGCGCCGGGCCAGTTGAAGAGCCCGGCGCATGAAGCGCTCGTCACGGGGAATCCGGTGCTGCGAGGAAACCATCGGGAAGGGTCACTCCGCGCTGTTGCCGCCGAGCAGGCCGTTGACGAATTCATCCGCCCGGAACTCCAGGAGATCGTCCACCCCCTCACCGACCCCGATATGGCGGATGGGAAGCGCCAGCTCCCGGCTCAGCGCTACGGCGATGCCGCCCCGGGCGGTGCCGTCGAGCTTGGTGAGCACCAGCCCGGTGAGCGGCAACGCCTCCGTGAATCGGCGCGCCTGGGACAGCCCGTTCTGACCCGTGCAGGCATCGAGCACCAGAAGCACCTCGTGGGGAGCGCCCGGAACCTCGCGGGCGGCGACCCGGCCGATCTTGGCGAGCTCCCGCATGAGCGGCGCCGACGTGTGAAGACGGCCGGCGGTATCGGCCAGGACCAGATCGGCGCCACGGGAGATCCCGGCGCGCAGGGCATCGACCACGACCGCCGCCGGGTCCGCCCCTTCGCGCTGCTTCACGATCTGGGCACCGGCGCGTGCCGCCCAGACCTCGAGCTGCCCCACGGCGGCGGCCCGATAGGTGTCCGCCGCCGCGCAGACCACACGCTGGCCGCCGCTGACGGCCCGCGCCGCCAGCTTGCCCGCCGTGGTGGTCT
>JBHHZI010000103.1:0-11770 GCA_046757965.1 Acidobacteriota bacterium | reverse complement strand
CGCGGCTCGCCAGGCCCCGCCATCCGGGACTCTCCTGCCGGGAGACGTCGGCCCGCGCCGGTCCACCACACCAGGATCTGCATGGCTCGACGCGACCGGACGACGCCCGCCGCCTCGAGATCGGCCGCGGTCTGCCCGGCCCCCTGACCCGGCGGGACGACAACGGTCCGCGGGGCGGCCAGATCGACCGGGCCGAGGTACGCCGGCAGCCCGACGAGCGCCACCAGTGCCGTGACGAGTCCCGCCAGCCCCACACCGAGGAGTGCCCGCTGGGGTCGCATGTCAGGCGCCGGCCCGCGATGGGCATCCAGCCAGGACTGCAGGATCAGGACGGCGGCCAGGCGGTCCCGCTCGGCGCGCCTCGTCCGGCGCCGCACCCCGGCGGTCAGCATCACGCGCTCCGCCTCGGCGCTCGTCAGTCGTTCATCCCACATGTCGATGGGAATCTCCAGCCTCCGGCCCAGGCGTGCGGCAAGACGACGTGCCGCACGCGCCGCCGCCCGCTCATGGCCATCGAGGGAGACGGGCAGTCCGACCACCAGCCGCACCGCCTCGTACTCGGCCACGAGATGGCACACCGCCTCGATCGCCTCCCCGTCCCCTCGGCAGGCCAGCGTGCTCAGACCCTGCGCCGTCAATCCGAGCGGATCGGAGACCGCCACGCCGACGCGCCGGGTCCCGGGATCCAGAGCCAGCACTCGCCCGGCGCGGGTGTGCCGCGTTCTGACGCCCTCTCTGGTCTCCCCCGCTGTGATCTTGCCCGCCCTGGTTCGCCCCTCGTGCCTTGCCGTCCTGACGATGTCCTCGCCACATCGCGCCGGAGCCGCACGCGGGAGACTAGTGCTTGATCTTCGGCCAGTAGGTGTAGAAATCGAATCCCGGCGAGTTGGTCGGATCATGGCACCCGAGACACGACCGCGCCCCGGCAGCTCCGTACTCCCGTTCCGGCGCCTCGGTGTGGAGGCTTCCCGGCCCGTGGCACGCCTCGCACTGCACGTTGACCAGACCCGCGGTGGCCTTGGCATTGACGAAGCCTCCGGGACGCCCGGCCCCCACCACGTGGCAGCTCACACACTCCTCGTTGAAATCGGCGTTGCGTTCGACGAGTGTCTGAAACGCCGACGCATGCCCCGTCTCCTGCCAGGAAGCGACGATGTCATCATGGCACTGGCCACAGGCCCCGGAGCCGACGAATGTCGGCCGCCCTTCCGGCACGACCACCTTGGCCACGTCCGCGCTGGCGCGCTCGCGATTCATGTCGTTCTCCTGCGCGAGCACCGATTCCACCAGCTTCTGCAGGGCCGGCTCGACCGGGTACTCGCGGTTCAGGTAGTGATGGCGGCGCGAGACCTCCGCAACACCGTGGCCCTCCTCCCCCATGAACAACCGCATCTCCGACAGGTACTTGCCCTGGTTGCCGGGGTAGACGATCGGCACGCCGGCGGAGGTATCGTTGTCCAGCGACAGCACGCCGCCGCTGGCCCCGATGATGAGGTCGATCCCCTCGACTTCCTTCGCGAGCTGACGGGCCTGGCTGATCGACAGCGATGTCAGGACGACCACCACATCGGCCTTCTCGCGCACCTCCGGCACCAGGCGACGGGCTGTTTCGAACGGGCTGGTGACGACGACGTTGCGCCCATCATCGGTGCCCTTGATGAACCCGGTGTTGTACCGGTTCAGGCCCAGAAAGGCCACCCGGATCACGCCATCTCCATGGTCGGCCGGCACGACGACGTAGGGGTCGACGATCGGCTCTCCACCATCCTCGAAGACGAAGTTCGCGGACACGAACGGAAAGCGGGCCGTCGCCGCCAGGGCACGAAAAGCCTCGTATCCCGCGGCCAGTTCCCGTTCGCCCAGCATCACGGCGGCGTAGCCGATCTGGTTCAGACCATCCACCATTCCCCGGTTGCGGATCTGGGCGCTGGGAATGCCGACGGCGGCAAAATTTCCCGCATCGACATACAGCACCGGGCTCTTGCTGAAGACCTTCTTGAACGCGTTCACGTACCCGACCCGCCGGGCCAGGCCACCTCCGGGGTTCTTCACTCACCCGCAGGGTTCTATCTTGCCGATGCACTCTCCGGTGGCGAATATCGTCAGGTCGGGCTCCGGGCCGGGCTCCACGGTGAACTCGTGGTACTCCGTCGGGACGATCCCGCCGCTCTGGGCGCCCAGGGTCAGGGCAATGGTGCAGACCGCGAGAGTGCCGGCGAAGAACAGGCCGGACCGGTTTCTTTGCAATGCACGCAACATCGTCACTCCTGTCTCTTCCCCCGCCTAGTGTATACCGTCGGCAACGCGAGGCGTCCAGCGCCGGCGACGCATCTGCCTTCCTGGCGGCCACAGGGACGCTTTACCCTGGTGGAGACCGCTGCTACGATGCGGCCCCCATGTCCGCCTCGCCCCGCCTCGTCCTGGCCTCCGCCTCGCCCCGCCGTCGGGACCTCCTGGCGCGCTGCGGGGTGCCCTTCACGGTCCGGCCGAGTCGCGTCGGCGAGACCCGTCGTCCCGGCGAGGCGCCGGTCGCAAGAACCGTGCGCCTGGCGCGGGAGAAGGCCGAGTCGGTCGCCAGCCGCCTGCGCTCACCGGCCTGGGTGATGGGGTCCGACACGGCTGTCGTCGTCGACGGCGAGATCCTCGACAAGCCCGGCGACGACGCCACCGCCGCCGGGATGCTGCGTCGCCTCTCGGGCAGGTGGCATGAGGTGCTCAGCGCCGTGGTCCTGGTGGCCGCCCATCTGCCGCGGAGACGGCCGGGTCATGGCTGGCGCCGCACCCGGGTTCACTTCCGACGCCTGTCGGCCGCACAGATCGCGTGGCTCCTGGCCGCCGGCGAGCATCGGGACAAGGCCGGCGGGTATGCGCTCCAGGGGCGCGCCGGCGCCTTCATCGCCGAGATCTCCGGGTCGGCGTCCAACGTCGTCGGGTTGCCTCTCGACCTGGTGATGGAACTGCTCCGTCGCCGCCGCTTCCTGCCGTTTACGTGAAGGGCGCCCCGGTGGCCGTCAATCGCCGCCGGCGTCGAGGTAGGCGGCATAGCCGGCGGCATCCATGAGATCCGACGGGACGCCGTCCGTGCCGAGGGTCACGCGGGCGATCCACCCCTCGCCATGAGGGTCCTCGTTGATCCGTTCTGGATGGTCCAGAAGGGTCTCGTTGACCTCGCTGACCTTGCCACTCACCGGCGAGAACACCTCCGACACCGCCTTCACCGACTCCACCGTGCCGAGCGGCTGGCCCGCCTCGAGGGTGTCCCCGGGGGTCGGCAGCTCCACAAAAACCAGATCGCCCATCTCCTGCTGGGCATGATCGGTGATGCCCACGGTGGCAACGCCGCCCTCGACCCGGACCCACTCGTGTTCACGACTGTACTTCAGATCTTCAGGAATCATTGATTGCCCTCGCGCCGCCGCCGTCCTGGTCTCAGGATCGTGGCCGGCGATAGAACGGTATCGGCACCACCTGAGCCTTGACCGGCCGCTCGCGGATCAGGACCTCGAGGAGGGTGCCGGGTTGCCTCGAGGCGGGCGGGAGATACGCCAGGCCGATGGGATACCCGAGCATCGGCGCATGAGTTCCACTGGTGACGGTGCTGGACGTCCCGTCCGTCAGTCGCACGGCATGCCCGTGGCGCCCGACCCCGCGCCCGACCATGCGGAAGCCGGTCAGACGTCGGGCGACACCCTCGTCGCGCTGCCGGACGAGCACGTCCCGTCCGATGAAATCGCCCTTGTCCAGTCTGACGATGAACGACAGGCCGGCCTCGAGAGGTGTGGTCGAGTCGTCGATGTCCTGACCGGCCAGACACAGTGCCGCCTCGAGCCGCAGGGTATCGCGAGCTCCCAGCCCCACCGGAAGCAGGTGGTCTTCGCGGCCGATGGCGAGCAGTTTCTCGAAGATCTCACCGGCCCGGTCCGGCGGGAGGTAGATCTCGAAGCCGTCCTCGCCGGTGTAGCCCGTCCGGGAGATCAGGCACGAGACATCCTCGAGGGTTCCCTCGCGGAAATGAAACGGGGACAGCCCGGTGAATGCCGCGCCGCCGGCGCGTTCGAGAATGTTGCTTGCCGCGGGGCCCTGCAGCGCCAGCAGAGCGTATTCCTCGCTCAGATCCCGGAGCACGGCACCGTCCTCGCCATGCGCTTCGAGCCACTCCAGATCGACGGCTCGATTCCCCGCGTTGACCACCAGCATGAAGCGTTCCGCCGCCAGACGGTAGACCAGGAGATCGTCGATGAACGTTCCGCGCCCGGTCAGGAGGGCGGAGTAGTGGGCCTGCCCCGGCACGAGGCGCGACACGTCATTCGGGGTCACGCGCTGGAGCCAGGCGAGAGCGCCTGGACCGGACACCTCGAACTCGCCCATGTGGCTGACATCGAAGAGACCGGCCGCCTGCCGGACAGCGCGGTGTTCCTCGATGACTCCGCTGTATTGCACCGGCATGTCCCAGCCGGCAAACGGCACCATCCGCGCGCCATGCTCGACGTGGTGTCGATACAGCGGCGTCCGCTTCAGCGGGAAATCATCCGGCATGACGTCTTGACCTTCCTGGAGCGAATGGTGGGAGAAAACCTGCGTGCGGTCCCCGCCGGGCAACGGCCGCGATGGTACGCCCCGTTGCCGGGCGACGTCAACCGGATCCATGACCCCTGCGGCGTTCTGTCCGGAAACTTTACACAGTCAAGATCTTGTAATTGCGTGTGCAGGATCCGCCCGGTACATTCGGTCAACGCCGATCTGAGCAGGAGACGGCGCGGGAAACGAGAATGGGTTCCGGATGAGCGGATGCACCTACATCGTCCAGTGCTGGGACTGCTGTGCGGAGTTCGACGCCTGCGCGGCGGCATGGTGCGCATGTTCGGCCACGGCACCGAGCAAGATGTGTCCATACTGTCTCGGCTGCTCCTGCCGCGCCAGCCGCATCCACGTCGACCGGTTCTGGCGCGACGCGCCTCCCGACCTCATTGCCGAGCGCGAATCGCTCTCCGGTCGTCGCGTCCCTCTCGGGCGTCTGCTTCTCGACCAGCACCGGGTCACCCCCGAGCAACTTGGTGAGGCACTCGAACAGCAGTCCCGGACAGGCGAACAGCTCGGCCGCTGCTTCGTCGACCTCGGCATCCTCGCGCCGTCCGACCTCGACGCTGTGCTGGGTGAGCACCAGGCTCCGGTGGGCTTCGAGCTGGGAGACCGGACGCTCCTCGACCCGCGTCTCGCGCAGGAGCTGGGGGCCACGTTCTGCGTGGAGCGACGTCTTCTCCCCCTCGAACAGGTTCCCATCCGCGGCTCCCGGCACGTTCTTCTGGCCATGGCCGAACCGTCCGATCACGCGGCCATCATGCACGTTCAGAACCGGCTCAACGCCCGGGTCATCGCCGGACGGGCCGACCCCGCGGAGATCGAAGCGGCCCTGGCCCGGACCTTTCCCGAGTTCTTTCCGACCGTCGCGCCCGAATCCGGGACGCCTGATTCATCGACCGACACCGGTGAGCAGCTCGTCCGCGCTGCCGCGGCGGCCCGGGCCACTCATCTGAGACTGCGTCATGACCGCGACCGCCTTCACCTGACCTGGGTGGTCGACGGCATCGTCCATCCGGCTCCCGCCGGCCAGGACCCACCGGCGGGAGCGCTGCAATCCCTCCTCGCCTGGTTCGAGGGTGAGCCGCGGCGTCGCGGGCGCCGTCTGCGCGTCGACGGCGTCGACTTTCTCGCCGTGCCGCATGTCGCCGATGGGCCACAGGGCCTGATCGTCACGGTCCGCATCTTCGACACGCGCGAACCCGCGGCCGAACTCGACTTCGCCATGCTCGGCGAGGACGCCCGGGCGACCATCGAGAAAGCCATCGCCGCGCCTCGCGGCCTCATCCTCCTCACCGGCGGCCCGGGCGCGCAGACCGAGCGCACCTTCTGGGGCCTGGTCAACGTGGCGAGCCGGCTGCAACGCGAGGTGCAACTCATCGATGCGCCGCTCCGTCATCCGGCCAGCCGTGTTCACTGGACCCGCTCGGAGGCTGGTGGACCTCTGGTGGTCACGACCGACCCCGGCGGGCATTGCCAGGCGCCGATGGATCTGCTGGCCTGCTACCGGCTGACGGAGGGGGATCATCTGCACCAGGCGGTGGCCGCGGCCAGATCCCGCGTGGTGCTGGTGCGTCTCGACGACGACCGCCCGGAGGCCGCGCTGCGATCTGTCCTGCAGCCGGCCGGCAACCGCCGCGCCGAGCTGACCGGCACACCGACCCTGGTGCTCGCCCAGGACGCGGTCCTGCGCATCTGTGACACCTGCTTCGAACCGGACCCGGACGGACCCGCACGGCTCGATGCCCATGGTTTTCCCGCGCCGGAAGGCGCGGAACGGACCACCTACCGGGGCGCAGGATGTCCGGCGTGTGGTGTGGGTGCCGGCGGTCGTGGACGGGAGCCGATCATCGAGCTGCTCTCGTATGGTCCGGACCTGGCAGCGGCTCTCCAGGCGCCGGACGCGAGCGAGACACGGCGGCACGTCATCGTGGGGCGCACGCTCGACGAGCAGCTGATGGACATGCTCGCACGGGGCTTCACGACCGCCGACGAGGTCATCCGGGTCCTTCAGGAGCGCCGCTCGTTCTCCCGCCGGCCCGTGCGAGGGACACGTCTCAGCGCCCTGCCTCTGCGCTGAAGTACTCGACCAGCGCGTCCGCCAGGCCCTCGGCCGTGAACGACCGCGCTTCCACCGCCACCGACAGGCCCGCTTCGCGCGCCGTGGCGGCGGTGATCGGTCCGATGCACGCGACCGCCACCTGCCCCGCGACGAGCAGGTGGGGAGCCTCTTCGGCTCCCACACAGGACACGAAGGCGGACACCGTCGAGGATGACGTGAAGGTGACCGCGTCGATCCCTCCCGCCTCGATGGCCTCGCGGAGCGACGACACATCGAGATCCGGACGGACCGTCCGATAGACCGGCAGCACATCGACAGTGGCGCCGGCGGCGCGCAGTGTTTCCGGGAGCACCTCGCGGGCCCGCCAGGCGCGTGGAACGAGAACTCGCTTGCCGCTCCAGTCGACATCACCCAGCGAGGCCAGCAGTCCCTCTGCCTGATAGTGGGCCGGAATCCGGCAAGGCGTCACGCCCCGTTCCTCCAGCGCGCCGGCGGTCACCGGCCCGATGGCGGCCACCCGGCATCCCTGCAGCGACGCCAGATCGCCGTCCAGATTCTCGACGCGGTCGAGAAACAGCGTCACCCCGTTGACACTGGTGAAGATCACCCAGTCGGTGGTCGCGAGTCTTGCGACCGCTGCATCGATGCGGGCGGGATCGTCCACCGGTTCGATGGCGATCACGGGAAACTCCATCACCGCGGCCCCCAGATCGTGCAGGGCCCGGGCCAGCGACGCCGCCTGCTCCCGCGGACGGGTGATGACGACCGTGCGTCCGGCCAGCGCCGCGGCCGGATCAGTCAGGCGCATGTTGCGTTCCTCCGGCGGCAGCCCCCGGCCGCTCCAGGATCTCGTCCGCCCCGGCGGCCCTCAATTCATCGGCCAGCCGGTGACCGAGCGCAGCGGACTCGGCGGCGGGACCGCTCACACGCGCCTCGACGACCCGGTCCCCCGCAGGGCTCACCACTCGACCGACCACCGACAGGCTTTCGCCGTCCGGTTCGTGCCGCGCCAGCGTTCCGAGCGGAACCAGGCATCCCGCGTCGAGCTCGGCGAGGACCACTCGCTCGGCTTCGACCTGCTGGCGGGTCGGAACGTGATCGAGGCCGGCAGCGAGAGCACGAACCCGGTCGTCGCCCTGCCGCGCCTCCAGCGCCAGCGCCCCCTGACACGGTGCCGGCAGACAGGTGCGCGTGGACAGCGGACGCCGCATGGTTCCTCCCAGACCCAGCCGGGTGAGGCCCGCCATGGCCAGGACCAGCGCATTGGCCTCTCCGCCGGCGAGCTTGGCCAGGCGCGTGTCCACGTTGCCGCGCATCTCGATGAACGTCAGGTCCGGACGGGCCCGGAGAAGCTGGGCACGGCGCCTCAGCGATCCGGTTCCGACCACGGCACCGTCGGGAAGATCGCGCAACGCGCGGCCATCGGACGTGACCAGGGCATCGCGCACATCCGCCCGGAGCGGAAAGGCGACGAGGGACAGACCGGCCGGCAACGTGGACGGCAGATCTTTCATCGAATGCACCGCGAGGTCGATCTCCTTGTTGAGGAGAGCCTCCTCGATCTCCCGCACGAAGATGCCCTTCTCCGAGAATCCGGCGGCGGACCGGGCGCGATCCCGATCGCCGCTGGTCCTGATGATCTTCAGGAAGACGCGTGCGTCGACCCGCGGGATGGACTCCAGACACGAGGCAACATGGCGGGCTTGCCAGAGGGCGAGCTGCGACCCCCGCGTGCCGATCACCAGAGGGGCTGTCCCTGCCACGCTCACGAGATCTTCCGCCGATCGCCGTCTTCCACCTCCGCGCCGGCCGGCTTCCGATGCTCGCCCGGGGTCACCGTCCCGTCGCCGGGCGGCTCGTCCAGCCCGAACAGACGGCGAACCGCCTCGATCTGTCCCGGCGTCGAGCGGCCATCGACGGAATGGCGCAGCTGCGTGATCGGATGATGAAGAATCTTGTTCACGAGCCCCCGGGCAAACAGACCGACCGCCTCGATCTGTTCCGGCGTCAGGTCGTGCGCGTGGCCACGAAACTTCGCCAGCTCACGGTCCTTGACGGCGTGGAGACGCTCACGCAGAGAGGCGATGGTGGGACCGGCCTCGAGACCGGCGTGCCACCGGCGAAAGGCCTGCACATCCTCGTCGATGAGGGCCTCGGCCCGGACCGCCTCATGGCGCCGCTCATCGAGATTGCTATCGACCACCCGCTGCAGGTCGTCAATATCGTAAAGATACACGTTGTCGATCTCGTTCACCGAGGGTTCGATGTCCCGGGGCACCGCGATATCGATGAAGAAGATCGGCCGGCTTCGACGACGCCGGATCAGTGCCGCAATGTCCTTCCTGTGAAGAATGACATGCGGAGCCGATGTCGAGGAGATCACCACATCGACCCTCTCGAGGGCCTGTTGCTTCTGATCGAACGGGACGGCACGCCCGCCCAGCCGATCAGCCAGCTCAGCCGCCCGGTGAAACCGCCGGGTCGTGACGATGACATCCGTGGCCCCGGCGGCCACCAGGTGGCGCACGGCCAGCTCGCTCATCTTGCCAGCCCCCATGACGAGAATGCTCCGACCGGCGAGATCGCCGAAGATGGTGCGGGCGAGTTCCGATGCCGCGTACGAGATGGACACGGGATTCTCCCCGATCTTCGTCTCCGTCCGGACCCGCTTGGCGGTGTGCAGGGCTTTCCGGCAGAGTCCGTCGAGCAGCGCGCCCAGGTGCCCGTGGGCCAGGGAGAGCGCGTGTGCCTCCTTCACCTGATGAGCGATCTGGGGCTCGCCGATGACCATCGACTCGAGCGATGAGGTGACGCGAAACAGATGACGAACGGCGTCGAGATCCCGCAGCTGATAGATCGCATTTCGGAGTTCCTTCTCGGAGAGCCCGCTGTGCTCCTGCAGAAAGCCGGTCACCGCGGTCGCCGCGGCGTTCACGTTCTTCGCCACGAGCAGGACCTCCGTCCGGTTACACGTCGACAGGAGCACGGCCTCCTGAACAGAGCCGCCCAGTGTCATCAGGCGATCCAGAGCCGCAGGCAGGACCTGGGTGGAGAACGCCACCCGTTCGCGCACGTCGACGCTGGCGGTACGATGGCTCAACCCGGCAAGCAACAGATTCATGCAGTTCTCAGAAGAACGGGTAGCTGAGGACGCGCGCCATCACCGCGGCAAACCCCGCGATCGCCAGCAGAGCGGCCTTGCGGCCCCGCCATCCACGTACCAGACGGGCATAGAGCACGACTCCGAAGATCGCCCAGGCGATCAGACCGATCACCTCGCGCTGATTCTCCCACAGTCGAAACGTGCCGCGAAAATTCGCGCTCCACACAGCAGCCGCGGCCAGCCCCACCGTCAGCAGCGCGAACCCGACCACCATCGACCGGTACAGGGCCTGGTCGCAGCCGGAGAGCGATGGCAGCACCAGGAAGAAACGGTTGTCGCGCTTCTTCTTGAGCGCATTCTCCTGGACGAGATAGATGACGCTGAAGGTGAAGGTGACGCAGAGGGCGGCCACGCCCATCGTGGACACCACGATGTGGAAGATCAGCAGGGGATCCTTGAACCCGGCCGCCACCGGCAACGTACGCGTGGGGAGCACATCACTGACGAGATCCAGCACCAGTGCGAGGGGCAGAAGAATCACGCCGAGCACGTGGAGGCCGTGACGCCAGTGACCGTACAGGTAGGCAACCGCGGCCACCACGGTCAGGAAGGGCAGGACGTCATCGATGGCTCCGAACAGGATGTGGTCGCCACGCAGCACCGGCGGGATGGCGTAGGCGAGCTGACTGGCCACGCCGGCCATGGCCGCGAACGGCACGAGACGGAGGATCCACCGTTTCTTCGACGCCAAAGCGGTGAAGGAGAGAAGGGCGGCGATGCCATAGCCGGCGAGCGCCAGCCGCTGGAGGGTCAGTTCCACAAGTGCCTCCGCATCGCCTGCCCATCAGGGTATCAGAGCCAAACCCGTGGTCACAAGCGGGACAGGCGGCGGCGCGACCCGCATTCGCGCCGCCGCCTGTCGCTCGGGCGGGAGATGTCCATCAGGCCGGAGAGACGTTGCCGGCGTCGCGCGCCCGTAATCTGTTGACGAGACCCCACTCCATCCGGCGGACCTCCGCCAGTCGATCTTCCAGGACCCGGCAGGTGTCGGACGACATGTAACGCAGGGCACCGGCCAGGAGGATCCGGGTTTCCAGGTCTGAGAGTGCGACCAGCGAGTGGTCGAGGCAGCGGAGAAAGTCCCGGACGTAGGAGTGGGTGTGACCCTGTGCGATCTGGGTGGTCATCGCGACCGCCGACTCCCGCATGCCGATCGGTAACGCCGATGGCGTGTCCTCCGACAGGGTCCGTGTCATGCGGTGAATGTCGATCGCCAGGGTGAAGGCCTTCTCCCAGACCTTGAGATCGCGAAAACTGCGAATCGGTTTCTTCTCCGAAACCGGTGGGGCGCAATGGGTGGCCATCAGTACAACTCCTTCCAGCGTTGATCGGGTTGGTCGAGACGGAACATCCTGACACGACCCGTGACACCATTGACGACGATGGCCGTCATCCGGGACCCGTCGGTCAGGTACAACGAACCGGGCGTCGCACCGCCCGAGGGTGAGAACGAGAGCAGATCCGACGAGCCGAAGCGCAGGGGATCGCTGCCCGGTGGATACCAGCCCGTCAGCGGGGGCAGGCGGCGCAGTGCGGCCTGCGGGAAGAAGCCGAGATGGACTCCGCGAGCCTCGGCGTCCAGGTATCGCGTCCGGGAGACGGCCGGGTCGATCCCGGCGCTGACATCCGCCGTCCTGAGGCCATCGCCATCGCCGTCGGACACCAGAGTCCAGTCGAATCCCCCTGCCGACCCGCTGTTCAGCTTCAGGCCGGCGGCTCGTCCTCCGCCGAGAGCCCGCCACCGGGCGGCCTGCATGTCCGCGACCAGCCTGCGGGTGACGGATTCCAGACGGAATCGCGCCACCGTGGTCGCCAGGGCCGGCAGGGAGAGCGCGACGAGCGCTGCCAGGATCGTCAGGCCGGCGAGCAGCTCGAGAAGGGTCCAGCCGCCCTCGAAGACGCCCTGACGTGCACCATCGACGGCAGCCATGCGACGCACTCTCCCGGCTGGTCCCGGGGCACTCACT
>JBHHZI010000102.1:0-12087 GCA_046757965.1 Acidobacteriota bacterium | reverse complement strand
GGCATGGTGATCGTCGAGGTCAACAAGCAGCCGGTGAAGAAGGTCGACGACTACGTCGCGGCGCTCGCCGATGTGCAGGACGGTGATCTGGTCACCTTCTATGTCCAGCTCGATGGCGGGACCGGCAACTACGTGACCTTCCGCGTATCCGACCCTGACACCGGCTCGGACGAGTAGGCAGCGGCGCCGGCGGGCGTCACCCGGCACCGGCCGGACGATGCAGGCCTTGCGAACGGGGGCCGGAGGCGCATGGTGGCGCCCCGGTCCCTGTTTCCTATAATCAGCCCCGTATGCCCCCGCGCGTGCTGATCATCGACGACGAGCCGGGCGTGCGCGATTCCCTGCGCATGGTCCTCGAGTACGAGGGGTATGAAGTGTCCACCGCCTCCGGCGGTGCCGAGGGGCTGGAGAGGGTCCGCCGGGATCGGCCCGACCTCGTGTTCCTGGACATCAAGATGCCCAGCATCGATGGTCTGGAGGTCCTTTCCCGTCTGAGGGAGGCGCCCGATGCCCCGCCGGTGGCCATGATCTCGGGACACGGCACGATCGCCACGGCGGTCGAGGCGACCCGGATGGGGGCCTTCGACTTCATCGAGAAGCCGCTGGGAACGGACAAGGTTCTCCTGGTGGCGCGCAACGCCACACGCCAGCGACAGCTCGAGAAGACGGTGGCCGAGCTCGAGGGCGCCTCCCCCGGCCTGGTCGGCGAGAGTCCGGCCATGGAGGCGGTGCGCACCGCCATCGCCAGGGCAGCACCCACCGGGGCCACCGTGCTGATCACCGGAGAAAGCGGCACCGGCAAGGAACTGGCCGCCCACACCGTGCACCAGCTCAGCGATCGCAGCCGGGCGCCCTTCATCCGGGTCAACTGCGCCGCCATCCCCGAGGATCTCATCGAGAGCGAGCTGTTCGGGCACGAGAAGGGGTCCTTCACCGGTGCCGTCGGGAAGCAGAAGGGCAAGTTCGTCCAGGCGGATTCGGGAACCATTTTCCTCGATGAGATCGGCGACATGTCCCTCAGGACGCAGTCCAAGGTGCTGCGGGTCCTGCAGGATGGCGAGGTCGAACCGGTGGGCGCGGGAAAGTCGTTCACCGTCGATGTCAGGGTCGTTGCCGCGACGAACAAGGATCTGCCGGCGGAGATAGCGGCCGGTCGATTTCGGGAAGATCTGTACTTCCGGCTCAATGTCCTGCCCATCGTCCTGCCGCCGCTGCGCGAGCGCAGCGGGGACGTCGAGATCCTGGCTCGACATTTCATCGATGCCTGGTCGCGCACCAACGGCCGGCGCCCGGTCTTTCTCGACGAAGACGCGGTGGCCCGCCTGCGGCATCACACCTGGCCCGGCAACGTCCGCGAGCTGCAGAACACCATCGAGCGGTTGCTCATCATGGGGGATGCCGGACAGATCCGGGGTGACGAGGTGGATGCCATGCTCTCCGGCACGATGGTCTCCAGCGCCCCCCGGCCGGCCGCACCGGCTTCCGGACCGGCCGGCGGCCCCGCGCCGGCCACGACTCTCAAGGCGTTTCGTGAGGAAACCGAACGGACGTTCCTCCTGGGCATGCTGCGCGCCAACGACTGGAACGTGGCGGCCACGGCTCGCGCCATCGACACGCCCAGGTCGAACCTGTACAAGAAGCTCGAGGCCTACGGGATCCACCGCGACACGGAACCGGACTCGTGACCCCGGCGACCGCGACACTGGTGGACCTGCTGCACCGGTGGCTCACGGTCCATCCCACGGATCGGGCCATCGGCACCGGTCCCGGGCCGGACCGCATGTCGTGGCTGTCGACGGCCGAGCTGGCCGAACGGATCCGGGCCGTGGCGATGGGGCTGCAGAGCGTGGGGGTCGGGCCGGGCGACCGCGTGGCGCTGCTCTCGGAGAACCGGTGGGAGTGGGTCGTGGCGGATTTCGGCATCCTCACGGCCCGCGCCATCAACGTGCCGGTGCACCCGGGCCTGACGGCCGGACAGATCGCCTTCATCCTGGCCGATTCCGGGGCGCGGCTGGCCTTCGCCTCGACACCGGAACTGACCGGCCGGCTCCTGGAGGCCAGGCGGCAGGTTCCATCCCTGACCGACGTGGTGACCTTCGACGGCCTGCCCGCGCCGGCCGAGGCCGTGACCACGCTGGCGGCGTTTCTCGCGCAGGGCCGGGCTCACGCGGAAGGCCACCCCGGCCAGTACCGTCGCCAGCGCGAGGGGGTCAAGGCCGAGGATCCGGCCAGCATCATCTACACGTCCGGCACGACCGGGGACCCGAAGGGCGTGGTGCTCACCCATGCGAACTTCGCCAGCAACATCACCGCCTGCTGCAACGTGTTCGATTTCCTCCCCACCGACCTGGGGCTGTCCTTCCTCCCTCTGTGCCATGTGTTCCAGCGCACGGTGGACTACTGCTACTACCACTCCGGCTGCCGGGTCGTGCATCTCTCCGATCTGACCCGCATATCGCAGGCGTTCGAGACCTTGCACCCATCCACCTTCGCGGCCGTGCCGCGCCTCTACGAGAAGATGTATGCGCGCATCCAGGACAGCGTGCCGGATTCGAAACGCCGCCTGTTCGACCGGGCCGTCGCCGGGGGCGTGCGCCGGTTTCGCCGGCACCGGGCCGGCCGACGGCTCGGGCCGACGCAGGCGCTGTCGGCGTGGCTGGCGGAACGCCTCGTTTTTCGCCATATCAGGGAACGGCTCGGCGGCCGGTGGCGATTCGCCATCTCCGGAGGCGCGCCGCTCGCCGCGGAGATCGCGGAATTCTTCAACGGCATCGGATTGCCCGTGCTTGAGGGCTATGGACTGACGGAGACCTCCCCGGTCATCGCCACGAACCGCCTGGCCGACACGCGTCCCGGCACGGTCGGCCGACCCCTGCCCGGCGTGGAGGTGCGCATCGCGGCCGATGGCGAGGTCATGACCCGCGGCCCGCATGTGATGCAGGGCTACTGGCACGATCCGGACAAGACGGCGGCGACCATCGACGCCGACGGCTGGCTCGCCACCGGAGATCTCGGCCGCCTCGACGCCGACGGTTTTCTCTCCATCACGGATCGCAAGAAGGAGATCCTGGTCACCGCCCAGGGCAAGAACATCGCTCCCCAGCCGCTGGAGAACGCGCTCAAGCAGCTCTCCCTGGTGAGCCAGGCGATGGTGGTGGGCGACCGGCGCCCCTTCCTGGTGGCACTCATCGTGCCCGACTTCGAGGTCCTGCTCTCGCGGGCCGCCCGGCTCGGCATCCGACCCGGCGCACCGGAAGATCTCGTGGCGGATCCGGCGGTGGAGGCGGCGATTGCCGCCCAGCTCGACACCCTGCGACCCCGGCTCGCCCACCATGAACAGATTCGCCGGTTTGCCCTGCTTGCCGGTGAGTTCACCCAGGAACGGGATGAGCTGACGCCGACGCTCAAGCTCAAGCGGCGCATCATCCTGAAGCATCACGCCGCCACCATCGAATCGCTCTACGCCGGCCATGAGCAGCCCCGGCCGGCGGTGGTCTGACCCGTGCCGGATGCGTCGCGCCACGGACCGCTCACCCCCTCCTCGGACGCGGACGGCATCGTCCACGTGGTCTTCGACCTGCCCGGCTCGACGGTGAACAAGCTCAACGGTGACGTTCTCGAGGCCCTGGATGCCCTGATCACCTCCTGGGTCGCCACGCCGCCCGCCGCCATCGTCTTCGCATCGGCACGCGACCATTTCTGCGTCGGAGCCGATATCGGGTTGATCGCCGCGCTGCCCGATGCCGACGCGGCGCGCGAGGGCAGCCGGCGCGGCCAGGAACTGTTCAACCGCCTCGCCGACCTGGACTGTCCCACCGTGGCGGCCATCCGGGGCAGTTGCCTGGGAGGCGGACTCGAGTGGGCCCTCGCCTGTGATCGGATCGTCGTGAGTGATGCTCCCGGGACGCGTCTCGGGCTGCCGGAAGTGCGCCTGGGCCTGCTGCCCGCCTGGGGCGGCACCCAGCGACTGCCCGCCCGTATCGGTCTGGGACCTGCCGTCGAGATGATGGCCACGGGACGCCGGTTGAGCGCCGACGCCGCCATGGCGAAGGGGCTGGCCGATGTCCGGGCGCCGGACGCGCAACTGCAGGCCGCCGCGACCGCCGTGGCACGCGACCTGATCGCCGCCCGCCGCCGCGCCGGTCGCGTGCCGCGCGCCACCCGACAGGGATGGGTCGGCTGGCTGGCGCGCCGGCTGCCGCCGGCCCGGGCCCTGATCTTCTCGCAGGTGCGGCGCACCATTCATCGGCGCGCCGGAACCCATTACCCGGCGCCCGGCGCCATCGTGGAGGCCGTGGCCGCGTCGTTCCTGACGCCTGCCGCCCGTGGGCTGGCCCGGGAGCGCCAGCTGTTCGCGGAGCTGGCCACCGGTCCGATCAGCCGCCGGCTCGTCGGTCTGTTCCAGCTCACCCAGGAATCCAGTGACTGGTACGACGAGGAGAAGCAGGCCACCGGGACCCCGGTCGAGACGGTGGCCATCCTCGGCGCCGGGGTGATGGGCGCCGGGATTGCCCGGCTCTGCGCCGAGCACGAGATCTCGGTGCGCTTGCGGGACATCTCGAAGGAGGCGCTGGAGGCCGGTACCGGCCACATCCGGTCGGCCCTGGCGCGGCGGGTTGCGCGGCACCGTCTGACGGCGTCGGAGAAAGATGCCATCCTCGGCCGGCTGACCCCGACCACTCGCGTCGAGGACCTCGCCCCGGCGGACCTGATCATCGAGGCCGTCGTCGAGAAGCTCGACCTGAAGAAGGCGGTCCTGGCGGAAGCCGAGCGCGCGGCGCCCTCCGCCGTGCTGGCGAGCAACACCTCGGCGCTGTCGATCACGGCGATGAGCGCGGCGCTAAAACGCCCGCAACGGCTGGGCGGCCTGCACTTCTTCAATCCAGTCGACCGCATGCCCCTGGTGGAGGTGGTGGCCGGTCGCCGGACCGCGCTGCAGACGACCGGCGCCCTGCTCGCCCTGGTCCGGCGGCTGGGCAAGACCCCGGTCCGCGTGGCGGACTCCCCGGGTTTCCTGGTCAACCGCCTCCTGTCGGTCTACCTGGGGGAGGCCCTGATGCTCGTCGAGGAGGGGGTCGACGTGGCATGTCTCGACCGCGCCCTGCGCGACTTCGGCATGCCGGTGGGGCCGCTCGAGCTTCTCGACCAGATCGGCCTCGATATCGCCGGCGAGGTGGTGGAAAGCCTCCGTGACCTGTTCGGGAACCGCCAGGCCACCACCGACCTGGTGGCCCGCCTGCGCGCCGAGGGC
Organism: Acidobacteriota bacterium; assembly: GCA_046757965.1. Lineage (GTDB taxonomy): Bacteria > Acidobacteriota > Polarisedimenticolia > SMYD01 > SMYD01 > JBHHZI01. The sequence continues at coordinate 6,836 of JBHHZI010000102.1, read as the reverse complement.
TGTCTGGGCGTGAAGACCGGGAGCGGATTCTACCGGCACCACGGCAAGAAGCCCGAGGTCAACCGGGAGGTTCTCGAGCGCCTGACCGGTCGGCCCGGGACGGGTCCGCTCCCCGACGACGTCTGCTCCATCCTCCTCTACCCGATGGTGGCGGAGGCTGCTCGCTGCCTGGAGGAGAGCGTCGTCCAGCGTCCCGGTGAGGTGGATCTGGCCATGGTGATGGGCATCGGGTGGCCACCCTTCACCGGGGGTCTCCTGCGGTGGGCGGACGAGCAGGGACTGGACGGCATCATCCGGTGCCTGACGAGCCTGGCCGCGCTCCGCGGACCGCGATTCGCCCCTCCGGCCTGCCTGGCGGCCCGCGAGCAGGCCGACGGCCGGTTCCACCCCGGCTCCGCAGCCGCATGACGGCCGGCCCGGGTTGAATCACTCTCCCGATGGAATAAAGTTGACCGGGAGAACGGGTTCGAGCCGTTTTCCCCTTGCCAACCTCTCGAGGAAAAGGATGCGGCCGTGACTGCCACTGCCCCCCCCGTGAACCAGAAAGCGACGGAGAAGCCGTCGTTCGCCAAGGGTCTGTTCCTCGGTGCCATCGACGAATCTCTCGTCTTTCCCTACCCGACCGGCGTGGCCGAGGAGCGCGAATCGCTGGAGATGATCCTGGCCGAGTTCTCCCGCTTCGCCGCGGACCGCCTGGACGGCGCGCGGTACGACCGGGAGATGGAGATCCCGCAGGAGACCATCCGTGAGCTCGCCGATCTGGGCATTCTCGGGTTCACCGTGCCCGAGGAATACGGCGGCATCGGCTTCTCCACCGGCGCCTATTGCCGTCTGATGGAGCAGGTCTGCCGCCACTGCGCGGCCACCGCCACGGTGGTCGGCGGGCACCAGTCCATCGGCATCAAGGGCATCCTGCTCTTCGGCAACGAGGAGCAGAAGAAGGAGTTTCTTCCCCGGCTCGCGTCGGGAGAATGGATCGGCGCCTATGCCCTCACCGAGCCCGGTTCGGGTTCGGATGCGGCCGCGATGACCACCAGGGCGGTCCACGACGCCGGGGACGACGTGTGGGTTCTCAACGGCCGCAAGCAGTGGATCACCAACGGTGGGTTCGCCGAGGTGTTCACCGTCTTCGCCCGGACGGAGATTCCCGGGGAGACCAGGCCCACCCGGACCGTCTCCTGCTTCCTGGTGAAGCGGGATCTGGGGGGCGTGTCGACGACACCGCCGATGCACAAGCTGGGCATTCGCGGATCCAACACCGTGGACGTCGTCTTCGACAACGTCCGGGTTCCCGCCGCTCACCTTCTCGGAAGGCTCGGTGGCGGCTTCAAGATGGCCATGGAGATCCTCAACACCGGCCGGCTCTCCCTGGCCGCCGGCTGTGTCGGCGCCTGCAAGGAGATGATCGACCTCTCGGTGGCCCATGCCAAGGAGCGCAAGGCGTTCGGGCAGACGATCGCGGAGTTCGAGATGATCCGGCGCAAGTTCGCGGCGATGATGAGCGAGACCTATGCGGCCGAATCGGTCGTCTACCTGACCACCGGGTTGTGTGATCGACCGGGCCTCGACTTCTCCCTCGAATCGGCCATGAGCAAGGTGTTCGCCTCCGAGGTCCTGTGGCGGGTGGTCAACCATGCCGTGCAGATCAACGGCGGCAACGGATACATGAGCGAGTATCCCTTCGAGCGCTTCCTGAGAGATGCGCGCATCAATCTCATCTTCGAGGGAACCAACGAGATCCTGCGCATGTACACGGCGCTCGCCGGCCTGCAGAGGCCCGGCGAGGCCCTCAAGGAGGTCGGACGGGCACTCAGGGAGCCGCTGGGCAACATCGGCACGCTGACGGAATTCGCGACACACAAGATCAAGCAGGCGGTCGCTCCGCAGAAGATCGAAGGGGCCCATCCGGTCCTGAAGGAAGAGGCCGATCTCATCTCCGAATGGACGGCGCGCTTCGCGGCGGGTGTCGAGCGAGCCCTGCGCGACCACGGCAAGAAGATCATGGAGCGTGAGTATGTGCAGGAACGGATCGCCAACGCCGGGATCGACCTGTACGCCATGATTGCCACGGTGTCGAGAACGACCTCGAAGCTTACCGACGGTGGGGAGGAGGCCGCGGCCCGCGAGGTCAAGCTGACCCGCCTGTTCTGCAGGCAGGCATGGCGCCGGATGCGGCGCCACCTGACGCAGATCGAGAAGAACGACGACGCACTCACGACCGAGATCTCCGACGTCGCCTACGCCGACGACGGCTACAAGGTCGGCTGACCGCGGTATCGGGGGGTCACAGGGCGGCCGGCACCGAAGGCGTCGCGCCCCGGGTCGGAGCAGTCGCCTGCGGCCACGGGGCGGGGCGCCGGGACAAACCGATGACAGGTCGTCTCCAGGCGCAAGCTGAGCTGATCCACGACGCGCTGCGACGCATCGTGCGTGAGCTGCTCGCCCGCAAGAGCGGGGCTCATCTCGTCGAGCCCGCGCTGAGCCGCATCGACATTCCCCTCGGCATCGACCTGACCGCCGCGAACAGCGAGACGGATGCGTTTTCCAGGCAGCTCACCGACGCCATCGAGCAACAGATCGACGACGCCATCGAGCGCGCCGCTGCCTTTCGCCCGGGGCATACGTATTGCCATCGCTGTTCCGGGTCGGACTGCTCGCACTCGATGCCGCCGGATTCCCGCCAGGTCTTCGTCGGCTACGCACCCGTGGGAACGCCCCTGTGGATGCCGTTTCCCCAGTACTGCCTGGAGATGAAACATCCCCGGGTGCAGGAACTCTATGATGATCGCCCGGCCTTCGTCACCATCATCCAGGATGCCGACACCCTGGGCGGGGAACTCCTCCCGGCCTGGCGCAATCCCGTCTACGATCTGCTGGCCCAGCTGGTGGCCGGCTATTTCCGCGTCCCGTCGCGAGGCACGGAGCCGCGAGGTGTGGTGGCGCTGACGTTTCAGGTGACCGGTTCGACGGACCCGGGAGGCCGGCGCCGCCTGGCGATGAACGTGCTCGGCCGGACGCCTGCCGGCGGGGATCTCGGGTTGCTCTGGGAGAGGGCGTCGGACCTTCCGTGGCGACGTCCGCTGATCTGGGCCCAGGCCGCCCTGGCCGGAGTCGTCCGCCCAGGTCGTCGCCGCGACGGGAAACCTCATCAATCCCGCGCGGAAAGGGACGAGCGCATCGGGGGCATCCTTGGCGGCCTCGCCCGGCGCCTGGAGCGTTCCCAGCGTGGCCGGCAGCGGCGAACGGCACACGCCGAGCGGCGTCATGCCGCCGGCGACCGGCCGACACGCAAGGCCATGGACGACGTGCGCGACGCGCGCCCGGAGACCTTGCTGGTCGACGAGCGCAGTGGCGCCCTTGTCGTCCTCGGAGAGCGCGGCCGGACCCATTTTCTCACCCCGGAGGGGCGCCTCGTCTCCAGCGTCCGGTACAGCCGCGAGGCGATCGGACGCAAGCGCAAGCTGGGACGCTGGCGGGCGGCATCCGCCGAAGAATCCCGCGAGTTCTTCCGGGGTCTGGCGCAGACCGGCCACCCTCCACGTTGACCACGGCCCCGTTTCCGGGCAGGATCGGCGTTCCCGCCCGCCGCCCGCGCCGGCCGGGGTGGCTCGTCCCACGCGCGAGGGCAGGAACCAGGAGGGAGCCGGAATGAATCCTCGACGCCGTTTGGGGTTCGCGTTGCTCGCGGCCCTGCCCACCGTTGCCGTGCTGGGTGCTGCCCGGCCGGCGAATGGCCCCGCGGAGGTGCGCGACCTGGTCGCGGCGCTTCTCGGCCCGACTCCGATGACCGAGGATCTGCGCCGGCTCACCGACGAGATCGGAGGGCGCCCCACCGGTTCGGCCGCCAACCGCGCGGCCGTCGAGTGGGCGCTGCGAACACTGGAGGCCGCCGGGGTGCCGGCGCGGCGCGAATCGTTCACCATGCCTGCGGGCTGGCTCGAGCGGCGGGCTGTGGCCACCATCCGGTTCGATGACGTCCCCCTCGCCGGCGACACGGACGGCGGCGGCGGGGAGTTCCCGGCGCGCATCGCGGCCATGCCGTTCTCCGCACCCACCCCCACCGATGGATTCGACGCTCCCCTCCTGGACGCCGGCCGGGGAGAGGACACCGCGATCGCAGGGCTGGGCCAGGCGGCCCGGGGCGCGCTGCTCCTCGTCGGCACCGATGAACTGCTCGACGTCGACGGCCTGTTCCGGGAGTACCGCGAGGCCACCCGGATCGAGGCACGCGCCGTCGCCGCCGGCGCCGCGGGCGTCGTCTATGTCGGATCCCGCCCGGACAACCTGCTCCACCGGCACGTGGCCTCCCGCGGCAGCGACAACGAGAGCCTGCTGATGGTGATCGAGCGGAGCCGCGGGCTGCGGGCGCTGCGTCTCCTGAGGGCGGGGCACCGCCTGCGCATGCACGTGGTGCTGGATATCGCCACCAGCGGCCCCTACCGGAGTGACAACGTGATCGGGGAGATCCGGGGCGCGACCGACCCCGATGAATACGTCGTGATCGGCGCCCACCTGGACTCCTGGGGGCTGGGCACCGGCGCTCTCGACGACGGCTGCAACGTGGCGATGATCATCGACATCGCCCGCCAGATCCGCCGCCTCGATCTGCACCCCCGGCGCACGATCCGCTTCTGCCTCTTCAACGGGGAGGAGCAGGGGATGTTCGGGTCGTGGGCCTACGTCAGGCAGCATGCGGACGAACTCGACCGGCACGTCATGGCCTCGGCCTATGACATCGGGAGTGGCCGCATCACCGGGATGTACACAAACGGCCGGCCCGAGCTGATCCCGGTGGTGGATCGCCTGCTCGCGCCGGTGAGCGGACTCGGACCGTTCATCCATGTGGACGAACCGATCGTCGGCACCGACAACTTCGACTTCATGCTCGAGGGCGTCGCTAACCTCGTGGCGAGCCAGGAATCCGCGAACTACGGCCCCAACTACCACGCCGGCTCGGACACCTTCGACAAGGTGGACCTCGGCCAGCTCCGGCTCAACGGCGCCATCGCCGCGGCGATGACCTGGGGATTTGCCTCCACCGACGTGACCTGGAACCGCCAGGACCGCGCCGCGGTCGAGACGCTGGTGAGAGAGACCTCGCTCGCCGAGCAGATGAAGATGTTCCCGCCGGTGTGGGAGGCCTGGGCCCGGGGGGCTCGCGGCCGCCGGCCGTGACCGGGGCCTGCCGGCCGCCCCTCTAGGCCCCGCCCGGTTCCATCGACACGGTGTCTCCGGCACGGATCCGACCGGCGGCCGCCACCCGGCAGCAGACACCGCCGCGCCACTGGGGAGACAGCGCCTCGCGCAGACCGTGATGGGCTGCATCCATCCGCTCGCACGGCCGGCTCTCGCCGGTGACGACGAGCCGCGCCTCGCCGATGCACAGCACCTGGCCGGTGGATCTTTGCAGTTCGATGCCGTCGATGAGCAGGTTGGCCCGCCGGATGACCCAGTCGAGGTCGGTGCCCAGACCTCCACAGACCGCCTCCCAGTCGGCGTGGGACACGACGGTGATCTGCCGCCAGCCCGGCGAGCCGCGAAAATCATCCGCCACACCATGAGCCGGCGTCACCCACGCTTCCTCGAGCCGGATCATCTCACCGCGCGGCGCCCGGTGAATCGCGATGTCCAGAAGTGTTCCCATCGGCCGGTGCATGGTAGCGCACGGACGCGAGCAGCTAGAATGGCCGCCGTGACGGTCCGGGCCCAGACCGAGGTCGCCTACGAGCCGGTGATCGGCCTCGAGGTTCATGCTCAACTCGACGTGCGCACCAAGCTGTTCTGCGCCTGTTCAACCCGCTTCGGCGCCCCACCGAATACTCACGTCTGTCCGGTCTGCCTCGGTCTGCCCGGCGCGCTACCGGTGCTCAACCTCGCGGCAGTGGAGGCGGCGGTGCGCCTGGGTCTGAGTGTCGGATGCACGGTGCATACCGAGTCGATCTTCGCCCGCAAGAATTACTTCTACCCCGATCTGCCCAAGGGCTACCAGATCTCCCAGTTCTCCCGCCCGTTCGCCACCGGGGGCCACATCGAGGCAGAGGTGGACTCTCGCCCGTTCTCGGTCCGGCTGACCCGGATTCATCTCGAAGAGGATGCGGGAAAATCCACCCACGCAGATCTCGCCGCTCAGGACACCAACACGTATCTCGATTTCAACCGGGCGGGTGTGCCGCTCTGCGAGATCGTCTCCGAGCCCGACCTGCACTCACCGGAGGCGGCCCATGCCTATCTCGTGCGGCTGCGCTCGATCCTGACCTATCTCGGCGTCTGCGACGGCAACATGGAGGAGGGGTCCATGCGGGCCGACGCCAACATCTCGCTCCGTCCCGCCGGGACCACCACCCTGGGCACCCGCACCGAGTTGAAGAACCTGAACTCGTTTCGCAACGTGCAGCGGGCCCTGGTTCACGAGATCGCCCGCCAGCGACGCCGGCTGGCCGGCGGCGAGACGATCGTGCAGGAGACCCGCCTCTACGATGCCGACGCCGATGTCACGCGCACCATGCGTTCGAAGGAGGAGAGCCCGGACTACCGTTACTTTCCCGAGCCGGATCTTCTGCCACTGATCATCGATGCCGCCCGACGCGAACAGCTCGCCGCGACACTGCCCGAGATGCCGGCGGCACGGCGGCGCCGGTTCATCGACGATCTGGCACTGGGCGAGGACGCCGCCGACTTCCTGACCCGGTCACGGCCACTGGCCGATTATTGCGAGGCGGTCATCGCCGCCGGCGCGACCCCTCGCGCCGCCGCCAACTGGATCATGGGTGAGTTGACGCGTCTGCTGCACGACCGCAAGCTCCCCATCGCCCTCTCTCCCATCGACCCGGACCGCC
>JBHHZI010000101.1:0-12116 GCA_046757965.1 Acidobacteriota bacterium | reverse complement strand
TCAAGAAGCGAACCGCTGGCGGCAGTGGCCGCCGCCAGGGTCCAACCTGCGACACAGGCTGGAACCCACCAGTTGGCTCTGCTGGAGTGCAGAGACAGGACACGCCGCTGCAAAGCACCGACAAGCAGTCCGCTGATCGCAACTTCGAGTTCAAGCCGCGGGACGTCGGGCAACCTGCTCCAGATTGCACCGGCAAAGTCGAAGACCACGAATGGCAGTCCGATCCCGATGACCGACGTCCACGTCCAGTCCCTGGCGGCGCCGAGCCAACACTTCACGACGCGGCCCTGCGCGTATCCGACGCCCGCCCCCATGCCGAGCCCGATGATGAACTGAGAGTCTGCCTCCCCCGCGCCGATCAGGTCTCCGCCGATTCCCGCGACGATGATGACGACGAGCCCGACCAGCCAGCCGAAACAAGTGTCACGCACCCATCGGGCAAGGAACTGACGGTCTTCTTGCCTGTGTTCAGAACTCATTGCGGGCGATTCCTGAAGTGCCCGGCGGGCCAGACAGGCAGTCCAAGGCCCGTCGCCTGGTGTTCGCCTGTGAGGCCGGCCCGTGTGGCCATGTCCTGTCTCGTCATCTTACCAGGGTGGTCTGTCCGCCCGCCGCCCGGCGGCGGCGGGCACGGGCCGGTGGCTTGGCCCGGCCCGGCTCCGTTCGTATAATCATTTTCCCGTTTCCGTTCCCCGAGGAGATGTCCATGCGTGTTCCCGGCGTCGTCGTCATCGTGTCTGCTCTTGCCTGTGGAGGACTGGCGGCCGGCGGCCGGGCGGCCGCCGCGGACTGGCCCCATCTGCGCGGTCCCCGGTTCGACGGCGCGGTCGCCGGCACGGAACTGTTCGCGCGCGGGTCGGCGGACCTCTCTCTGGCCTGGCGGCTGCCGCTCGGCCCCGGCTATTCGGGTGTTGCGGTGGCGGACGGGCGGGCCGTCACGCTGTATTCCGATGGAACCGATGACTGGCTCATTGCCGCGGACCTGCGGACGGGCCGGGAGGTGTGGCGGTATCGGCTCGCGCCGACATACACGGGGCATGACGGCTCGGCGGATGGTCCGATCAGCACGCCGGTGATCCATGCGGGACGGGTGATCGGTCTGGGCCCCACCGGTGTGCTCTGCAGCGTGGACCTGGCGGATGGCACGCTCCGCTGGACCCGGAATCTCCCGGCTGACTTCGATGCGAGGGAACCGGACTACGGGTTCACCACCTCACCGGTGGTCGAGGAGGGCATGCTGATCCTGCAGACCGGCGGGCCGGACGGCCGCTCGCTCAGCGGGCTGGATGCGGCCAGCGGGGTCACCCGGTGGTCGGTGGGTGATGGCCGCGTCGAGTACCAGTCTCCGGCGGTGCTCACCCTGGCCGGCGAACGGGTGGTCGTGGTGGCCAGCGGGCACGCCATCGAGGGCTTCGCGCCATCCACCGGTGTCCGGCTGTTCGCACACGTCCTCGACGAGAACGAGTGGGTCGGCAGTTCGAGCGCCATGCCCGCCGGTGAGGACCGGTTCCTGATCTTCATCGGCGGGGCGGCTGCCGTCTTCGAAGTGAGTGGCGCGGGTGAAGCCGGCGGTCTCACGGTGCACGAGATCTACCGGAGCCGCGAGCTGGGGAACACCTACGCGCTGCCGGTGCTCCATGACGGCCACCTCTACGGTTTCAAGGCGCAGTTCCTGGTCTGTGTCGACGCCGCCACCGGCAAGCGGGTCTGGAAGTCCCGTCCACCCGGGGGACGGGGGCTCGTCCTGGTGGATGGCCATCTGGTGATTGCCGCTGCCCAGGGCGATGTGGTGCTCGCCGATGCCACGCCGGAAGGGTACCGCGAGACCGCGCGCCTGCACGTTCTCGAGGGCACCGGACTGACCTGGCCGAGCTTCGCCGCCGGGAAGGTCCTGCTCCGGAACGGCAAGGAACTTGCCGCGGTGAGCATCATTCCCGGCAAGGCGTCGGCGTTCTCTCCCCGTCGGGTGGCGGCGGGCCTCCCCGAAGCCCCGGCGGGAACCGCCTTCGCCCGGTTTGTCGAGAAGGTCGAGGCGGCCGATGACAAGCAGGGCCTGGTATCCGCCTTTCTTGCCGAGCACGAGAGATTTCCGATCGTCGAGGCCCCGTGGGTGCACTTCCTCTATGACGGGGACGTGGAGGATATTGCCATCTCCGGCAGCATGCTCGACGATGGAGTGGCCGACGCCATGCGCCGGGTGCCCGGCACGGACCTCTTCTTTCGCTCTTATCGCCTCCCCCCCGGGACACGCTGGGAATACCGGTTCAACGTCAACTTCGATGACCGGGTCGTCGATCCCAGGAATCCCGTGCAGGTGCCCGCCCGGTTCGACGACACCCAGTGGTCGGAGGTCCGGCTGCCGGGTGACGAGGCACCCGCCTTCCTGGCGGCCGATCCAGCAAGGCCCGGGGGAGAGGTCCGGACAATGGAATTCACCAGTCCGTCGCTGGGGGATACCCGGAAGGTCGCCGTCTGGCTGCCGCCGGGCTACGCCGACAGTGCGCAGACCTATCCGCTCTTGGTCGTGCACGGGATGGACTGGCTGGACAAGGGATTGCTCGATCGAGCCCTCGACAATCTCGTCGGCACACGGGTCGAGCCTCTGGTCGTGGCGGTGGTGGCTCCCCGGAACGAGTGGTGGCTCGAGGCCGGCGGCAGCGCGACGGTGCCGTATGCGCGGATGCTGGCAACAGAACTCGTCCCGTTCCTCGATGCACGGTTCCGGCTCGACGACCGCGCCGGGGCGCGCGCCGTCATGGGGACCGGGGGCTTCGGCCTCACTGCCGCCTACGTGGCGCTGCGTTATCCCGAGACCTTCGGCAAGGTGGCGATCCAGAGCATTTTTCTCGGCCTGGGGACCGAGCCGGCCCTGATGAAGCTGATCCGATCTCGGCCCACACGCCCCGTGCAGTTCTACCTGGACTGGAATCGGTACGAGAGCCGCAGTGTCGATGAGGATCGGGATCTTCGCAACGACGGGATGCGACTGGCCGCGGCGCTGACGGAGGCCGGCTACACGTTCGTGGGTGGCGAGGTGCTGGACTCCCACGGCTGGGCGAGCTGGCGTTCACGCACCGACCGGATCCTGGAGAGTTTCTTCCCGCTCGCCGGCGCCACGGCACGACTCAGCCGGGACCGTCCGGCGCGACGATCTCCCACTCCCTGACCGTGACGACGGCCGGTGCCTTGCCGGCGGGCGGGTCGAACTTTCCGGTGATACGGATGCGGACGTTGCTCGCGGCCCGGGCCGTCAGCGCTGCCAGCAGGTCCTCATCGCTGACGCGAAGGAGCAGGCGGGGAACGGGTCCTTCCATCTCCAGGACGAGTCGTGCGGTAGAGCCGGCCGGAGGGTCGGGAGTGACCGCTACCAGCCTGCCTGCGGCGGTGACATCGAGCGAGCGCGGCGTGAAACCGGCCCGGCGGATGGCGCGGGGAATGGCCCCGGGGTCGAAGGACATCCCGGGGCGGGGCAGGACGATGGCCTCGCCTTTCTGCAAGCTGACCTGGATCTCACCGACGCCATCCAGGCGTCGAAGGGCCTTCTCGGCCCCGTAGGTTCAGAGCGGTCAGGTCATGCCATCGATGGTCACCCGGGCGCTCTCGACCGCTGCGAGCACGCCGGAAAATGATGCCACCGCCAGCAGTGCGGCGCAGGCCGCGGGCTGAAATCGCCGGACGAAGGAACGGATCATTCTGTTCTCCTGGTGAGGACCTCGAGCTTGACGATGCGATCGACGGCGGCGTCGCTCACGTAGAGGTGCTTGTGGCCATCCATCGCGACCGCCTGGGGGGACTGGAAGACCGGGCCGGAAGGATGGTCGAGTCGCCATTCTCCTCTGTAGGTACCGTCGGGTGCCAGCCACTGGACACGAAAGTTGCCACTGTCGGCCACATGCATGTTGCCGTCCCGATCGACCACGAGATCGGTCGGATCCTGGAACTGGCCGAACCACGTCCCGGGAGATCCCCAGGCGGCCACGTACCGCCCGTCGCGCTCGAAGCGCTGCAGCCTGCCGTGATGCGCGTCGGCGATGAACAGGTCACCCCCGGGTCCGAAGGTCAGCTTGGCGGGATAGTGCAGGCCGCCCGGGCCGTCGCCGGCCTGACCTATCTGGCCCCTGGCGGTGCCGTTCGGGCTGAACGACTGCACCCGGTTGCCGTAGAACTCACTCACGTAGATGTCCCCGTCGCCCGACACCGCGACCCCGACCGGAGCGTCGAGCTGCCCCGGTTTCTCACCGCTGGTGCCGAAGAGGCGGACCAGACGGCCGGCACGGCCGAAGATGGAGACGCGGTCCAGGATGAAGTCGACAACCACGACATCGCCACCCGGCAGGAGCGCGACGTCCATCGGTTTGCGCAGGGCACCGGGTTCATCGCCGCAATGGCCCCACTGGCGCAGGAAGGTCCCGGAGCTGCCGAAGACCTGGATCCGGCAGTTACCGGCGTCGGCCACGAAGATCTCGCCGTCCGGGCTGACCGTCAGACCCTGCGGACCGTGGAATTGCCCCGGTCCGGAGCCGCTGTCTCCCCAGGCGGTGAGCAGGCGATAGACGTCATCTCCGCCGCTGGCACCCGGGCGTGTCTGGTCCGAGGGCCGGGTGGCCGGGCCGGTCGATGCCGCTGCGATCGGCCGGGTGGCGCCGCCGGGTGCGGTCGGATTCATCTCCCGATCCGGGTTGCCGCATCCCATGGTGACCGGCAGCATGACGGCGAGTGCCGCGGCGCGAGTCAGATTCAGAAGAGCCATCGCAGCCCTGCCAGATAAGTGATGTCCGGTTCCACCTGCTGTCCATCGAAACTGCGGGCCACGGGGATCGAGATCGATTGCTCGATGACAACCCGCCGGTTGAGAAAGAATTCCAGCCCGGGGGAGAACCGCAGCAGCGAGCCGCCGCTGTCGGACAGGTCGGCGCCGCCGCGCGTGGCGCCTCGCTGGTGGGTGGCGTTGAGCTCGGCCACGAGATAGAGGCTGCGGGTTCCCATCTGCCGGCGGGGCAGGAGACGATTGAGGTAGGCGAGGTCGACCCGCCACTGCGTGCCCTGCCTGAGGTCGCCGTCGCCGTTGCCGTTGCGGGTGACCTGGACGTCGGCCACCAGCCAGTGCGGGTCGCGGACATGCGAGAAGATGAGCGTGGCGGAGAGGTCGGTGGAGCCGTCGGAGAAGGCGCCGCCGGTCGGCAGCGTCAGACCGAACTCAGGCGTGAGCCGTGTGGAGCCGCGAGGCACGTTCTTCTTCCAGGCGTCGAAGCGAGCAAACAGCGACGTGTCACCGGTGCCGCGCAGGCGGCGATCGATGCCGGCGAATCCGGGGGGGCTGACCTTCTTCTCGATCACCGGCGTCACCACGGTGAACGTCAGCCGCGGTGTAGCTCCCCAGATCACCGCTTCTCTCAGGGCGAGCTGGTGAACGTCGGCGCCGGGGGCGGGCTCGTCGAACGCCGAGGCCGTGAAGACGCTGCGCACCATCACCGCCTGGTTGAACAGCGTGCGTCCGGCCGGGGCGATGATCTGAGCGGGCAGCGGGACGGCGAAGCTGCTGGCCACGCCGAGCCAGATGGCCGCGCGGAGACGGCGGTGTGCCGCGCGGCCCGACGGGAATCCGGGCCAGTCAGAGCAGGAGCGGGGAATCGCGCGGACGGCAAGCGAAGCCACCAGGAGACGAACCGGTGATGAAGAACCACGGGCAGTACCTGCCATGCCGATCTCCTCCAGGTCCCTGTCGGGTGGCCATACTACAAGGTCCCCGATTCCCGGAAAAGGCTCTGCGCCATCTCCCCCATCGGGTCCGGCGCCAGTGCGCCTGTGGTAGTCTGCGACTTCTCGCCGGATGAACGACGGGAACCGGTGCCGTCAACAGTCCGGCGCGCTGATGCGGAGGAGGCGACCACGATGGGACATGGATCGGACAGGCCGCGACCGGCGACGAGCCGGCGCTCGTTCTTGCGTGCCGGAGGGCTCGGCGCAGCCCTGGTGGCCGTGGGGCCGGCCCCGCGGGTGCGCGCGACCGGTGCGGTTCCGCAGCCGGACAGCCCGGATGGGACAGCGTCGGGGCACGAGCAGGCCGCCGGCGGGACGGCTCGCGACCCCGGTGATTTCGAGCTGCTCGAGGCCTCGATTCCCGATCTTCAGGAGGGCATGCAGACGGGGCGTTACACCGCGCGCCGGCTGGTCGAACTGTACGCCGATCGGATCGCGGCGCTGGATCGCGACGGGCCGCGCCTCGCACAGATCCTGGAGATGAATCCCGATGCGCTCGCCGATGCCGAGACCCTGGACGCGGAGCGACGGGATGGTCACGTCCGGGGTCCCCTGCACGGCGTGCCGGTCCTGCTGAAGGACAACGTCGGGACCGCCGATCGGATGACCACGTCGGCCGGCTCCCTGGCCCTGGCCGGCTCCCGGCCGGCAAAGGATGCGTTCGTCGCGCGGCAACTCCGCGCGGCCGGTGCCGTGCTGCTGGGCAAGACCAATCTCAGCGAATGGGCCAATTTCCGCTCGACGCACTCGACGAGCGGGTGGAGCGGTCGTGGCGGCCAGGGACGCAACCCGTATGCTCTGGACCGCAGTCCCTGCGGATCGAGTGCCGGGTCCGGGGCGGCCATCGCGGCGAACTTTGCCGCCGTCTCCATCGGGACGGAGACGGACGGATCGATCGTCTGTCCGTCGGCGGCCAGTTCCATCGTGGGGATCAAGCCGACAGTCGGGCTCGTCAGCCGGGCCGGCATCATTCCGCTGTCGCACAACCAGGATACCGCCGGTCCGATGGCACGCAGCGTGGCCGACGCGGCCATTCTGCTGGGTGTCATTGCGGGCCGGGACCGGGACGATCCGATGACGCGCCCGGCCCATGGCCGGCGAGAACCGGACTACACGCGCTTTCTCGATCCGCACGGGCTGCGGGGCGCCCGGATCGGTGTGGCACGGAAGAATTTCTTCGGGTACAGCGCTGCCACCGATGCGATCATCGAGTCGGCGCTGACCGAGATGCAGCGGGCCGGGGCCATCCTGATCGATCCGGCGGATATTCCCCACGTCGGGGAGTACGATGACACGGAATTCGAGGTCCTGCTGTCGGACTTCAAGGCGGATATCAACGCCTACCTGGCAGGCCTCGGGCCACTGGCGCCGGTGAAGACACTCGACGGTCTGATCGAGTTCAATGAACGGAACCGGGACCGGGAACTGAAGTACTTCGGCCAGGAGATCTTCACGATGGCGGCGGAGAAAGGTCCGCTGAGCCGCCCCGAATACCGTGAGGCCCTGGCGGCGAACCACCGTCTGTCCCGGAAGGAAGGGATCGATGCGGTGATGAGGGAGCACAAGCTGGATGCCATCGTGGCGCCCACCGGCTCCCCGCCGTGGACCATCGACCTGGTCAATGGCGACCATTTCACCGGGGGGAGTTCGTCTCCCGCGGCGGTGTCGGGCTATCCGAGCCTCACCGTTCCGGCGGGATACGTGTTCGGTCTGCCGGTGGGTCTGTCGTTCATCGGCGGCCCGTACAGCGAGGGAGTTCTCATCCGGCTGGCCCACGCCTTCGAGGTGGCCACACGGGTTCGCCGCCCGCCGCGATTCCTGCCGACGGCCGACCTGCACGGCTGAGACCCTGACCCGGCACACGGCCTCTTACGAGAAGGGTGCTTGCCGGATCCGGCCCGGTGTATCTATGATCCCTCCAGATGTCCCCGCGCCCGGCGCCGTCCGGGCAGGAGGGAGGTCCGATGAGGGATGTTGGAAGGTCCGAGGATCTGCCGGGCCGCCCGGGCGTGCGCCGAACCGGCGTGCCGTGGCTCTTCGCGGTGAGCGGGGTGGTTGCGGGTATCGCCCTCATCTCCCTGGCAGCCCGCGTCGGAGGCACTGACGAGGGGCCGCTCCAGCCCCTCGTGCCGGCGGCGATCCCTTCTTCCGGGTCCGACACGGCCGGTGCCGTGGCGGTGCGGCTCGAGAGATTCTCTCACCAGGCCTTCACACGGACGGGCGCCCGCTGGCAGGTGCGCGCCACAGCCCTGATCACGGATGGAAAGGGCATTCAGCTCGAAAATCCGGTGATGGAATTGCTCCGCGGCGCCTCGGTTCTGGCCCGTCTGCAGGCCGCAGAGGCTCGTCTGACGCCGTCCGATGGGCGGCTGGGAGTGAGGGGAGCGGTGCGGCTCACCGTGGGCGATGACCTGCGGATCGAGGCCGACGCCTTGCTCCTTGCTCCGGATGGCACGGCGCGCTGCGAAGGGCACGTCTCCGTGCAGACGCCGCAGGGCCTGTCTCGCAGCGACAGCGTCGTCGCCGATCCGGGGACCGGCAGCCTGACCCTGTCCCCCGGCACGCCGGAGGAGGAGATCCTGCGCTGGAGCGGATGGGGCCGCGATCTGATCGACCTCGGTGAGGCGGTGCGCACCTGGTCCGGCTCGGCCTGGCGCCGGGGCCCGGCGCAGTTGACGGCGGTCGAGGCCGCGGATTCGTCGTTGCCCCGGTGACCCGTCAGGAGGCCCCCACCTCGGCGGTGTTGCGGGGGTGACCCCGGGCGACGGCGTGGCGACGTCCGGATGACGCCGGCACCGTGACCGAGGTGTGGCGGGCGATGACCATGAGAGAGAGCCCGCAGGGCGGCCGGACCCAGCGTTCCATCGCCAGGAACGGGATCAGAAAACTGAACGCCCGGAGCTGATTGCCCGGCAGCACGCGCCGCCGGAGAACGCGGCCGTTCAGCCACCAGCCGAGCGCGCCCAGGACGTTCAGGTGGTACGCCCTCTCCACCGACAGACCGGACCGCTCGATGAGATCGAGGAGACGGGCGCGCGAGTAGCGGCGAAAATGATCCAGGTTGCGGTCGAGATTGGAATACAGTACCTGATGCGCGGGGACCAGGAGAATGAGATGTCCCCCGGGAACCAGAAGACGGGTGAGCCCCCGGAGCGCGGCCTCGTCATTCTCCACATGCTCGAGCACGTTGACGCAGATGATGGTGTCCAGCTCCATCTCCTGGAGATCCGGCCGGTCACCTCCGGCAAGGTCGTAGTGCACGACCTTCACACGGCGGGAGCCGGCGAGCCGGTGCCGGAGCAGATCGAGGTACGACTCGGAGATGTCACTCACCACCAGGAGATCGCGCACGGCCAGGTGTCCGGAGATGCTGCCGAGTCCCGACCCGACCTCGAGGATCCGGCGGCCGACGTGGGGCGCGATCTCCCGGGCGAGGAAGCGGCTGTACTGATCGGTGACAGCGAGGCGCCGTAAGGTCTCGTGGCCCACGTTCTCGACGGTGAAGCGACACCGGAGCAGCCAGTAGACCGCCTTCAATCCGTCCCGCCAGGTGATCTTCTTGCCCTCGGCGTAGGTCCGGCCATCGTAACTGATGGGGATCTCGTAGACGCGGAGCTGGCGCTTGAAGACCTTGGCGGTCATCTCCGGCTCGCAGCCGAATCCCTTCGCCCGGAGGTGGAAGTCCCGGGCCACGTCTCCTCGAATCGCCTTGTAGCAGGTCTCCATGTCGGTCAGCGTGGTGTTGTAGAGCAGGTTGGTCAGCAACGTGAGAATCTTGTTGCCGAGCCAGTGAGAGAACATGAAGACGCGCCGCGCCCCCATGAAGCGCGAGCCGAAGACGACATCCGCCCGGTCATCGAGGATCGGAGCCACGAGAGCGGGAATCTCCGACGGGTGGTACTCGAGATCCGCATCCTGGATGACCACGATATCGCCCGTCGTCTTGGCGAAGCCGGTGGACAGGGCCGCCCCCTTGCCTCGATTCTTCGCGTGAGACAGCACGCTGATGAAGGGGCTGTCGACCGATTCGAGGATCTCACGGGTGCCGTCGGTCGAGCCATCGTCGACGACGATGATCTCCTTGTCGAGGGGGACCGCTTCCACGCGGGCGAGGAGTTCCTCGATCGTGAGTGCCTCGTTGAATACCGGGATGACGATGGAGATCTTCAAGCCGCTCGCCCTCGTCTCATCGTACGGTTGGCGGAAACCACCGTCAAGGCAGACAGTGTCAGGAGGCTCGCGATGGAGATCCAGGCGGCGGCCCGCCGCAGCGGCGGATTGCGAAACCGCCATTCGACCAGGTGATGGCCGGGGGCCACCGGGACGGAGACAGTGCCATCGGCCGTCGAGACCTGGTGGTCCACCAAGACACCGTCGATCCGGGCCTCCCAGACCGGGAAGTCGAACAGGGCCGCGTTGAGCCGGCCCCCGGTCGGCGTGACGATGTCATAGACCCGGCGATGATTGGCGTGGCTGAGCGTCCGCACCCGGCCGTTGGACGAGCCACCGGTGGTCGCCGTCAGACGTGGCGTGGCCACGGGCAGGCGGGCCGCGAAGCCGCGCATCACGGGATTGCTCCGGGGCATGAAGCTCCCGGCGACGCGCTGGCGGACACCGGGCAGGTCGGCGTGAGCCCGGGTGAAGGTGGTCCAGTCCGTGTTCTGGCCGGTGTGCCACGACACCGCCAGGGCGAGCGAGAGGGTCGCCCCGAGGACGAGGCGCGCCCCGGTCCGGTGCGCGACCGACAGGCGGACGAGGGTGTCGGCGACGATGATGGCCGTGGCGAGGGTCAGGAACAGGCCGAGGCGCCATGGGAAGGCCACCGACGCCAGGCCCGGGACGAAACGCCAGACCGGATCGGCGAGCCGGGTCATGAACACGGCGCACAGGACGATCAGGATCGCGTACGGCCTGAGGGGATCAGGTGGCTCCCGGGGCAGATGGGTGCGGCGCAGCGTCCAGGCGACGGCAGCGAGCAGCATGGTGACCAGCAGTCCGCGTCGAACCACCGGCAACGTGGGCAGCGCCACGGTCTGGCGCGCGGGACCGTGAATGGGGTCATCACTGACGTCCACGTGGGCGGGACTGAACAGCCAGTGGTGATCGAATCGATAGACCGGGTTACTCTCCAGCCAGTCGGCGTGCACGTCGCCCCGTTCCGTCACGGCGGGGAGCACATAGACTGCCGCGCACGCCGTCCCCAGGGCGATGGAGAGCAGGTATGCCGGCAGCCGGCGGCGCGAGCGCGCCGCGGTCCAGATGGTGCCGATGAGTACCGCGAGATAGGCGGTCGGCAGGTGGGTCACACACAGGCCCGCGAAGGAGAGCGGCAGGGCGAGCTGTCCTGCCGAGGGTGTATCGAGGGCGCGGAAGAAGAAGGGCAGGAACATGAAGGTCCCGAGCTCCGCCAGGGCGAACCGTGTGTAGGTGTCCACCGCATGGTAGGGCAGGGTGACGAGGAGGGCTCCGGCCAGCGCGGCGCCCCATCGGGCCGGCCCGGCTCTGCCGTCCCCGCCGGCAAGATGCCGGCCCAGGGCAGCGCCCGCCAGGGCTCCTCCGGCGGTGAGCAGGAGAATGCCGAGCCGCAGGCTCGAGAACAGCGGGAGGCCCGCGAGCAGGAGGCCGGCGGCGAGGGCCATCCCCAGGGGCGGGTAGAACACGAACGCCGGGGCTCCGAAACCCAGATTCGCGGCTCCGAGCCAGCGGGGATAGAGCCATCCCTCGCGAAGCCCCTCGGCGAAGCCCCGGACGAACTGGACATGTTCGGCCACATCGTCACCGCGGGGCAGGGTGGCATGGGTCCAGAGGGCCAGTGTCGCCAGGCCCATCCCGACGGCCAGCAGGAGAACCGGCCCCCCCCGCCGCCGCGCCTGGAATCGGTCGGGCGACACTATGGCTTGGACAGGAGCGAATCCACGGCGGCCTCGATCTCGCCGGGGTGGAGAATGCCGACGTGGTTCCACACCCGCTCGTGTCCAGCGCGCAGAATGACGGTGTAGGGCAGAGGCCCGGGATGATCGAAGAGTCGGTGCAGGTCGTTCTCGTCACCGACGAAGAGGTAATTCTCCAGGCCGGACGCGTGCCGGGAGACGAACTCCTCGACGCGCGGTCTCGCCTTCTCCTCGTCCGCCCCGGCGACCAGATCACACGCGACTCCGATCACGATTACGTCCCGGTCGGCCAAGGAGGCCGCCGCGGTGGTGAGGACCGGCATCTCCTCCACGCAGGGAGCACACCAGGTGGCCCAGAGATTGACCACCATCAGGCGGGCCGGGTGATCGGTGAGGGAAGCGGCCAGCTCCTTCGCGGTCACCGCCGGCACCGTGACCGTGTCCGCGGCGGCCGGCGGCGGTGGA
>JBHHZI010000100.1:0-12225 GCA_046757965.1 Acidobacteriota bacterium | reverse complement strand
GCATCGCGTGGGCCGGGTGGAGGCCCGGCCCCTCAAACGCCTCCACCGCCTGGAAGACCCCCTCCTGGCCCCGGTCGGGCATGACCAGCAACGGTCCCTCGCCGTGGACGGCACCCTCGTACGGGATATCGGCCCCGTCGAGCCGCTCCATCGGCGCATCCAGGATCAGGGGGTCATCGACGGCGATGGCCTCGACACCGTAGTGCAGAGGCAGGGACCAGCTCACATCATCATAGGGCCGGGGACCGTCCGCGGGAAACGCCTGCCTCGACAGGAGGCCCTGGGCAAGCGGGCCGTACGGCTGGTCCAGTCGCACCACCGCCGTGCCGGCGGGAAAGACGCGCCCGCCGGCGGTGAACGGGCGAGACAGCCGGTGGATCTCCACACCCTGGTTGGAGAGCGTGAACAGGAGCAGACCCGTGCGCCACGGGTCGTCCTGCTCCAGCGGAACGAGCCACGCATGGGGGGATCCGTCGCGCCCGCGGCGGACCGCTCGCTCGCCCTTCTCGACGTAATGGGTCAGGAGCTCCACCCGGTGGGCGGCGGCGAATTCCAGCGCCGCCAGGACGCCGGTCTCCATGTAGTTCGTGTTGTCTCGCAGGGACCACGTCACCGTGGCGGACGGGGGCAGGGGCCGGTACCACGTCCGCTCGGTCACGGGCGTGTCGGAGTAGCGGTCTCTTTCGGGGTCCAGTGTGCGCTCCATGGTCTCGGCACTGCCGTTGCCGAACGTCTCGTAGAAGCGGCCGATGGCATTGTGCGTGTTGGCGATCCAGATGAGATAGTTCGGGGACCAGCCGTCGAAGAACCCCCAGGTCCAGGCCCCCGGCATGCCCGCCGCGGTCACCTGGCCGATCTCGTAGTTGGCCATCTGCTGCCACTCGGAGATGGTCACCGGATCGATGCTCTCGTTGTACGGACCCGTCCCGGTCGAGATGTACAGGAACGGCACCGATTCGTGCAGATCCAGCATCACCACAGGATGGAATCTGAAGAACACATCCAGGGCCGCCTCGGTGACCGCCGTCGTCGCCTGGATCGCGTCCCGGTTGTTGTCATGGAAGACGTACTTCCCCCAGTACGGTGGCGAGCGGGGCGGCATGTCGTCGTGATTGACCTGTCCCCTGAGATAGCGCTCGAACCAGTCCACCATCTTGTCCCGCCCGTCAGGCTCGCTGACCGGATTGATCACCACCAGGACGTTGTCCCGGATCTTGCGGATCGATTCCTTCTCGGACGTGGCCAGCCGGTGCCCGAGTTCCATGAGCATCTCGGGGCTGCCGACCTCCGTCGAGTGCAGTCCGCCGTTTAGGTGGTACACCACCGGCAGACCGCGAAGCATCTCGCGCACCGCCGCGGCATCGCCACGACGCGGATCCGCGAGGTCCCACATGGCCTGCTGGATGGACGCCAGCCTCTTCAGGTTGGCCGCCGAACCGATCACCGCCACACGGACCGGCCGGGCCTCCTCGGTGCGCAGGATCTCGAAGGTGGCCACGCGCGGTGAGGCGGCGGCCAGCCGGTCGAAGTAGCCGTGGACATCGGCGGTCCGGGAGAGCACGCCCGGGGCACCGATGACATGCCCCAGGACCTGCGCAGGCGACGGCACGCCGGCAACCGCCGGAACGTAGGCCACCGCCGGGGAAAGGAATTCCGGCGCCGTGGTGTACTCCCGGATCCGTTCGACCGACCCCGGCTCGATGGCATCGGGACCGGCATCCGGCACCGGCCACTCCCCTGCCGCGGCGCCGGACACGCCTGTCATCGCGACGAGAAACAACGAGATGAACCGGTGCATCGTCTCCCCCGTGCCGCGCAAGGCGCCGCGGCTGCCGCCTCGCGGTCGGATCATGATGTCACATCCGGACCGGCCCGGTCACATCCTCCGCAGGCTCTCCAGGCCGGCGTGAGGCCCGAACACCACCAGGCGATCCCCGTGCGCGAAGGTGGTGTCCGGTCCGGGAACGAGACTCGTCTCCCCCCCCTGGTGGAGGCGGCGGATCATCAGGACCGTCACGCCGAACCGCTCGCGCAGCCGCGCATCACGCACCGAGAGGCCGGCCAGGGTCGCGGGCAGCGCCACGCCGTCCACGCGATGGCTCTCCGGGAGTTCCACGTAGGTCGACTCGTCATGCAGTTCCTCGTCCACACCGAGGAAGCGGGTGACCAGTGTCTTGCGATGCAGCACCTCCAGCGTGTAGACGCCGAGAATGTCGCGCTTGCTCACGGTGCCGAGCAGTCGGCCGCCTTCCGCACGGTCGACCACCGGGATGCGCTCACACGCCTGCCGCCAGAATCGCTCCATGACCCGGTCAAGATGCTCGTCGGGAACGGTGAACTCGAACGGCCGGATCAGGTCCAGGGCCAGGATGAACGACACATCCTCCGTCTGGGTCAGGGTCTCCTTGAGATCATGGAGACTGATGGCGCCCAGGAACACACCGGCGGGACTCACCACGTAGATGTGGTTGACCCGTGTGGACAGGAAGCGCTGCAGAACATCGGGAAGAGGGAGATCGGGAGGCACCGACACGGCCCCCGACCGCATGATCTCGCCGACGGTGAGCGAGGTCATCACCTGCGCCTCGGGAACCGCCAGCGCCGCATCCTGGCGGGACAGCGCCTCGGTGTAGACGGACGTCTCCGACAGCGCTCGCGCCACCAGCGACGCCGCGGCGCAGGACAGCATCAGGGGCAGCACGATGCTGTAGTTCAGCGACAGCTCGAAGATCATGATGATCGCCATCAGCGGCGCCTGGGTCATGCCCGCCAGAAGACACCCCATGCCCACCAGGGCGTACGCCCCCGGCCCGGCGGTGACGGTCGGCGCCACGGCGTGCACCAGGCTCCCGAACGAGACACCCGCGGCGGCGCCGACGAAGAGAGAGGGGGTGAAGACGCCCCCGACCGCTCCGGTGCCCACGGTCAATGACGTGAGCAGCATCTTCGCGACCAGCAGGATGCCCGCGAAGCGCCAGACAATCGACGAGTCGATGAGCACCGCATCCAGGCCGCGCCCGGGGCCGCAGATCTCGGGATACGCCAGCACGACGACCCCGAGGAGAACTCCGACAACACCCATGGCCACCGGCCTGGTCAGCGGCAACGCCGCGGACAGCCTCGATGCCGTTCTCAGCGTGACGAGGAACACCGACGCGAGGGCACCACCCACGATCCCGAGGATCAGGTACGGGATGACCTCCCATGCCGACACCAGCTCGAACGCCGGCACATGAAAGATCGGCTCGGACCCCGCGAAGGCACGGGTGACCAGCGTCGCGATGACCGAGGAGAAGACCAGGGGGCCCAGCACCTCCATGGCGAAGTTGCCCAGGATGATCTCCATGGCAAACAGGGCCGCGCCGATGGGCGCGTTGTACGTTCCGGCCATTCCCGCGGCAACACCGCAGGCGGTCAGGATGCGCAGGCGCTGGGTCCGCATGCCGACGGCGCACCCGACCTTCGACGCCACCGTCGCCGCCATCAGGATGATGGGGCCCTCACGCCCCACCGACCCCCCCGTGCTGGTCGTCACGAGCGATGACAGACTCTTCACCAGCGCCGGGCGCATGCGCAGAACGCCGTCCCGCAGGGCCACCGCCTCGAGAATGCCCCATCCCCGTCCTCGACCGGCCAGGCGGAGACCGACCACCAGGATCAGGCCCGCCACGACCCCGCCGATCGCCGGCAGGGCCAGACGCCTCCACCACGGCTCACTGGCCGCCACCAGATGCCAGATGTCGTCCCGGCCCGCCCAGAGAAGAGACTGTATGTGATCGCCCACGCCTCGCAGGGCGATGGCGATCGCCGCCCCGAGCGCGCCGACCACACCGGCCCAGAGAAGCAAGCCGACCTGCTGGTTGCCGAGCAGGGGATCATTCGCCCAGGGGCGTGGCAGGAGGCGGCGCACCAAGGGCCCGATCAATTTCCGCAGCGGAGACACCACCGGCGACCCTGTCAGTTGACGAACCGGCGCATTCTCACGTTCAGAACCAGCCCGAACCCGATGAGCGTCGCGAGAACCGAGGACCCGCCGTACGACATGAGCGGCAGCGGGATGCCGACGATCGGCGCCAGCCCCAGGACCATGCCCAGGTTGAGAAGGACCTGGCAGCCGAGGATGCTGCCGAACCCGAGAGAGATGTAGCGGCCCAGCTTGTCCCGCGCCAGCTGCGCGGTTGACAGGCACCTCAGGGTCAGGAACGCATAGAGCGCCACCAGGCCTCCGGCACCGGCGAAGCCGAGTTCCTCCGCCATCACGGCGAAGATGAAATCGGTGTGCTGCGCCGGAAGGAACTGGAGCTGGCTCTGGGTCCCCTGGAACAGCCCCTTGCCGGTCAGCCCGCCCGAGCCGACCGCGATCTTGGATTGCCGGATCTGATAGCCCGCGCCGGTGGGATCACGTGACGGATCGAAGAAGGTGAGAATACGCTCCTTCTGGTACGCCTTGAAGTAGGTGAACCAGGCGACGGGAAACGCCAGGGCCATCAGGAGGAGAAGGACGAGCAGGACCCGCACCTCGAGACCGGCGACGAAGACCGTGGCCAGCAGCGCCGGCACGAGTGTGACGGCCGTTCCGAAGTCGGGCTGCAGGATGATGAGCCCCATGGGAATCCCGCCGATCAGCGCCAGGGAGACCAGGTTCGCCAGTCCCAGTCGCGGTGCATTCAGCGCCGCCACATAGGCCGCGATGGCGAGAACGACGATGATCTTGACCGGTTCGGACGGCTGGATACTCACCGGCCCGATCTGCATCCAGGCTCTCGATCCCGACACCACACGTCCGAACAGCACCAGGTAGACCAGGGCGGCTATGGCGCCGACATAGATCAGATTCACGAACTCGGCGATGGTCTGATAATCGATGGCGACGATGATCATCATCGCGCAGAGTCCGATGAGCATCCAGATGGCCTGCCGGGCCGCCAGACCTTCCACCGCCGGGTTCTGGAATGTCGCCGAGTGCAGCATCAGAAGCCCGATGCCGCACACCATCATCACGGCCAGGAACATCGGCCAGTCGAAGCTGCCGAACTCACGGTGTGCCGGCACGCGCCACCTTCCCCACCGGCTCGGTGACCGGCTGCGCCCCGGACCGCTGGCCGAAGAACGTTTCCAGGACATGCCTCGCCACCGGTGCCGCCACCGTTCCCCCGTGCCCGCCGTGCTCGATGAACACCGCGAAGGCGATCTCCGGCGCGGCGGCGGGAGCGAAGCCGACCAGCCAGGCGTGGTCCCGGATGGCGTACGGCATGTCGTCGGCGTCCACTCCCGCCGAGCGCGCCGAGAACTGGGCCGTGCCGGTCTTGGCGGCCACGTCGATGCCCTCCAGGGCCACCCGGGTGCCGGTGCCACGTTTCACCACACCCGCCATCGCAACTCGTAGCGCCCGGATCGTCGATGGGGAAAAGCCGACGTCCGGGGTCTGGCCTGAATCGCCCGGAACGGATGCCCGGCGACGGACGCGCGGCGTCACTCGCCGCCCCCCGCTGGCCAGCGTGGCGGCCATGACCGCCATCTGGATCGGCGTCACCGAGATGGGACCGCCCCCGATCGCCACGCTGATCGTCTCCCCGCCGTACCACGGTTCATGGCGCGTCGCCCGCTTCCATTCGGGTGTGGGGACCAGGCCCGGATCCTCGGCGGGCAGATCGATACCGGTCTTGGCGCCCAGCCCGAGCCGGCGAGCGTAGGCGGCGATGCGCTCGATGCCGAGCTGTTTCCCGACCGTGTAGAAGTAGATGTTGCAGGAATGAACGAGCGCCTCCTCGAGGTTGACCTCACCGTGCCCGGAGGCCTTGTGGCACCGGAAACGCCGGCCATAGAACGGGGCGGATCCCGCACAGAAGATGTGCGTGCTTCCATCGATGATCCCTTCCTCCAGTCCCGCAGCCGCCACCACCAGCTTGAACGTCGAGCCGGGGGAGAAACGCGAGCGTGTGGCACGGTTCTGCAGCGGCTTGAGGGGATCACCGGTCAGCGCGCGCCACTCTTCCGCCCGGAAGCGGCGCGCGAACAGATTCGGTTCGAACGACGGCGAGCTCGCCATGGCCAGGACCGCGCCGCTTCGCGGGTCCAGGAACACACCGGCGCCCACCTGGCCGGCGAGCCCCTCCTCGAGGGCCTGCTGCAGTGTGACGTCGAGATTGAGCACGATGTCGGTGCCATCCTCCACGGCCCGGTCGATCCCGACGTCGTCCATCACCCGCCCGCGGGAATTGACGATCACCCGCTTGAACCCCTTGACGCCCTGGAGTTCCCGCTCGTATACCCGCTCGATGCCGGTCTTGCCGACGATGTCTCCCGGGCTCAGGTCCGGCTGAAAACCCCTGGACCGGATCTCGGCCAGAGAGATCTCGCCGACATAGCCGAGCACGTGCGCCGCGAGCGCCGCGTACCGATAGCTGCGACGCGGCACGACGTCGATGGAGAGGGCCGGCCATTCCAGGCGGCGTGCCTCGATGGCCACCGCCTGGCGGAGCGCGACATCCTCACCCAGGAGAACGGGCTCATGGACCGGACGCGACCGCATTCTCGCCAGCCGGTCGGCGACCACGATCGGTTCCACACCGAGCACGCTCGCCACGAACCCCTCCATGCCGGGTGTATCGGTCAGCCGCTCGCGGTCGAGCATGACGTTGAACGACAGGCGATTGCTGACGAGAACCCGACCGCCCGAATCGAGAATATTGCCGCGGTAGGCCCCGACCTCCTGATGCCGCAGGAAGTTGTTGTCGGCCTCCTCGAGATACGCGGCCCCGTCGAGGACCTGCTCGAACCACAGGCCGGAACCGTAGGCGAGAAAGGCGGCTCCGAGGAGGAACACGATCACCCGTGTCCGCCGGCTGGTGCGCTCGCGCTCCGCGTAATCGAGATGCTCTTTCACGGCCTCACCGTGCCCGGTTGTGCGCCGATCCACCGGCCGGGTGCCGCCGTCCGACGAGACGGAACACCATCAGACCGAGCACCGGGTTCAACAGGACCGCCTTCGCCAGGTGCGCCGGGCCGTACGGAGCCGGCAGGCCGACCATGGCGGAGAGAACACTCGCCAGGACCGCGTCCAGCACGGTCGCCAGGAGCAGCGCGAGGAACTGGGGAAACGGCTGGTTCAGGATGAACTTCGACCCCAGGCCCCCGACCAGGTACGCCACGCCCGTCTTCACGAAGGCCTGATATCCGAGGTAATGGCTGCCGAGGGCGTCCTGGATCAGTCCGCAAACCGCGCCCATCCAGATGCCGTTCAACCGGGGACGCGTGATGGCGTAGTACACCACGACCATCAGGAAGAAGTCGATGGCACCGGCTCCATCGGGCCAGGCGTGCCCGAGCACGATGGTCGCCACCACCGCGGCCGCCACCGCCCCCAGCACTCCCAGTGCCGGCCTCATGCGGACGAGAACCGCGTCTCAAGGTACCACCTGCTCGCCGGCGTCATTGACGTGCTTCCGGGGCGCGGTCGGGGTTGTCGGTCTGTCCCGTGAGGATCAGAACTTCCTCGAGACGGTGGAAGTCCACCGCGGTCTCCACCGCAACGCTCTGCTGCAGGCGGTCCCCGCCGAGGCGCCGGACGACGCGGCCGATACGCAGCCCCCTCGGATAGATCCCGTCGAGGCCGGAAGTGTCGACGACATCACCGGCACGCACGTCCGCCAGCACCGACAGGTACTGCATCTGCACGCCCTCGGACCGACGCCCGACGACCATGCCCTGCTGCCGGCTCCGGCCGATCATGGCGGCCGCCCCGCTGGATGTGTCGATGATCAGCTGCACCCGGCAGGTTCGCCGGGTGATATCCGTGACCCGCCCCACGACGCCGTCCGGGGTGATCACGGCATCGTCCGGGCTCACGCCATCGTCCCGACCCCGGTCCAGGAGGGCGACGCGAAACGGCCCGGTCAGCTCCACCCGCATCACCTCGGCCGAACGGCTCGGAAGGGTCAGGGCCTCCCTCAGCCCGAGCAGCTTTCGCAGCCTCTCGGTCTCCCAGGCCGCCTCTGACAGACGCTGCCGCTCCATCCGCAGGGCGCCGACCTCCTGCTCGAGACGATGATTCTCGTCTCTCAGGTGGCGCAGACCCACATACCCGCTCCAGAGGTCGCCGACGGCGTCGACCACGCCCGCGCTTGCCCGGACCAGCGGCGCCACCACGACGTAGACCACGCCCGTGGCGGCCCGGGTTCCGGCGGCCTCGGGGCTGCGGATCTGGACCGACAGCAGCAGGAGAAAACCGACGAGCAGCGAAACCGCCACCAGCGGCGCACGATTCTCCCCCAGGAAACTCAGCACGTTGCGGTCTCTCCCGGGTTCTGCGTGTTCGCCCTCGTCGTCCCCGGACCGGCCGCCCTAATCGAGCGCGACCTTCCGGAGAAGTCCAAAATCCGCCAGCATCAGACCGGTCCCCAGGGCCACCGAACTCAGAGGATCGTCGGCCAGAGACACCGGCAGACCCGTCTCCTCGCGCAACCGCTTGTCGAGGTTCTTCAGCAACGAGCCCCCACCCGTGAGAATGATGCCCTTGTCGACCATGTCCGCCGACAGCTCCGGCGGAGTCTGCTCCAGCGCCACCCGGGCCGCCTCGATGATGGAACTCACGGTCTCCGCCAGCGCTTCCCGGATCTCCTCGTCGGAGACCACGAGCGTCTTCGGCACACCGGCGACGAGATCCCGCCCCTTGATCTCCATGGTCATCTCCTCCTCCAGGGGAAAGGCGGAGCCGATCTGGATCTTGATCTCCTCGGCCGTGCGTTCACCGATGAGCAGATTGTACTTGCGCTTGATGTAGTGGATGATGGCGTCGTCCATCTCGTTCCCGGCGATCCGGACCGTCCGCGAATAGACGATACCGGCCATCGAGATCACCGCCACGTCGGTGGTTCCCCCACCGATATCGACGATCATGTTCCCCGAGGGTTCGGTGATCGGCAATCCAGCCCCGATGGCCGCGGCCATGGCCTCCTCGACCAGATAGACCTCCGAGGCCTTGGCCTTGTACGCCGAGTCGCGGACCGCTCGCTTCTCCACCTGTGTGATCTCGGACGGCACACAGACCACGATGCGCGGCCGGACCCCGAGCCGGCGGTTGTGGGCCCGCTTGATGAAGTAGTCGAGCATCTTCTCGGTGTGCTCGAAGTCCGCGATCACGCCGTCCTTCATGGGCTTGATGGCGACGATGTTGCCCGGCGTGCGCCCCAGCATCTCCTTCGCCTCGTGCCCCACCGCCTCGACCTTGCCGGTCTTCTGGTTGACCGCGACGATGGACGGTTCGGAGAGCACGATGCCCTTGCCACGCACGAACACGACAGTGATCGCGGTGCCGAGGTCGATTCCCAGGTCATTGGAGAACAGGGAGAGCAGCGAGCGGGGATTCCAGGCCATGGGCGGGTTCCTCTAGCAGCCGGAACTCGTGATTCCCGGGCAGGTTGCCGGGAACATTGCGAGAGCGGCGGACAGTCTACTGCACGGGTGGGACGCCTGCCAGATGATCGAGTCGGGATGTTTCATTCCGCGAGCTGGACGCCATTCTTGCCGGCTCCCTTGACGCGATACATCGCCGCATCGGCGCTGTGAATCAGCTCGTCCCGGGTGGCGCCGAGCTCCGGGAACACCGACACCCCCAGGCTGGCGGTCAGGTGCACACTCAGTCCCATGCCCGGCAGGAAGGTGGCCTTGGAGACCCGGTGGCGGATCCGTTCGGCGATCACCATGGCCCCGGCGGCGTCGGTCTGCGGGAGGACGATGACAAATTCATCCCCGCCATACCGCACCACCACATCGATGTCGCGGACCGTCTGGCGCAGCACCTGCCCCACCTCCGTCAGCGTCTGACTGCCGGCGAGATGGCCGAATCGATCGTTGACGGTCTTGAAGCCGTCCATGTCCAGGAAGATGAGGCTGGCCGGGAATCCGTATCGCCGGCACCGCCTGATCTCCCGGATGAGAAAGCCGTTCAGGTAGCGCACGTTGTACAGACGGGTCAGATCGTCGGTGATCGACAGCTATTCCATCTTCTTGAAGAGGATGGCGTTCTCCAGGGCGATGGCCGCCGGTTCCATCAGCAGGGTGACCAGCGACTGATCCGCCGGGGAGAAGAACCCGCCGGGAACGCGATTGACGAGCTTGACCACGCCGACAACCTGGCCGCGACTGATCAGCGGCGCCACCAGCACCGACCGGCTCACGATGCCGACCCGGCGGTCGAACTCCGGATCGTGGCGCTCGTCGGTCTGCACATCGTTGACGATCACCGGCCGCTGGCTCTCGAGCACGTGCCCGACGATGCCCTTGCCGGCCCGCAGCCGATACGGCCGGGTATCCTCCACGCGGACACCACCCACGTGAGACAGGGTCAGCGCATCGTCGCCGTCGTCCATGAGAAACAGACACCAGATCTCGCTCCGCAGCGTCGCCCGCGCCTTCTCCATCACCACGTCGATCACACGGGCGGGCTCCAGCACCGAGTTGACCGTCTTGATGATGTCGACCAGATGGGTGACCTTCTCGTGCTCCCGGCGGGCCTCCTCCCGGGAGCGGCTGAGAGCGTCCAGCGCCTCCGCCAGACGGCATTCTCGGCGCACGGTCTTGACCACCTCGGGACCGGAGAGCGGCCCGTCCAGGTGGGCGGCGCATCCCAGCTTCCGCGACCGCTCGCGCAGGGCATCGGCCGGGGCCGCGGCGTCGGCCGCGTACGAGATCACCGGCAGGGCGTTCGAATCCGCCCGCAGACGCGTCACCTCCTCGTGCAGCGAGTCCGTGGCCTCGGTGATCGGGTAGAGGACCGCATCGACGGCGAGCCCGTCGAGCCCACCCCGCGACAGGCTGTCCACATTGATGAGGGACAGGTTCAGATCACCGCAATCCGGCGCCTCGTGCACGCCGGACAGATCGTCGTTGCCGCACGTGACGACGGCGATGATGCCGGTTTCCGCCAACACGCTGCCTGCTAGAAGACATCCAGGAACGCCTCGCGGCGCGCCACGGTCTCGTTACCCGCGGGATCCTGGGCCACGATCTCGAGCAGATTGCGGCCATCCTGATGGAGGCGGACGACCGCGGTGAAGGTGCCGTCCTCGTAGACATCCACGCGCTGGCTGTCCACCCACAGGCGCGCGTCGGAGTCCGTCCGCCCGCTGATGATCACCAGGTTGCCGGTCTGCAGAACATCGGTCAGGTCGAGCTGTGGCGGCTCGCGGTCCGATATCGCTGCCGCTTCCGCGGAAGCGATCCGGAACTCGGAGATCGGGCTGTAGCGGCCTCGCTGCCCATGAGCGTCGATGGCCACGACACGCCAGAACCAGTTCCCCTGCGGCAGGGCGTCCAGCCGCACCGTGGTTGGACCGCTGTGGTCGAGTTCCTCGGTCAGATCCGCCATCAGGGGGTCCCGGGCCACCTCCAGGCGGTAGGCACGGGCGCCGGGCACCTCGCTCCAGACCAGATCCAGGCCCTTCGATCCGGATGCGTCGGCCAGGATGATCTTCTGATCGGACGGTGACATGGCACGCGGCGCCCGCAGGACGGCCTCGCGAGCCGAGAAACGGCCATCGGCCGCCACGCTGATCCCTTGCGCGGGTTGCAGGGTGATGGAGTTGTCCCCCGCGGTCAGTTCGGCCTCTCCCTCATGCACGGCCACCCGGGTGGACCCGTTCTCGGTGTCGAAATCCACCTCGAAGTCGGACCGTTTCTCCGTCGGGGCGCGCGCCACCGAATTCTCCGTGGTGACCTGGTGCACCGAGCCGGCCGGGTTCGACCCGAACGCCGCGGACTGGACACCGCCGACCTTGAGGCTCTCCGTCACCTGCACCGCACGGGTCTCGGGATCGCTGACCAGGTTGCTGATGACCACCAGCGAACCGGGCTTGATGGTGGTGATAGAGCCCTCGAAGTAGATGATCTGGGCCGACCCGTTGGAGGCCGTCTTGATGGCGTCACCGATCCTCAGGGGCTCATTGATGTTGGCAGCCTTCCAGAGGAGGTTGCCGGCCCGCTTCACCTTCACCCCCCCATGAACCTTGTAGAACCGCACCTCCATCCGCGTCGTCTCCTCCGACCGGGCCGTGTCGATGGCCTTCTGGGAGTTGTTCCGGGAGAGGATGGCCTTGATACGGGCCTCGTCGAAGTGGTCGGCGTTGAAGTGGGATCGGGCATCGGCATGGTGCCGCCGCGCCTGGGCCTGGATGGGGGTCAGGCGGGGGTCGTCGGCATACGAGGAAGCTTCCGGGTACAGGGCCT
>JBHHZI010000099.1:0-12226 GCA_046757965.1 Acidobacteriota bacterium | reverse complement strand
GAGAAGGGTGCCGAGGGATTCGTCGATCACCTTGCCCTGGCTGAACATGATGATGCTCTCCACGCCGCGAAGCCGGGGATTGCTCGACAGGCCGTCGGCGAGGTGTTGCAGGCGTGTGCAGACGGCCTGCGCATTGGCCTCCCCCTCCTTGAACACCACGAGGGCGAAGGCGGGCTTGCTCATGGCCCGGACCCGGTAGTTCTTGTCGGGCTCCTCGTAGCTGACCACCGCCACATCCTTCAGACGGACGGCAGGAGCCACCAGACGATTCTCCAGGGCGTCGAGAGAGTCGAAGCGGGCGATGGACCTCAAGAGCAGCTTGCGTCCGCCTTCTCGCACGTCCCCACTGGCGAGAGTGAAGTTGTCGTTGCCGAGCTGCTGCGCCAGCTCGTACACGTTCAGGCCGCTGGCCGCCACGCGCTGGCGATCCAGTTCTATGAGGATCTCCTTCTCCTCCAGGCCGTCCGCCGTCACCGAGGCGACGCCTTCCAGGCGCCTGAAGGGCAGGATGATCTCGTCCTGGATGAGGTCGTACGGGTCCGCCAGGGACGGATCCACGGCGACACCCATGACGAACACCGGAATGCCGGACGAATCGTCCTTCCGGATGAACACCTGGTCCACGTCCGGCGGGAACTCGCGCCGTGCACGCTCGATGCGGTCCCGGACCTCGCGATAGGCGATGTCCATGTCGGTGCCCTGCTTGAAGCGAAGAAACACGAGCCCGCCGCGGGGCCTGGATACCGAGATCAACGCGTCGAGGCCCTTGACCGAGGACAGCTCGTTCTGCAGGGGAAGAGTGATCTTCTCGTCCACTTCCCGGGGCGGCGCGTCGGGCCACGGCACCTGGACAAAGAGCGTCGGTGCCGTGAACCCGCTGGGGATCAGCTCAACGGGGATGCCGGCGATGGCCACGAGCCCGATGACGATGGCCGTCAGCAGCAGAACGACGACGGTGACGGGACGATTCAGCGAGAATCGAGGCAGAGCGGCCTCGGCGCGGCCGGGAGCCTCGGTCATGGGTACACCGGATCATTTCGGGCAGGCGGAACGGAACCGGCGCCGGTGGCGTGATCCAGCGGGGATTCGTTGCCGAACAACCGCGCGGTGAATCGATCGGCCACGGCATACAGGGTGGGAATGACCACGAGGGTGAGCGCGGTCGAGCTGAGAAGCCCGCTGATCACCGCGACCGCCATCGGGGTCCGGATCTCGGCTCCGTCGCCGAAACCGATGGCCATGGGAAGAAGCCCGAGAACGGTCGTGGCGGTGGTCATGAGGATCGGCCGCAGGCGCACCGATCCTGCCTGGACGATGGCCTGGTCCATCTCCAGGCCCCGACGGCGTAGCGTGTTGATGTAATCCACCAGCACGATGGCATTGTTGACCACGATGCCTGCCAGCATGATCATGCCGAGCACCACGACCACGGACACGTTCAGGTGAAGGATCCGCAAGGCGACGACCGTGCCGATGAACGCCAGGGGAATCGTGAACATGATCACCAGCGGCTGGACCAGCGACTCGAACTGCGCCGCCATGATCACGTAGACGAGAAAAATGCTCAGCCCGAGCGCCAGAAAGAGACTTCCGCGGCTGCGTTGCCACTCCTCGTTCTGGCCGCTGATCAGGAACGTCACGCCGGCGGGCCAGTCGATCTCGCGGTCGAGTTCTCGCCGTATCCTCCCGATGGCGGCGCTCAGCGAGCCGCTGGTGAGATTGGCGGAGAGCAGGGCGACCCGTCCGCCGTCGATCCGCCGCACTTCACTGGGCCCTTCTCCCAGGGTGACCGTGGCGACCGACGAGAGGGGGATGGCACGGGCTCCTCCGGGGTTGATGTCGAGGTTCTTGACGTCGGCCACCGTCTTCCGATCGGATTCCTCCAGACGGACCACGATGGGGATCCTTCGATCCTTCAGATTGAACCGGGTGGCCTGGAACCCCTTCACCTTGTCGCGGACCCGCCGGGCCACCGCCGAGATATCCAGGCCGTAGAGCGCGAGGCGGTCCCGGTCGTAGAGAATCTGGACCTCCGGTGCGCCGCTTCGGAGTGTGGTCTGCACGTCGGCGATCTCGGGCATCTTCGCCAGGATGCCGCGGGCGGTCCGGGAGACATCGCGGAGAACGGACAGATCATCACCGTGAATCTCCACCTCGATGGGGGTCCGTGAACTGAACAGGACGGGCCGGGTGATGCGGGTGGACAGATCGGGAATGCCCGCGAAGCGAGCGCGGAGGCGGCGGGTCACCTTCTCCTCCGTGGCGACCGGGTCGCCCTCGTCGACCAGCAGGACAGTGAACGACGCGGTGTGTTCGCCTTCGTCGGACCGGCGGGAGTTCGTCGGATCGTATCCAACAGTGAGCAGGAGCGACCGGATGTGCTGCGTCTCCTCCAAGATGGCTCGTTCGATCGGGGCGAGAACCCGCTCCGTCTCTTCGAGCGGAGTCCCGACGGGAAGTGCGACCTCGACGTTGAACTCTCCCTGGTGCACCTCGGGGAGCAATTCGCTGTCCAGTCGAGCCACGATCTGCCAGGTGCCGAACAGGGTCAATCCAACAATGACGAAGATCATGCCCGGGTGGGCCAGCGCCGCCCTCAGGGTCCGGGGGTAGGCACGACCGAGGAGGCTCATGGCCAGGTCGGTGAGCTTCACCGGCAGCCAGCAAAGACCCCGGAAGACGGTCGAAACCACCGGCATGGCGAGATGGAAGACGACCCACATCGTGGCCGCGAAGGCCCCGAGAAGAATCTTGCCGGCGGATTCGATCAGAATGCCGATGACGAAGCGGACGGCCCAGTACGGGATGGCTACGATGCGCAGCCAGAGAGCGCTGCCGGAGAAGGATGCGCGCAGAGCATCCCACGCTGCGAACGACTGCCATCGATAGGGTTTGCCGGGCTGCGTGTCGGAGGCATGTCCCAGGCCGGATCGGCTGGCCAGCATCGGGATGAAGAACAGCGCGACCACCACCGAGGCGAGAAGGGAGATAACCACCGCCAGGCCCAGGTGGCCGAACGCCTGTCCCGCCACGCCTTCCACGAACACCATGGGGAAGAACACCGCGATGGAGGTGAGCGTGGACGCCAGCACGGCGGCACGGACCTCACGGGTGCCCTGCACGGCGGACTCCACGAGTCCGTCTCCTTCTTCCCGGCGCCGGTGAATCGACTCGAGAACGACGATCGAGGAGTCGACGAGCATCCCGATGCCGAGCGCCAGCCCTCCAAGGGACATGATGTTGAGGGAGATGCCGAGGAGATTGAGTGGCGCGAACGTGATCAGAAGGGAGATCGGGATGCTGAGGGCGATGATCAGGGTCGTGATGATGTTCCTCAGGAACAGGAAGAGAATCGCCACGGCCAGGAGGCCTCCGAGGATGGCCGTGTTGCGGACCTCGCGAATGCTGCTCTCGATGAACAGGGAGCGATCCGAGACCACCTGCAAGCTGACGTCCTCCTGGGCCCTCAGTCGGCCGGCGAGACCGTCATCGTTGCCGACTCCCCCCTCGATGGCGCTGCGAACCCTGTGGGCCAGAGCCACGATGTTGGCTTCGGCTTCCTTGAAGATCTCGATCTGGACACTGCTGGCACCGCTGGTGCGGGTTAGCATCTCGCGGTCCTTGTGGGTTCTCACCACCCTCCCGAGATCGCCGACCCGCACCTCGCGGTCCCCGATCCGTGTGATCACCGTGCTGGCGATCTGATCGACGTCGGCAAACTCGTTGAGAGTGCGGACCATGTACTCGATTCGGCCCTCCTTGATGGTCCCACCGGCGATGTTGATGTTTTCCTGCGCGATGCGGTCGATGACGGTCTGGATGGAGATCCCGGAGCGGCGCAGTTCATCCTCGCCGAGCAGGACGTGAATCTCCTCCTCGAGTCCTCCCTTGACGCGCACCGCGGCCACTCCCTTGATCGGTTCGATGGCGCGCTTGACCTGCAGGTCCGCCAGTCGTCGCAGCCGGCGCAGGCGGGCATCGTCATCCGTGGCCTCGGTGTCGGCAGACAGGCTCAGCTCCATCATGGGATCGAGCGCCGGGTCGTAATGCAGGATCAGGGGACGCTCGGCCTCCTCCGGCAGGACCACGAGATCCAGGCGTTCGAGAACGTCCTGGGTGGCATCGGACATGTCGGATTCCCAGTCGAATTCCAGCACCACGTCACTGACGTCCGCCCGGCTGATGCTGCCGATCTTCTGGAGCCCCCCGACAACCCCCAGCGCTTCCTCGATGGGGCGACTGACGTCGTTTTCGATCTCCTCCGGTGCCGCTCCGGGATAGGCCGTTCGCACCGTGAGGGTCGGGTCGGTCAGCTCGGGCATCAGGGCGACCGGCAGGCGTCCGTACGAGAGATAGCCAAACACCACTGCAGCCAGGAACACCATCAGAATTGCCACGGGCCGCGTGGTGGCGAAGTTGCCGCGAGGAGGCGCCGGCATCAGGACGCGGGTCTGGACAGGCGTGCTGCGGTCGAGGGCGCGGAGTCGGTCGCCTCCCGGGTCTCGGGCAGTACGACCAGCGAACCGTCCGACAGGCCGGCCTGCCCGGCCACCACCACCCGGTCTCCGGCTTCGAGATGTTCCGCCGGCTCGATGTAGTCACCGTCGGACAGGCGAGCCAGAACCGGAAGCTTCTCGACGCGGTCGTCTGTGGTCAGGCGGTACACGAAGGTCCGGTCGCGGTCGTACACCAGGGCGCGCTTGGGCAGCCGCAAGGCCTCGGCGTGGACCTCGGTGATGAGGTCCACGTCCATGAACAGCCCCGGCCTCAGGCCAGGACGTCGTCCCACGGCGATCGTGACCTTCACCGTGCCGCTCTTCGGATCGACGATCGGTGACACCCGTTCGATCCGACCCTGGTAGTCGGTCGCCAGGGCGTCGGACCGCAGCCGGGCGGTCTGCCCGGTTCGAAGCCGGCGGAGATTCTTCTCCGGAACATAGATCCTCGCCACGAGAGAATCGAAGTCCACGATATCCACGACATGTTGGTTGATGCTGACAGTGTCGCCGAGATTCACCAGACGCCGCGTGACGGTGCCGTCGATCGGCGCACGAACCGACATGTACCCGAGCTCCCGGCGGGCCTCGTCCAGAGCGATCTCCAGCTGCTCCATCTCGTAGCGCGCATCGAGAAAGACCTGCTCGCTGATCAGTTCACCCTCGAAGAGTCGCTTCTGACGCTCGTAGTTCCGTTCCGCCTTGCCGAGCTGTGACTCGACCTTGGCGACCGCGTTGCGCTGCTCCTCGTCCTGGAGCTTCGCCAGCGCCTGGCCCGCCCGGACGGCGTCGCCTTCCTCGACCAGGAGCTCGACGATGCGGCGCTGCCCCGGGGCCTGGGAGAAGACCGCCACATGGTCGTCCGCCTCGAGGTTGGCGGAGAAGCTCAGCACGGCCTCCATCTCTCCTGTCGTCAGGGTGACCACCTCCACCGGCACCGCCTGTTCGTCGGGGTCCGAGGACGCGGAATCATCTGCCGGTGTTCCACCGTTCTGCTCTTCTGCGGCGGAGGAAGACGGGTGGTCACCGGCACGATCACCGTCGGTTGCGGCCTGGCCGCTGGCGACGCAGGCTGTCACGAGAATGGCCATGGCAATGAGTGCGGTCCTGACGAGCAAGGGCGCGGGCCTGTGGGGCGTCGTCGGAAGGTCGAGTCTGCGGGAGTCCATGTCGGATTGCCTCGCTGGAGAAGTCCGGGCAGTGAAGGAGCCGCCGTGATTCCCTCGACGGCTGATACGTGAGGATGACGGTCGAGGTTGCTCGCGCCTTGCCGTTGTTCACGTGGCGCCCGGAACCGTTCGCGTGGTAGATTCGCGGCGCTGCAGGCGGCGGGAATAGCTCAGTTGGTAGAGCATCAGCTTCCCAAGCTGAGGGTCGCGGGTTCGAATCCCGTTTCCCGCTCCAGCCGATACGGCGGAAAGCCTTGACCAGCAAGCTGTTCGCGGCCCTTTCGCCTTGTGAACCCGTCTCGCCTGTGGTACCCTAAACGGTAAATCTTTCAGCCATTTGTGTGGCTCTGGCGGGGGCTTCGGCGTGCGCACCATTCTCGTTCAAGATGACCCGGGGCTCCTGCGCACCCTGGAGCAGGGCGTTCTGCGGCGCAGCAGTCTGAAGCTCCTCCTGGCGCGGGATCGGGGCGACCTTCTCCACCGCTCCCGCGTGGAGTCGCCGGATCTCGTGATTCTCGACGGGAATGGTCCCGAGGACGACACCTCGGATCTGATCGCGGCGCTGAAGGCCCTCCCCGCCCATCCGCAGTGCGTCGTGGTCGAGCTCGACAGGACCCCGCCCGGGTCGAGGACAGACCCGGTCTCCGGTGCCGCCATCCAGGCCACGATCTGTGACGGACTCGGGCTGTCGACTCGTGTTCGGGAACGCTGCTCGGCCCACGGCTCGGTGAGTGTCATGTCCCGCCAGGAGAGACGTCGGGGCACCACCCGCGACATCGGCCCGACCGGGGCCTTCGTGATCACGCCGGCACCGTACGGGACCGCGCAGACGGTGGAACTGAGGCTGCGCGCGCTGCAGTCCCGCGGCGTGCCTGGCCGCGTGGTCCGGAGCGTGCCTCCTGCCGCCGATCGATCCCATCTTCCGGGCATGGCGATCTGCTTCGATACGGGACAGGAACTGACCGCCGCCGAGATGGAAACGATCGTCTCGGATTGTGCAGGTGGAGCGGGCACGTGAGTCGCCGGCTCCTCATCGTCGATGATGAATCCGACGTCCTGCAGATGGCGGCGATGATCCTGCGTCGAGCCGGATACGAGGTGGACGAGGCGTCTTCCGGACGGGTGGCTCTTACGCGGGTCGAGCAACATGCCTACGACCTGATCCTGCTGGATATCAACATGCCGGGGCTGGACGGCTGGGAGGTCCTGCGCCTGCTGAAGGCCGACGACGCCATTGCGAATGTTCCCGTGGCGATGTTCTCGGTACGAGGCGAGGTCCGGGACAAGGTCCACGGTCTGCAGGAAGGCGCGCTGGACTACATCACCAAGCCGTTCGGTGTGGAGGAGCTGGCCGCCCGGGTCGCCACGATCCTGCAGCGGGGACAGGGAACGGTCGGGAGGTCCGCGTGAGCCCGGACAGGACCGATGTCTACCAGTTCCGCACCGGCTACCTGAAATTCAAGTCGGTGCTCTGTGATCGGAACACCGGCCTGGTCTCGTATCGGATGTTCTTCGACGAGATTCGCCGCTTCTTCGAGACCCGCGAGACGGTGGCGGTGATCGTCGCGGTCGTGCAGGGTATCCGGCGGGTCGAATCGATCTACGGCTGGCAGGCCTCCGACGAGCTTCTGGTCCGGGCAGCACGGGCCATGCGCGAGGTGGTGAGGATGCACGGCAAAGCCGGAGCCATCCTGGCCCAGGATGGGATCTACCAGGGGCGGTTCGTCCTCTGCGTGCCGCAGGACGAAGACGGTCCACGGCTGACGCGCGCGGCACTCGATGTGCTGATCGATGCCGTGCGAGATGGAGTCGATGCGGCCTTCTCGGGGCCGGAATTCGGCACGATGACACCTGCGCCCCGGGCAGGCGTGGGCGGGACGATCCTGGAGGAGAATCCGTTTCTGCGTTTCGAGCGCCAGGTGTCCGACGCGGTTCACGACGCCGGCGAGCTGGCCGCCGCCGTTCCTGACGACACCGCCGTGCGCGACAGTCTCCGCGCGGTGCTCGACCGGGAGCACGTCGAGGTGCTGTTCCGGCCCGTCATCGCCCTCGGTGCCGGCAAGATCGTCGGGTACGAGGCCGTCGCCCGGGCGCCGGATGGAACGCCCCTCTCGCCGAGACTGGCGTGGTCGGCGGCCGAGGCCACGACGGAGATGGCAGGCCCGGTGGAGTGGATCTGCCGGAAGAGTGCGTGTGAGGCGGCAGTCGACCTGGACCCGGGAAGCCTTCTGTTTCTGGATGTCCGTCCGGCCTCGCTGGCGGCGCCCGGTGATGATCGATTCTCCCGGCTACTCGCCGGCATCCGGCGTCAGCCGGAGGCGGTCGTCCTGCAGGTATCCGAGCAGGAATGCCATCAGGCCGGGATCGACGTGCGTCAGCACCTGGCTCAGCTCAAGGCGCTCGGTTTCCGTCTGGCGCTCGCCCGGGCTGGCAGTGGTTATGCCACTCTCAAGTTGATGGAAGAGATTCAACCCGCCTATGTCAAGGTGGACGCCACGCTGGTCCATGGCATCGACGTGAATCTCCTGAAGCAGGAGGTTGTCCGCTCGGTCATCAAGATCGCCCGGCGACTGGAGTGTGAGGTCGTGACACCAGGCCTCGAGTCGGCTGCCGAGGCGACGGCAGTCCGTCGTCTTGGCGTGCAGCTCGGCCAGGGGGACCATCTGGCGCCTCCGGCGCCTCCGGACGCTCTCCGGCTGCCCGAGCCCGGTTCATTTGGTGGTGCGCCTGGCCCCTGACCCGAACCATCCCAAGAGCCTCCCCCTCTCTCCGCTCCTCGACAGGCTGGTCCGACCGATTCCTCTCTCACGGGGGAGATCGGTGGAGGTGTGATGGACGTCACCGACATGATCCTGACCTCCGGTGCCGCCGCGCTGATCGCGGTGGTGGCGGTGATCTGGGCCGTTTTCCTGGTTCGCCGCGCGGTCAACGACCGGGAGCGGACCCGGCGGGCGCTTCTGAGGCTGGCGGACGGTGACCTGTCCGCACGCCTCGACGCCCGACGGGTCGACCCCCATCTGGCGACGGCCTTCAACCAGGCAGCGCGGGAGGTGGAGGAGCGCCTCTCCACGGCGCGATCATCTCTCGACCGTCTCCGGGATCTCGTCCAGCTCGACGGCGGCCGGGTCCTCATCGGCCTGGATGCGGCGGAGGAGGTCGAGGAGGTCGCAGGAGACGTTCGCGCGGTGACGGGGCATGCCGCCGAGGGCGTCCTCGGACGGCACGCCGGGTTCTTCTTCGCCTCCGAGGACACCTGGCCCAGGCTGAAGGTGGCCGCCAAGAGGGAGGCGGTCGATCTCATGCCGGTCGCCATCCGGCGGCGGGACGGCGAGGTGGGCCAGGCCCATGCCGGGGCCCGGTTCACGGCCGACGGGCTCGTCCTGATCCTCGCCGCCCAGCCCGGGGAAGCCGCCATCGAGTCGGACCGTACGACCGACGACGCGACTCGTCTGTCGTGTTTCCTCGGCGCCTTGCCGGAGGGTATCGCGATTCTTGTCGACGGGGTCATCGCCTCGGTCAACCCACGCCTGGCGCGTTTTCTCGGCCTGCCGCCTGCGGAGCTGTGCGGACGTCTCCTGTCCGAGTTCGTCGTGCCCCGCGACCTGGTGCGCGCCGCCGGATTGTCCGCCGCAGGCGAGGTCCCTGAAGCCGAGGAAGAGATCGACCTGTCGCTGCGCTGTCCCGGAGGTGACGAAATCACGCTGGCGGTTCGCCACACCCTCACCCAGATGGATGGCCGCAGCGTGGTGGTGATCGCTGCACGCGAGGTCGGCGCCCGGCGGGATCTGCAGCGCCGCCTGGCACTCTACAGCGCCTGGCTCGGGGCGACTCTCGACGCCAGCCCGGAAGGGCTGGCGGTCCTGGCCTCGCCAGGCAGCCGGGGAACGTGGCCTGTGGTGATCGCCAATGAACGGTTCCTCAAGCTGCTGGATCTGGGAACGGACCGGCTCCCGTCCGAGGACGAGCTGCACGCGGCAATCGAGAAGACCTTCGCGGATCCGGACATGGTGTGGAGTTTTCTGGCGGGATTCGAGCACGAGCCGGGTGCCTCGGGCGAGGGGATCTTCGAGACCCGCGACGAGGAACGGACGCTGCGCATCGATTCAGGGCCGGTGGAGGGCGGCTCCGCCCGGCGTCCGGTCGGCCGCCTGCTGGCCATCCGCGACGTCACGGCGGCATGCCGGGAGAAGGCGGACCTCCTCGCCCGTGTGACCGAGCTGACCGGTGCGGTGGCGGGGCTGGAGAAGGGACGGGACGCCGCACAGGAGGCCGAGAAGCGCGCCCGGACGCAGGTCGAGGATCTCACCCGGCTCAACGCCGAGCTCAAGGAACTGGACGAGATGAAGTCGAACCTGCTGGGCAATGTGTCCCACGAGCTGCAGACGCCCCTGGTCTCGATCAAGGGCTATACCGAGATGATGCTGAGAGGGGATCTGGGGGCCATCACCGCCGAGCAGCGGCAGGGGCTGGAGGTGTCGCGACGCAACACCCAGCGCCTGATCGGCCTGATCGATCAGCTCATGACGTTCGCGCGGACCGAGGAGAGACTCACCGAGCTGACCCTCGAGGCCTTCCCGCTCTGGGAGGTCATCGAGGAGACCATCAATCTGCTCGGCGACCGGATCAAGGAGAAATCGCTCCGGGTCACCACGCGTTACCGGACCGACAACCTGACGGTGATGGCGGATCGGGATCTGATCAGCCAGGTGGTCATCAATCTTCTCGGCAATGCGATCAAGTTCAACGAGGACGGCGGTGAGGTGGCGATCACCGTCCGCGCGTCATCCGCCGACGAACTGGTGGTGGAGGTCCGCGACACCGGTGTGGGAATCGCTCGCGAGGAGCAGGATCGGGTCTTCGAGAGGGGATTCCGAGGATCGACGGCGGCCGGAACCCTGGGGAGTGGAATCGGACTGTCGGTGGTGCGCGAGATCCTGCGACGCCACGGATGTCAGATTCGCGTCGATTCGCGGCCGGGCGAGGGGACCACCTTCTCCTTCACGCTGCCGCTGGCTGCCGGCGAGCCAGGCTCCGATGAAACGCTTCCGCCGGGCGAGTCGGCCTGATCGGCCGCGTGCCAGGTCGTCACCGCGAAGAACTCACTCACCGGAACGCGGGCCGGCCGAGGTTTCTGCGGTGTGGCGCTGGCGCTTGGCCTCGTAGAGCAGCATCGCCGTCGACGCGGTGACGGCGAGCGAATTCGCGGGGCCCTCCATCGGTACATGAACGCGCTCTGCGGCGGCGCGCACGATCGACCCGGGTAGACCGTGTCCCTCGCTCCCGACCACCAGGGCCCACGGGCCGCCCCAGTCCACGTCGGCGGCGCGACGACCGGACCGGGGAACCGCCGCGAGCAGACGGTACCCGGCCTGGATCAGGGTCTCGATCTCTCGCCCTGGAGGTGACAGCGAGATGGGACGAAGCCGCTCGACGGCGCCGGCGGCCGCACGGACGGCACGGGGATGATACGGGTCGGCTCCGCCGCCGCCGACGAGCATGCCGATCG
This sequence comes from Acidobacteriota bacterium, assembly GCA_046757965.1. Taxonomy (GTDB): domain Bacteria; phylum Acidobacteriota; class Polarisedimenticolia; order SMYD01; family SMYD01; genus JBHHZI01. The sequence goes on along the minus strand of JBHHZI010000099.1, from coordinate 1,055 downwards.
CCCCGGTCGCGTCGCAGATGCGCACCAGCGCTCCGAGGTTACCCGGGTCCTGAACCCCCCAGGCGACGAGGAGCGGGCGTCCGGCGCCGGGCGTGGGAAGCGATCCGTCGCCACCTGGGCGATTGACGATGGCCACCGCGCCCTGTGGAGTACGGGTGTCCGCGACGCGGTCGAGGAGGCGATCGACGACGAGAACCACCGGGGTCCCGTGTCGGCGCAGCGTCTCCTGCAATCGTCGGCCGGATGGTGTGGTGGACAGGCGGGGAGCGATGAAGACCGTCTCCACGGCCGCACCGGACCGCACGGCTTCCAGGATGAACTTGCTGCCCTCGACGACATAGGCCCCATGGCGTTGTCGTGCCGCCGCATCGCCGCGCAGCGCGCGGACCAGGCGGATGCGGGGGTCGCGGACGTTGTCGAGCATGCTGTCGTTCTGATCCGACATGACAGGACGTATTGTCGCACGCTTCGCGCCGACGGCGTCTTGTGAATCATCCGGGCTAGACTGACGCGTGACCGGGAACCGGCGGCCTGCCGGGTCGTGTGGCCGCCGGAAGACAGGTGCCCGGGTGATCGGAGTCCCGATGCCACCGTACCTCGATGCCTGCCATCTCGATCTTCTCGATCTCCGACGACGCCTGTCCAGGGGAGCTGTCGTGATCTTTCCTACGGAGACGTTCTACGGTCTGGGCGGAGCCCCGCAGCAGGCAACGGCCGCGCGGATCCTGGCCCTGAAGGGGAGACGGGAAGGGCGACCGCTGCCGCTCATCGCGGCCTCGCCGGCCGTGGCCCGGACGGCGGTTCACCTCGACCCTCCGGCGCGACGGCTGTGGGATGCGCTCACCACCCGCTGGTGGCCCGGCCCGCTGACCCTGGTGGCCCGAGCCCGGTCCGGATTTCCGCCGGAGTTGCTTGCCGGCGGTCAGACCGTGGGCGTCCGGGTCAGCTCGAACGAGACGGCAACCACCATCGCGGAACTGTGCGGAGGGCTGACCGTGGCCACGAGCGCGAACGCGACGGGCACTCCGCCGGCGCTCATCGCCGACGACGCGGTG
>JBHHZI010000098.1:0-12375 GCA_046757965.1 Acidobacteriota bacterium | reverse complement strand
GGGGGAGATCAGCCGTTTCTTCTACACGGGGATCACTTCCGAGGAGCGGGAGCAGATCGGAGATCTCCCCCAAGGAAGAGGGCTCCTGGGCATCGTCATCCGCGAGAACCAGTCCCTGCGCCTGGAGGACCTCACGGAGCATGCGGCCTCGGCGGGGTTCCCTCCGCACCATCCCCCGATGAAACGTCTCCTGGCCGTGCCGATCGCCCATGAAGGCCAGGTTTTCGGGCGCATCTACCTCTGTGACAAGCTCGACGGGGCGGAGTTCACCAGCGAAGACCAGCTCCTGGTCCAGAACTTTGCCCAGACGATCTCCATGATCCACGTCCATGCACTCGAGGTGATGCGACGCAAGCAGGCGCAGGAGGATCTGCGCCGCAGCGAGGGGAGGCTGCGCAAGGTCCTGCAGAGCGCCCATGACGCCTTCATTGCCACAGATGGCGACGGGGTGATCACCGACTGGAACCTCCAGGCCGAGAAGACCTTTGGATGGTCCTGCTCGGAAGCGCTTGGCCGCGAGCTGAGCAGCGTGATCATTCCTCCGCAGTACCGGGAGGCCCACCAGAGGGGGCTTCGACGATTCCTGGCCACAGGCCAGGACCAGGCGATGAACAAACCTCGGGAGCTTGCGGCATTGCACCGGGAGGGACACGAGTTCCCGGTGGAACTGGTGATCTGGCCCGTTCGACTCGGCGACGGCTACTCCTTCAACGCGTTCGTGCGCGACATCTCCGAACGGCGGCGTGTGGAAGCGGAGCGCGACCTCATGACAGCCCAGCTCCGCCAATCACAGAAGCTGGAAGCCGTCGGGCGACTGGCAGGCGGGGTGGCCCATGACTTCAACAACCTGCTGACGGTCATCATCGGCTGCAACGATCTCATGCTGGAGACTCTCGAACAGAATCACCCGCTGCACACCGATGCCGAGGAGATCCAGACGGCTGCACAGAGGGCCGCATCGTTGACCCGCCAGCTCCTGGCCTTCAGCCGCCGGCAGGTGTTCAAGCCGCGGGTGCTCGATCTCAACGACGTGGCCTCGGGCATGCAGGCGATGCTCGAGCGCCTGATCGGCGAACACGTCCAGCTCGAGAGCATCCCGGACCCGGAGCTGGGATACGTGAAGGCGGACCCCGGTCAGTTCGAGCAGGTGCTCATGAACGTGGTCCTCAACGCCCGCGACGCCATGCCTCAGGGCGGGAAGATCACCATCGAGACCGCCAATGTTCATCTGGACAAGACCCGCACCGACGGGTACACCGACATCCGTCCGGGGCATTACGTGGTGCTGGCCGTGAGCGACACCGGGTGCGGGATCGACGCCGAGACGCGGGCGCACCTCTTCGACCCGTTTTTCACCACCAAGGAGGTCGGTCAGGGGACGGGGCTGGGTCTCGCCACCGTCTACGGCATCATCAAGCAGAGCGGTGGCGAGATCCTGGTCTCCAGCGAGCCCGGGCGGGGGACGACCTTCACGATCTATCTGCCGCGTGTGGAGATGGCAGCCGTGGCCGCCCACCCGGTCGAGGCATCCGGAGTGCCGGCCAGTGGCTCGGAGACCGTGCTGCTGGTGGAGGACGAGGACGGTGTCCGGGCGCTGGCTCGCCGCAGCCTGCAACAGAACGGCTACAACGTGCTGGAGGCCGGGCAGGGTAGCGAAGCTCTCAGTATCGACGAGCAGCACGATGGCCCGATTCACCTCCTGGTGACGGACGTGGTCATGCCCCAGATCAGCGGGCCCGAGCTGGCCGAGTGTCTTGCATCTTCCCGACCGGACATGAAGGTGCTCTACATGTCGGGCTACCCGGATGACGCCGTCATCCACCACGGACTCCTGGATGACGGAACCGAGAATTTTCTTCCGAAGCCCTTCACACCACGAATACTGGCCAGCAAGGTGCGCGAGGTGCTGGGCGACATTCCGGTGCGAAGGTGATCCCGCTGGCCCCCACCCGAGGTCGTTGAGCGCCTCGAGGACATCGCCGAGCCCCCGGCATCCGCTATCGGTAAACGGCGCCCGGACTTCTCATCCACGGGGAGGAGACGCCCCCGCTCCTCGATGACCAAGTCGACCTCGATGCCGCCATGGGTCCGCCAGCAGTGAACCTCGAGACGAGGAATGACGGCTTCTCTCCACGCCAGGATCTGCGTCAACACGAGGTTCTCCAGCAAGGCGCCGGGAATCTGTGCCGTGGTCACGCACCAGGGTCGGGTGCGAGTCGCCGGGTGGAGAACGCCGCGAGCATGATGGCATTGCGCCCCTGGCTCACACGAATTTCTCCGGTCGCCGTGACCTCATAGTTTCCAGCAGCACACGCACCCGTGATGGCAACGAGTTCATCGAGCTGGGCGTTCGCCAGGACCTCGAAGACGCGGTAAGGGTTCTCGGCGACGAGATAGACATGATGCTCGTCCGGGGGCCCGATCCCGAGGCTGCAACTCGAGCAGACCGCTCGACCGACGATGGTGGCCTCTCTGGCCGGTTCCATAATCGACGGACGAGTCTGCGGCGAACTCACGGGTCGGGTCTGTGTGGAAGTGCTGGATCCGGTCGCCGCAGGGCGCGTGGCGACCGGCGGGGAATGCCGGTGGGCCCAGTGCACGGTGTACCAGGCCAGGCTGGCGCCTGACACGATGCTCGCCGCAGCCACCAGCGCAAACGCCAGAGCAATTTGCTTGCGGGTCACCTCCATGCGCTACCTCCTCACCACCTCACCATGAATTCGAGAACCAAAACTCCCCGCACCGATGAGAGAAACCACCCTCATCGGTGCGGGGCAGCCCACTCGGTGGAGCTACTTGACGCAGTGTCCGCAGCAAGAAGCCGGCGAGCAGACCATCGGCGTCAGAACTGTTGACGCCACGATGTAACTTCCAGAGAACGCCACCACCGCCACCACAACGAGGGCGGCCAGGAGCCGTTTCATACTTGACCTCCTTTCCGGTGTTCGCTTCTCTGCTACACCGCCATTTGGACACTTGCTGAGATGCTTGTATTCCCTCGACCTTGTATTTCCTCAACTAATGAGACGCACCCCTGGCGGCTTCCATCAGGCCCTCGACCCTCGTTTCAGCCCGCTGGTCACCTGTCTGTTTCGCACCCCTTGTTCATCAGCTACATGCTCTTCGGCCTGGCAAGAAAGGCCACGAGGTCTCTCAACTGCTGGTCATTGTTCCGGGCGATCAGCGTGAAGTTCCTTCCGTCGGGGTCGACCTGCACGAGTTCCACGCCTCCGACGCGGGCCTGCCGGCACGCGACTCCTTCGATGGTCACATTCTGCAAGCCCTGGCCCCTGTATTCAACAGGATGCCCAGGAGGCTGCTGGAAGAGGGCAATGACCTGTTCCCCCTTCATGTAGCGCAGGTGGACGCCGGAGCAGCAGCGAGTGGCCAGAACATAGGAGTTCTCGAGGTGAAAGCCGCCGGGGAGTTCCTCGGGCACGACCGGCGTGAAAGCTACTTTTCCGGCCATCTCCTCTCCCGAGACAGCGTGGGCGTCGTATGCGGTCAACAATCGCTCGTACATGGCCGAATTCGACACGTCGTCTTGCCGGAGATACAGACCGAGGACCTGGCCGAACGGCGACGCGACGATGTCGCTCCTTGCCGTGAGGCTGGGGGCTCGCGCGACGAGCAATCCCCGGGTGACGTAGAAAGACCCGGCGAAGAGAACCAGGACCACGACCGCAGCCACCGGCCAGAGAGGGCGGGAAACCCACTGCTTCCCTTGCCCGGTGGCAACCCGGCGCGGTTGCGGGAGCCGCTGCTGGACGGTTGCCCAGGCCGGCGCCGGAGGAACCACTCTCCCCTGTTGACGGAGCTGGTCCCGGATCGTCACATGAGTCTCCCACACGTCCGCGCACGCCTGGCAGGAGGCGATGTGGGCCTGGATGTCTCTCCTCTCCTGAGTGACGAGTTCGCCATCCAGCATCTCCGAGAATCGCGCCTGCACCTTCCGGCAGTTGATATTGGTGGGTATCATTTCAGTCCTGATCCAGCCTTCATTCCGTTGGACAACTGGGGAGATTCAATTTATTCCGCCGCTCCTTTCTGCACGGTTTCCCAGGCTTTCCGCAACGCCTCCCGGGCCCGGGAAAGACGGGACATGACGGTTCCCGCAGGAATGTCCAGGACAGCGGCGATCTCCCGATAGCTGAGCTCCTCGATCTCGCGGAGCACCACCACCGTCCGGTGCTCTATCGACAACAGAGACAGCAGATGCTGGAGTTCCCTACGGTGTTCGCGTTGCGTCACGGCATCGTGGGGTGTACACGACAGGTCGGGTAGGCACTCTGCGGGGTCCGCTCGCTCTCCGACGGAAATCCGTTCTCGACGGCGTTTCTGCTTGAGGAAATTCAGGGCATGGTTGACGGCGAGACGGTACAGCCATGTCGAGAAGGTGGATCGACCCTCGAAGCGGTTTATCTGCTCGAAGACCCGCAGAAAGACCTCCTGGGTGGCGTCTTCGGCAAGCTCCCGATTCTCCAGGATGCGGAAGCAGGTGCGGAACACGTGGTCCTTGTGGGCCTCGTAGAGAACCCGCAATCCGTTGATGCGGCCGCGACGACACTGTCGAATGGCTTGCCGTTCAGTCTCTCTCATCCGCTCGCCCTGTCCCGCCCTCCGTGCCAGTTCAGATGATCCTGAGACAAGAAGCACGAAGCTGGGGGCACACGACACACACTCTATCGCAGGAGAAAAGGGGAACTGCGCGCGTCAACCACTCGGCATCACCCCTCTCCTGACGTTCGCGAACACCGGCCCGCGCCGGGGGGTCACTGACCTGATAATCGGCACCCCGCCGGATTTCGCCAGAACATCAATTCCAGAGGCACCCGAGTGGCACGGCGATGATTCTTTCCGCCAGCAGGACGGTTTCATCGCCACCGTAGAGGAGAACGCCGAAGGGTGAGGATCCTCGATGGTCGTCGAGAAAAGCACCGAGCCCCCGGGCATCCGCTGGCCGGACCCGCCGTCCGAACTTCACCTCGACCGGTAGGAGACGACGGCGATCCTCGATGACAAAGTCGACCTCGATTCCGCCACGGGTCCGCCAGTAGTGGATCTGCGGGCGAGGAACGACAGTTTCTCTCCACGCCAGGATCTGCGTCAACACGAGGTTCTCCAGCAAGGCGCCGGGAGCCGGCGGCGAGGGCGCTGTCCCTGGTGTTGTGAACCCGGCGAGGTGTGCCGCGAGCCCGGTGTCTGTCCAGAAAATCTTCGGACTCTTCACCAGACGCTTGGTCTGACTCACGGCGAAGGCCGGCAACCGCACGATCTGGTACGAGGTTTCCAGGAGATTGAGGTACCGGTGGGTGGTCGGTTGCGTGAGCGCCGCGTCTCTTGCCAGCTCGCTCTGGTTCAGGATCTGCCCGACGCGATGTGCCGCGAGGCGTATGAGGCGACGGAAGTCCGACAGCGACGAGACGGACGCCAGATCCTGGAGGTCACGCTCGAGGTACGTGCGAACGTACCCGTCGAACCACTGCGCTCGTTCCCCTTCTTCCGCCGCGAGCGCCGGAATCGGATAACCTCCGGCGAGGATCCGAGGCGCCCAGTCACCCGTCTTCGTGCTGCGAAACAGAGCTCCAGCGGCGCGAACATCCGGAGCTGCGAGCCAGTCACTCCACGGTCCCGCCCCGGCCCGACCTTGTTTTTCTCGTTCGGTCAGGGGCCAGAGAGTGAGATCGATCGCCCGCCCGGCCAGGCTCTCCGAGACGCGCCGCATCATGAGAAGATTGGCGGACCCCGTCAGCAGGAATCGGCCCGGCTCACGTGCCCGGTCCACGTCTCGCTTGATCGCCAGGAGCATCTCCGGAGCGCGCTGCACCTCGTCGAGGGTCAGGCACTCGGCGTCTTGCAGGAGGAGGTCCGGCTCTTCGAGCGCCCGATCGAGCACGTCGAAGTCATCGAGGGATCGAAACGTCCGTCCCTTCGCGATCGAGGTCGCGCCGACAAGTGTCGTCTTGCCCGTCTGGCGGGCGCCGGTGAGCACGACGACGGGGAAGCGGCGAAGTGCGGCAGCAAGAGACGCTTCGAGCAGGCGGGGAAGCAGGGCTTCACATCTATTCACGTTGTGAATGATATCTATCCACCGGAAGAAAGTCCAGATGGACAGCCATTGAACCCATCTCGGCGAATCCGGCCCGCCCGCTCTCCCCGGCCGGGGCAGGGTGGCTTTTTCCGCCGGTCACCGCGATCCGGCACCCGGTCAGGTGTGGCGGCCCTCGTTCAGTTGGAGATGCGCTGCTCGCCGAGGGTCTGCGACATGCTCAGGGACAGGGTCGGGGCGCCGGGCGGAGCGGGCCTCCGGCGCTGGACACTCCGGGTCCGGCTCTCGCCGATCATCAGGGTGGCCCGCGTCACGTCGACGTTCACCTCATCGCCGGGCAGACGCACCGAGCACTCGCCCACGCCGCAGTCGAGGCTGACCTGGCCGTCGCGGAGCCAGGTGCCGCGCAGGTCACAGCGTGACTCGCCGATGCTCTGGGAGAGCATCGCCCGGCGGGGGCTGGCGTTGCCCAGCCGGCGCACGGCGAACTCCCCCACCGAGGTCCGCAGGAAGATCTCCTCCACGGGCTCCCGCGTCGGCTCCATGAAGCTGACCCGGTGCTCACCGACGCCGAACGTCAGGGCCACGTCGGTGATCCACAGCCCACCCAGTTCCACCCGGGACTCACCGACCCCGACCCGGCCGCTGATGGCCACCGGCACATCCTTCGGGATGATCAGCTTGACCCGGTTGTGGTCCGGCTCGCTGCCGGCCAGCATCTGCCTGAACAGACTGACGCGGCTGCCGAAGGTCAGCTCGTAGGTCCAGCCCTCCTCCCCGCCCGGATCGAGATGCTCCTCCATCTCGTAGGCGCCCGAGTCGTAGTCCGCCTCGACCCGGATCGGCGTCCCGGCCGGGCCCGGCTCGATGCGAAAGTCACCCATGGAGAGATCCAGGACGATGCGTCCCGGGCGGGGCGCGGGCAGCTCGCCGGCACCGGTCTCCGGGCCGCCGCCGGTGCCCGGCGCGATGGCGTCGAGGGGAACGGCGGGGGCCGTCGCCCCGCCCGTCCCGGTGGCCGGCACGGCCCGGCTGATGTTCGCGCTCTCGGCGTGGGGTTCCGGTGGACCCTGGAAGACCGCCACCAGGAACATGAGGCCGACACCGCCCACCAGGATGGCCCCGAGACCCAGGCACCCCAGGCAGCCGGTGCGAAAACAGCCGCCGCGGCGTTTCGTCGTTCCTCCAGGCGGACCGGTCTCCGACGCACCCTGCTCGTTCATCACCTGCCTCCCCGCGCCGGCCGAAAACGACCCGGCCGCAGAGGATACGTCACAGGAGGGGATCGGGTTCTGTGCCGGGGGCCGATGCCCGACCCGGCGCAGCGGTCAGGAAGTCTGCTCGCCGCTGCCGTCCACCGCGTCGAGGAACTCCGCGTTGCTGGCCGTGCGGCCCATCTTGTCCACCAGAAGCTGCATCGCCTCGGGAGGGTTGAGAGGAGCCAGGGCCTTGCGCAGCTTGTGGATCCGGTCGAGATCCGCGGCCGGGATGATCAGATCCTCCTTGCGGGTTCCCGAGAGGTGCAGGTCGATGGCCGGCCAGACGCGGCGATCCGCCAGGGAGCGGTCCAGGACGACCTCGAGATTGCCCGTGCCCTTGAACTCCTCGAAGATCACATCGTCCATGCGCGAGCCGGTCTCCACCAGCGCCGTGGCGAGAATGGTCAGCGACCCGCCCTCCTCGACGTTGCGGGCGGTGCCGAAGAACCGCTTCGGGCGCTGCAGGGCCGTCGAGTCGATGCCGCCGGAGAGCACCCGGCCGCTCTGCGGGGCCACGGTGTTGTACGACCGCGCCAGCCGCGTGATCGAATCGAGCAGGATGATGACATCCTTGCCGTACTCCACCCAGCGCTTGGCCTCCTCGATGACCATCTCCGCCACCTGCACGTGCCGGGCCGCCGGCTCATCGAAGGTGGACTTGATGACCCGGCCCTGCACCGACCGCTGCATGTCGGTGACTTCCTCGGGCCGTTCATCCACCAGCAGCACGAGCAGATAGGCGTCGGGATGGTTGGTGGCGATGCCACTGGCAATGGCCTGCAGGAGCATGGTCTTGCCGGTGCGCGGCGGGGCGACGATGAGTCCGCGCTGCCCCATGCCGATGGGCACGAACAGGTCCAGCACGCGGCCCGACAGGTTCGGGCCGTCGGTCTCCATGCGGAGCATGGTCTCGGGATAGAGCGGCGTCAGGTTGTCGAAGTGGGTGCGCTCCCGGCTCTTCTCCGGCGGCTGGAAGTTGACCGCCTCGACGCGCGTCAGCGTGAAGTAGCGCTCGTCGCTACGCGGGGTGCGCACCTGCCCCGAGACGGTGTCGCCGGTCATCATGCGGAACATGCGGATGAGCGCCGGCGGCACGAAGATGTCCTCCGGCCCCTGCAGATAGTCATGCTCGGCACTGCGAAGGAACCCGTAGCCGTCCGGGAGGACCTCGAGGACCCCCTCGTAGAACAGCAGGCCGAGGCGCTCCGCCTGGGCCGCGAGCACCCGGAAGCGCAGGTCCTGCTCGGAGACGTCCGGTTCGGGGGTGACCTCCAGCGTGTGGGCCACCTTGCCGAGCTGGTCCGACGTCATCTCCGTCAGTTGCTTGAGAGTGAAGGTCCCCGACCGATCGATCGCCTTGCCCCCCCGGCCGCGGTGGCGCCGCTGGGGGCGGGGCAGCGTCGAGGCGGGGCGCTGACTCACAGAAACTCCATCAGCCGGCGCGTGCGATCGTCCCACTTCATCTTCTTCAGTGCCCTCGACTCGATCTGCCGGACCCGCTCGCGGGTGATGCTCAGCTCCTTGCCGACCTCCTCGAGGGTGTGGTCGGAGGAGTGTCCGATGCCGAAGCGCAGGCGGATGATCTTCTGCTCACGGTCCGTCAGGGTGTCGAGGGTCTCCTCGATCTTCTCCTGCAGGTTGAGGGTGACCGCGGTCTCCAGCGGAGAGATGGAATGCTCGTCCACCAGGAACCGGATCGGCCCGGCATCGGCGTCATCGTCGTCGCCGGTGTTCTCGATGGGCAGCGGCCGGCGGATGGAGCGCAGGACCTCCTCGATCTTCTCCTCGGGAATCTCGGTGGTCTCGGCGATCTCGTTGACCTTCGGCTTGCGGCCCAGCTTGCCCGTCAGCTCCGCCACGGCATTGCTGACCTTCTTGATCTTCTCGTTCATGTGCACGGGGATGCGGATGGTCCGTGACTTGTCGGCCAGGGCCCGCTGGATGGCCTGGTTGATCCACCAGTACGCATAGGTGGAGAACTTGAAGCCGCGCCGATGCTCGAACTTCTCCACGGCGCGCATCAGACCGATGTTGCCCTCCTGGATGAGATCGAGGAACGACAGGCCGCGGTTCAGGTACTTCTTGGCGATGAACACCACGAGTCGCAGGTTAGCCTGGGTCAGTTCCTCGCGCGAGCGCTCCATCAGAATCTCGGCCCGGATGGCGCGCCGGGTGAGAACGGCAAGCCGGTCCCCCTTGACCCGGATGCGGCGGATGAGAGCGCTGTTCTCCCGCAGGGCGGCCTGGCGGGCCTTGCCCCGCTTGCCCTTCACGCCCTTGAGCACCCGGCGGTTGAGCACGCGCAGCTTGTCCGTGTAGCCGAGGAGAATGTCGCGCTCCGGTCGGGCCACGGTGGCCTGCCGCAGCGAGGCCGGATCCAGCAGCTCCCTGGCCAGGGTCGGGTTCTTCACGATGATCTTGCGGATCCCGCGCCGGCCCGTTTCCATGCGACGCGCCAGCCGAGCTTCCCGCTCCGGCGTGAGCAGCGGCACGGTCTTCATCTCACGGAAATAGATGGGCAGGAGGTTGCCGCCCCCGCCCACCAGATCGTCCGTCGTGGGCGGTGCCGGGGGGGTGATGTCCTCGGGCTCCGCCCACGCGGCGGACCCGTTGCGATCGTCGTGCATCAACTCCTCCTCTTTTTTGGAGTCGTCTGCGCCGGACTCATCACGGTCGTCCAGCTGATCGGGGCGAAGCTCCTCGGGATCATCGAGGAGGGCCGTCGCGGAACGCATCGATAGTCTTGCCATCTGTCACGCACATTCAAAGGGGCCAGCCACACGCGGCTGACCGCGGTCTACCCTCCCTCGTCGCGAGGAAAGGCCATCTTCACAGGTTTCAGGATTCCGGCACAAAACCGGAGAGCGCCGTCACGTTACTCCAGGATTTCTGCCCAGCTGGGGTCCGCTGCCTGGGACAAAAAAACTCCGGGGCTCTGAAGTGTATTCCAGCCCCTTGAAGCCGGCGGTGTGGGCCACCGGGGTCGCGGTCCACTTTTCGACCGCACAGTTAATATACACGAAAGAGGGGAAAAGTTGAAAGTTTTTTGTGCGGATCGCCTCGACTTGCGGCGATTTCTCCGCGCTCCCCCGGAAATGTCCTCTATTGAGGACATTTCTTCTCGCTTCCCCCGTCGAACCCGACGACGTTGACCGTCTCGACCCCGGTCCAGTAGGATGAACCCGTTCCGTCCGTCGACCGGAGCCCGACAATCCGCTGGAGAGATGTCCGAGTGGCTGAAGGAGCACGCTTGGAAAGCGTGTGTACGGGTAACCGTACCGAGGGTTCGAATCCCTCTCTCTCCGCCATCATCTCGACCCGGCGGGGCCCGTGTCGCCGCCGGAGAGGACCAGACGTCCAGGATGAACATCAAGATCGGTTTGGCCGTGCTAGGTGGGGAGCCAGCGGTGCCCTGTAACCTGCAATCCGCTCCAGCGGGACTGAATTCCCCGGCCGAGGGATCGAGCGTACCGCGTGGGACGGCGCCGCCGGAACCGGCCGCCCAGCCCTGTGCAATGACCCGCCGCCAACCCCGTCAGGCCCGGAAGGGAGCAGCGGTCCCCGGCTGGGCGCATGTGCCGCAGGTCTCCTGGGTGGCAGGCGGTGGAGGCTGCTCTCACGTGTACGCGGTTTCGACCCGGGGTGCACGGCCATTTTCATCCTTCCCGCCACCGGCGCCGGCCGCGACGTCGCCGGCGCGGAGTCCTCTGCGGTGAGCGCCGGGACCGACGCCGCGGCGACGCCCTACCGGGTTCTCGCGCGCCAGTACCGGCCCCAGACCTTCGAGGAGGTGGTCGGTCAGGACGCCGTCGTGCGCACCCTGACCAACGCCATCGGGTCGGGGCGCGTGGCGCACGCCTTCCTGTTCTGCGGCACCCGCGGGGTCGGCAAGACCACCATGGCCCGGTTGCTGGCCAAGGCCCTGAACTGCGAGGAGGGGCCGACGGCCACGCCGTGCAATCGCTGCGACCCCTGCCGGGAGGTCGCCGCCGGCAGCGCCGTGGATGTTCTCGAGATCGACGGCGCCAGTCACAACAAGGTCGACGACGTCCGCGACCTGCAGGAGAGCCTCACCTATCAGCCGGTGCGGGATCGCCACCGCGTCATCATCATCGACGAGGTGCACATGCTGTCGCGCTCGGCGTTCAACGCGCTGCTGAAGACGCTCGAGGAACCCCCGCCGCACGTGGTGTTCGTCATGGCCACCACCGAGATGGAGAAGATCCCGGCGACCATCCTCTCCCGCTGCCAGCATTTCACCTTCCGGCGCATCGGCCGTGGCGACATCGAGGCGCACCTGGCCACGGTGGCCGGCAAGGAACAGCTCGAGGTCTCGCCACACGTTCTGTCGCTGGTGGCGCGGGAGGCGGCCGGGTCGCTGCGCGACGCCCTGTCGGCCCTCGATCAGCTCGTGTCGTTCTGCGGGCAGTCGATCGCCGACGACGAGGCGGAGACCGTGCTGGGCGCCTTGCCGGCGCAGCGGGTGGACGACCTGCTCGCCTGTGTCGGCCGGCAGGACGCCGGCGGGGCGTTGAAGGCGTTGCGGGCCTCGGAGGATCGCGGTGACGACCCCCAGCGCTTCGCGGCGGCCCTGCTCTCCCGCCTGCGCGATCTGTCGGTGCTGGCCGCCGTCGGCGAGGAGACGCCGCTCGTCGACGCCGGTCCGGAGGAACGCCGGCACCTGGCCACGCTGGCGCGGTCGTTCGACGAGCACACCCTCGTGCGGCTCTTCCAGCTCGCGTCCGACCTGGAGCCGTCCCTGCGCCTGGCCCGGCAGCCCCGCCTGCTGCTGGAACTGGGCGCGCTGCGCATGGTGGAGGCAGCCGATCTGACACCGCTGGCCGAGATCGCCGCTCGCCTGACCGCCGACGGCGGCGCAGGAGGCGGCGGCAGCGGCTCGGCCGGCCGCGGCGCCGGCACCCGGGGCCCCGGGACGGGGCGGCCCGGCAGCGGCCACGCCGGCGGCACCACCGCCCCGGCCCGGCGCCGGCCGGCCGGCAAGACCACGACCGACGGCCCGGCCAGCCCCCCGCCGGCCGGCGCGCGAGCGGCGTCGCCGCGGACCGC